>NZ_JBICZA010000003.1:335543-342603 GCF_043201585.1 Streptomyces sp. NPDC048297
GTGGGCCAGCGCGGGCCTCTGCGGGACCGCGGCCTGTGGATCAGCGCGGGAATGCGGATGAGTGACGCCCGCTGGATCCGTCGCGTCGCGTGGGTGGAGGTCGGCCCGTGGGGCTGCGCGGGCCGTGGATCAGTGCCGGTCTGAGGGTGAAGCGGGCTGTTTGACCAGCGCGGCTGTGAGGCAGTGCGGGCCGTGGGCCAGCGCGGCGATGCGGCAGTGCAGGCCGTGGATCAGTGCCGGGTCGTGGCTGGCAGGGCGGGCGGTTCTCCGTGCCCCTTGGGGTGTCTCAGCGCAGTCTTGCGACGCGCCAGACGGCGAGGACGACCACCACGGCGACCAGCAGGACGTAGCCGAGCGCGACCCGCCAGTCCGCGCGGCGGCCCGAGCCGCGGGCCGGCAGGCCCGGCCAGGTGTAGCCCACGCGGCGGGCGGCCATCATGCCCCAGCCGGCGGCGCAGGAGCAGATCAGCAGGCCCAGCATGGCGATGACCGCGCCGCTGTCCCCGAAGTCGAAGGCGAGCGGGAAGGCGAACATCAGGGAGCCGACCGCTGCCAGGCCCACGATGGGCGCGAGCTGCCAGATGCGCAGCCGCCGCTGCGGGCGCAGCTCGACCTCGACCTCCGGTCCGCCCGCGTACATCTCCTCGGGCTCCGGCCCGTCGGCGGTCACCCCGCCGGAGACCTCGTCCGGCCCGTCGTCGGTCAGCCGGTCCTCGGGGAGGCGGTCTTCGCCGAAACGGTCCTCGGCAAACCGGTCCTCGGCAAAGCGGTCGCCGGTGAAGCCGTCCTCGATCAGACGCTCGTCGGAGACACGTTCACCGGAGAGATGATCTTCGATCGGACGGTCCTCGTCCGGCTGCGAGCCATCACCGTCGGTGGTGACGTGCTCGGCGCTCTGTGCGGTGTCGCGAGGGCCGGCCTCCATCGCCACGCGCCCTCCCAACTAGGACTCCACTGGTCGATCGAAGCTCGATGATGGCACGGCGTCAGAGGCCTCGATGACCGGCGGCGCATCCCGATGCCATGACGTGATCAGGCTGTGACCGGTCGTTCGACCAACGCCAGAGCCAGTTCCGGAAGTTCCGCGCGGTCCTCCGCCGCCCCGCTCAGCCAGTGCACACGAGGGTCGCGCCGGAACCAGGAATCCTGGCGGCGCGCGAAGCGCTTGGTGGCGCGTACGGTCTCGGCGCGCGCCTCTTCTTCCGTGCACTCCCCGGCGAGCGCCGCGAGCTCCTGCTGATAGCCGAGCGCGCGTGATGCCGTACGCCCCTCGCGCAGTCCCTGCGCCTCCAGAGCGCGCACCTCGTCCGCGAGCCCGGTCTCCCACATCCGGTCGACGCGGAGCGCGATGCGCTCGTCGAGTTCGGGGCGGGCGACGTCGACGCCGATCTGGACGGTGTCGTAGACGGAGTCGTGTCCGGGGAGGTTGGCGGTGAAGGGCCGGCCGGTGATCTCGATCACTTCGAGGGCCCGGACGATACGGCGGCCGTTGCTGGGCAGGATCGCGCGGGCGGCCTCGGGGTCGGCGGCGGCCAGGCGCGCGTGCAGCGCGCCGGAGCCGCGCAGCGCCAGCTCCTCCTCCAGGCGGGCCCTGACCTCGGGGTCGGTGCCGGGGAACTCCAGGTTGTCGACCGCACCGCGCACGTACAGCCCGGAACCGCCCACCAGGATCGGCCAGCGCCCCTCGGCGAGCAGGGCGTCGATCCGGGCGCGGGCCAGCTTCTGGTACTCGGCGACGGAGGCGGTGACGGTCACGTCCCAGATGTCCAGCAGGTGGTGCGGGACACCGCCGCGCTCGTCGGGCGTCAGCTTGGCGGTGCCGATGTCCATCCCTCGGTACAGCTGCATGGAGTCGGCGTTGATGACCTCGCCGCCGAGTTGCTGGGCCAGGAACACGCCGAGATCGGATTTTCCGGCCGCGGTGGGTCCGACGACGGCGATGACACGGGGGGCGAGGGATGCACTGCTCACCGCACCAGTTTCGCAAACCTCACGCCCGCCCCTCGCGCTGTGCGGTCGCCACTGCCCGAAAAGCTGCCCGAAATGCTCCCCGGAGAGCTTCCCGGAGAGCCGCCGCGGGCGCCCTCACCCGGTGACCGGGGTGGCGCGAACGGGCGCACCGCGTGACGCGGGATTTCGTCCGCACGAGTAACGTATGGAGTGAATACGGGCGTTTTGCAGGGCTCCCCGGCAGGTAGAAGACACGGGAGGCACCGGACCGCCGAACTGCGGGCCGGGACCGAGGCGGAGGAGAAGGCGGCCGGGGTCACGCAAGCAAGGGGC
This sequence comes from Streptomyces sp. NPDC048297, assembly GCF_043201585.1. Classification (NCBI taxonomy): domain Bacteria; kingdom Bacillati; phylum Actinomycetota; class Actinomycetes; order Kitasatosporales; family Streptomycetaceae; genus Streptomyces; species Streptomyces sp. NPDC048297. The sequence goes on from NZ_JBICZA010000003.1 coordinate 337,827, forward strand.
CCGGCCCGGGACGGGCGTGACGACGTCGTGGCGGAACCGGTGACCGCCGGAGCCGGTGCGGCCGAGGACACGACCCCCCGACCCCCCGGAGGCGTCCGCGGACGAGACCGCCGACAGCGAGTCCGGTGCGGACGCCCGCACACGACTGTCCCGCGAGGGAAGGTGGACCATGGGTCTGATGGACAACATGAAGGCCAAGCTCGGCCCGGCCAGGGACAAGGTGTCGGACCTCGCGCGCCAGCACGGCGACAAGGTGACGCACGGCCTCGACAAGGCCGCCCACGCCGTCGACGAGCGCACCAAGGGCAAGTACAGCGAGAAGATCCACGCCGGAACGGACAAGGCGAAGGAGGCGATGGACCGCCTGGCGCACAAGGAGGGTCCACACGCCGGCGACGCCACCGCCCCCACCCAGCAGCCGGAGGGCCCGCCACCCCCGGCCTCCTGAACGGCAAGCGGAACCGCGCCCCGCGCCCCACGTATACCGGGAGGGCGCGCATCGAGGGACGGCCAGGACGGCCAGGGAGTGCCACTGCTCCTGGCCGTCCCCGTTGTGCCCGATACCCCTCTTGTCGCCGTTATCCGCGTTGTTCGCGTTATCCGCATTGTCCATCGCGGCCCACCCGGCGTCTATGACCAGGTCGCGACCAGGTACCCCACGCCGTAGGGCGCGTCGTCGTACAGCAGCGCGCCGCCGAGGTCCGCGCCCTCGGCCGCTCCGGCGAGCACCTGCCAGGGCGCGCGGCCGGACGCCTTCAGCTCGTACGCCAGCTCGGCGTCCAGTGCCGCGACGGCCGCCACGTCCGCCGCCCCCAGCGCACGGGCGACCCGCGCGTCGAAGGGTTCCGCCCGCTCGTCGAGGTATCCCGGCGCCTTGAGCGTGCGACACGCGCTGGCGTCCCCCATCACCAGCAGGGCCACCCGGCCGTCCCGGGCGGCGATCTCCCTGCCGGTCTCGACGCACCGTTCGGGCTCAAGGGCCTCTCCGACGCCGAGCCCCTCGATCGGCGCGTCCGCCCAGCCGGTGCGCTCCAGCAGCCAGGCCCCGACGGCCAGCGAGGACGGCAGCTCGCGGTGGGGCACGGCGTCCGTGGGGGTGCCGAGCCGTACGTCCAGGTCGACGCCGAAGCCGCGGAAGGATCCCGGGGCTCCCTGCGGGTGCCGTCCACGTTCGCTCGGCCCGGCGGGGCCGACGACCACGAGCCGGTCCGGGCGGGAGGCGGCGAGCACACCGAGCGCGTCGGTGCAGGCCGCGCGCGCGGCGTCCAGCTCGGGCGCGGCGCCCGAGGCGACCTCGGGCACGAGCAGCGGGGGGCACAGGCAGACTGCGGCGGCGACAAGCATGACCGGCAGCGTAACGCCGCGCGGCTGCCGAATGTCAGTCCGCCCGGGGCACGTCGACCGGACCGATCACCGCAGCGGGTACGCCTCCGAGAACCTCAGTCGCACCCGCAGGCGCTCTCCACCGCCGGCAGCGGTGCCGGGACGCCGATCTTCGGCAGGCCGAGCATGACGCCCGCCGGCTTGGCGGCCTCGGCCGCGTTCCGCTTCTCCCAGGCGTCACCCGCGCGCGTGCGGCGCACGTCGAGGACGGCGCCCTCGGCGAGGAGGTGGTGCGGGGCGGCGTAGGTGATCTCGACCGTGACCACGTCGCCGGGACGCACCTCCCCGTCCGGCTTGGTGAAGTGGACGAGGCGGTTGTCGGGGGCGCGCCCGGAGAGGCGGTGCGTGGCGCCGTCCTTGCGGCCCTCGCCCTCGGCGACCATCAGTTCCAGGGTGCGGCCGACCTGCTTCTTGTTCTCCTCCCAGGAGATCTCCTCCTGGAGGGCGACGAGACGCTCGTAGCGCGCCTGGACGACCGCCTTGGGGATCTGGTCGTCCATGGTCGCGGCGGGGGTCCCGGGACGCTTGGAGTACTGGAAGGTGAAGGCCTGCGCGAAGCGGGCCTCGCGGACCGCGTGCAGGGTCTGCTCGAAGTCCTCCTCGGTCTCGCCCGGGAAGCCCACGATGATGTCGGTCGTGATCGCCGCGTGCGGGATGGCCGCCCGCACCTTCTCGATGATCCCGAGGTAACGCTCCTGCCGGTAGGAGCGGCGCATCGCCTTCAGCACGGTGTCCGAGCCGGACTGCATCGGCATGTGCAGCTGCGGCATCACGTTCGGCGTCTCGGCCATCGCGGCGATGACGTCGTCGGTGAAGTCGCGCGGGTGCGGGGAGGTGAAACGGACGCGCTCCAGGCCCTCGATGTTCCCGCAGGCGCGCAGCAGCTTGCTGAAGGCCTCGCGGTCGCCGATGTCGGACCCGTACGCGTTGACGTTCTGGCCGAGCAGCGTGATCTCGGAGACGCCCTCGCCGACCAGGGCCTCGATCTCGGCGAGGATGTCGCCGGTGCGGCGGTCCTTCTCCTTGCCGCGCAGCGCCGGGACGATGCAGAAGGTGCAGGTGTTGTTGCAGCCGACGGAGATCGACACCCAGGCCGCGTACGCGCTCTCGCGCCGGGTCGGCAGCGTGGAGGGGAACGCCTCCAGCGACTCGGCGATCTCGACCTGTGCCTCCTCCTGCACGCGCGCGCGTTCCAGCAGGACGGGCAGCTTGCCGATGTTGTGCGTGCCGAAGACGACGTCCACCCAGGGCGCCTTCTTCACGATGGTGTCCTGGTCCTTCTGCGCCAGGCAGCCGCCGACCGCGATCTGCATGCCCGGCCGGGAGGCCTTCTTCGGCGCGAGCCGGCCGAGGTTGCCGTAGAGCCGGTTGTCGGCGTTCTCACGCACGGCGCACGTGTTGAACACGACGACGTCCGCGTCCCCGTCCGAACCCTCGGGCGCGCGCACGTACCCGGCCTCTTCGAGCAGCCCGGACAATCGCTCGGAATCATGGACGTTCATCTGGCACCCGTAGGTACGAACTTCGTAGGTCTTGGGTGCCTGAACGTCCACCGCGGGGCTCCGGTCGCTGCTGCTGGTCATGCCTTAAAGGGTAGGCGGTCCCCGACAGACCCCGTCCCCGCGCTCCCGCGACCCTCGTCCCTGCCTCCGCTATGCGTTCATGCGTTCCTATTCGTCCGCGATGCGTACGACCGCCAGCGTGATGTTGTCCGGGCCGCCCGCCTCGATGGCGGCCTTCCACAGGAGGAAGGCCGCGCGGCCGTCGTTGGGCTCCCGCATGATCTCCTCAAGCGCTTCCGGCGGCACCGGGTCGGTCAGGCCGTCGGTGCAGATGAGGTAGCGGGCGCCGGGCGAGAGGGGCTCGGCCGTCACATGGGCGCGGACGGCCCGGTACACGCGTGTGCCGCCCAGGCACTGGGTGACGATGGACGTGGTGCGCTGTCCTGGCGCGAGCGGGGGGCTGTCGTCGACGCTGACCTGGCGCAGCCCGTCGTCGCAGGCCTTCAGGACGCGGCTGTCGCCCACGTTGAACACCAGCAGCGAACCGGGCTTCACGACGGTGCCGGCGACCGTCGTCCCCATGGCCGCGAACCCGGCTCCCGCGTCGACGCCGGCGGCCTCGTGGACGGCGCGGTTGCAGGCGTCCAGGGCGTCACGCAGGGCGTCCTCGCTGTTCAGCGCGGGGCCGACGGACGCGATCCGGCGCACGACCAGGGCACTGGCCACGTCGCCGCCGGGATGTCCGCCGAGCCCGTCGGCGACGGCGACCACCAGGGGTGTCCCGATCGGGAAGACCAGGGTCTGCGGGTTCGCGGTCACCGTGGCGCACAGGGTCCACGGCCCGACCACCAGGCTGTCCTCGTTCCGTTCGCGGAGCAGCCCGGGATGGCTGAGCGCACTCACCGACACGTACCGCATGGACGTCACCGTCTTCCGGCCTGGGACGCACCGCCGGACATCTCAAGCGTAGGCGGAACTACGAGGCCGCTCCCCCTGGCTCCCCTGGCTCCCCTGGCACGGTGATCCCCGCTGACACGGTGATCCCCGGTGTCCGGGCCGGGCGTACTGTCGTACAGACTCAGCTGTACGGACTCGACCGTACGGATCCCGCCGTACGGCTCCCGAAGGAGCAACCGCGTGACCAGCCGTGTCACCCTCATCTCCCCGGCGATCACGCCGTCGCTGCGGCGGGCCCGTTTCGACGACGGTGACTCGATCGAGGACGGCGCGGGCGCGCGGGCCGGATCGGCGGCCGTGCTCCTGCGCGCCGCCGAGCGGGCCTTCGCCTCGTCCAGCGTGCGCTGCCGGGAGACGGCCTCGGCGCTCGGCCTCGACGCCTCGGAGCCGCCGGACCTCTCGGGCCTGGACGTCGGCCGGTGGCGCGGGCGGACGTTGGAGGAGGTCGGTGCCGAGGAGCCCGAGGCGGTGGCACGCTGGCTGGCCGACCCTGATGCCGCACCGCATGGCGGGGAATCGGTACGAGAGTTGTGCGCGCGGATCGTCCGGTGGTGGGAGACGGCGGGTTCGGCGGACGGCCGGACCGTCGCCGTGGTGGAGCCGGAGGTCGTACGGGCCGTGGTGGCACATGTGTTGGGCGCGCCCATGTCCGCGTTCTGGCGTGTCGACGTCCCACCGCTCACCGCGACGGAGTTCACGGGCCGGTCGGGGCGCTGGAACGTACGGGTGGGCCACGTCCTCGCCACGTCACCGGACCTCGTATGACGTGTACTCAGATCGTCCCTGTAACCGTCCCCGCCCCGCCCCGCCCTCGTACGCGAAAGGGCCCCCGACGGTCACCGGCGGATTCTAGGGATCGTCGCAACACGTGATCGGTTGTGTCAGACGGCGAGCAGTTTATGCAGACGCTCGGCTGGGGTTTCCCAGCCGAGCGT
>NZ_JBICZA010000004.1:0-101837 GCF_043201585.1 Streptomyces sp. NPDC048297
CGGCTCCCTGCACCGCAGACATCGGGCCGAGGAGTTCAAGAAGTTCCTGATCAAGCTCGACAAAGAGGTGCCTGCCACCCTGGACGTTCACCTCATCTGCGACAACTACGCCACCCACAAGACCCCCGCGATCAAGAAGTGGCTGCTGGCCCACCCCCGGTTCCATCTGCACTTCACACCGACCGGCTCGTCCTGGCCGAACCTCGTCGAGCGATGGTTCGCCGAACCGACCGACAAGCAGATACGGCGAGGCGTCCACCGGACCGTCCAAGCCCTGGAAAAGGACATCCGCAGCTGGATCGCCGCCTGGAACACCGACCCGAAGCCCTACGTCTGGACGAAGACCGCGGACGAGATCCTCGAACGCCTCGCCAGTTATCTGAACAGAATTCCCGACTCAGAACACTAGCATCCGTGGGTTCAGGGCGACCCGCGCGCCCTTCTTGTGACCCCACGGACTGGTCTTGGCCAGGTGCTCGTTGGCGGTGTCGACCAGGTTCTGCCGCGGGAGAGAGGCGCGGTCGCTGCCGCTCGCATGCGCACCCGCGTAGGTGATCCCCTTGTCGTTCAGAATGGCACGGGCCAACCGCGCCGACTCACTGGCCGGCTTCGGCGGGGCGTGGTGCCTTGCCGGCGTTCCGTGCTGCCCAGGGCCGGTGTCAGCTCCTGCGACGGCCCCAGTGGTGAGGGCAAAGGCGGCGGCTGTCACGGCGACTGCTGCGGCAGAGAGACGGTTGATTCGCACGGATTCTGACTCCTCCGGGTGGCGGATCTCGCCCCCAGAGAAGATCAGGACGGTCCTGCGATCCTCAAGGAGCGGAGGCGTCCTCCACTTGATCGAATGAGTTCCTCGTCAACCCGGTGCGCCGTTGCTTGGGCCAGAGGGGTGGGCACCGATCCACAGATATGCGGGTTCGGCCGGCTCCCTGCACGTCTCCGGCGTCCTCACCGCCGCCGCGCTCGTCAGGTCGGTACCGGCGATGTGGGGACCTTGCGGCGCATGGAAAGGGCGCGGTCGCGGAGAACTCGGCATCTTGTCACGATGGGATTCACGATGGGACGGCAGGGAGGGATGGCAGGAAAGCAGCGGTCTGAGTTGAGTTGATCTTGACAGTGAGAGGGGAACGGCATGCTGGAGAGAGCCCAGGACGTGCCCCCCGGGATCGACGCGATCAAGGCGATCGGCACGGTGACGAAGGACGACTACAAGGCGGTGATCGAACCGCTCATCGACGAAGCACGAAAGGAAGGCCGCCGCATCCGGCTCCTGTCGGAGATCGGCCCGGAGTTCCGGTCGTTCACCCCGGCCGCCGGGTGGGAGGATCTCAAGGTCGGGATCGGTGCCATGCGCCTGTTCGAGGGATGCGCGGTCGTCACCGACACCGGCTGGATCCGGGAGTCGACCGGGCTCACGAGCTTCCTGATGCCCTTTCCCGTACGCGTCTTCGGCGGCGAGGAGCGTGAGGAGGCCCTGCGCTGGCTCGTCTCCCTGCCCGAGGGGCCCGGCGTGTCCCACCAGCTCCTACCGGAGTCCAAGGTTCTCGTGGTCGAGGTCGAACTGCCCCTGCGCGCACAGGACTTCGACGCACTGGCGCATACCGCTGACAGCTGGCTCGCCACCCATGACACCCTGGCCGGTGTCGTGGTGCACGCGCGCGCCTTCCCAGGGTGGGAGAACATCGCAAGCCTGCTCCGGCATGTGCGCTTCGTCCGCGACCATCATCGAGTGGTCGGGAGGATCGCGCTGGCGGTCGACAGCAGGCTCGCCGGACTCGTGCCTCGCTTCGCGAACCACTTCGTCCAGGCAGAAGTACGGCAGTTCGGGTACGACGAACTCGACGACGCCGTCGCCTGGGCCTCGCATCCGCCCGACCGTAACCCCGCCGGTACGGATTGATGCGGCGGCCCACCACGGCCCCGGCGAACTGCCCGGCGCATGCCGGGCGCAGGTGAGGCGGCGGCGCGCACAGTTCGCCGGTCTCTTCGCGGCGACGCCGCTCGCCGCCTCCGCGTTCACCCTCCTCGCTTGCGCACCGGTACGGTTTCGGCATCCGGCCACGCTCCGACCGGCCGTGGTGGTCGTGCCTCGGCCCTTGGTGACGCCGAACGCGGGCACCGGTTTCACGCCGAGGGACTCCGCCGATGGTCCGGCCGTCCCTCGTGAGAGCCGATCGGCCCCGGTGTGCCGCACCGTTCGGAAGGGATGCTGGGTGAATCAGGGCCGTGGCCCGCGGACGGACGGAGGGGATCGATGAGCAAGCGCAAGCGGGCCGGGCGGGTGGCCGAACACGCCGACGGCGGCGCCCGGTTGCCGTCGCGGATCGCGGCCGCGCGGCCGACGGGCGGCTCGGCCCGTTGGAGTGCCCGCGGCACGGCCGGCGACTGGCTGCTGCTCCCCGGCGGCACATGGCGGCGCGTCGAGACGATCCGCGTGCAGACCCTGTTCGGCTGAAGTCGGGACGCGTCCCGTGGAGTGCCCGCTCTCACGCTACGGATGGCACGGTCGTCGTTCGGGGATCTTCGGTTGTGGTTCCCGGGGCGTCGTGGTCCTCGGGGGTACGGCAGCTCAGCTGCTCGGTCAAGCGGGGCTGAGCGGGTACGCGCGCGTCGGCGAGACGGAGAGGGGTACCCGGGCCGCGACCTCTGCTGTTCGGCACTGGCGGCAGGACCGTTCGTCCCCTGGCACGGGCCCGATCCACCGGGATGTGCCCGATCCACCGGGATGTGACGGACGGGAGCCGGGCCCCGGACAGCGGTGTCGGACGAACAGAAGGGGACATGAACCGTTCCGCCTTCGCCTCACAGCTCCGCTCCGTGACCGGAGCGCTCGCCCCGTCACGGCTGGAGTCCGCGCTCCTGGCCGTCACGGCAACGTCCCTGATCACAGGAGGTGCCGCCTGGCTCGCGGGCGACCACGGCCTCGCCGACCTCCTCTGGGGCCTGGGCACCCTGTCGGCGGTCCCACCCGCGGTGGGCTGGGTGGTCGCCGCTCTCCGCCACGGTCGTACGGGTGTCGACCTGATCGCGGTTCTCGCTCTCGGCGGCACTCTCGCCGTCCACGCATACCTGGCCGGTGCGCTCATCGCGCTGATGCTGGCCACCGGCCGCACCCTTGAGGCGGCGGCCCAGCGCCGGGCCTCGCACGATCTCCGTGCCCTGCTGGAGCATGCGCCCCGCTCGGCGCGCCGCCGGACAGCGGGCGGCGTCGCCACGATCGCGCTGGCCGACATCGCCGTGGGTGACCTGCTCGTCGTGAGTCCGGGCGAGGTCGTCCCGGTCGACGGGCGGGTGGAGGGCGACGCCGTGGCCGGTCTCGACGAGTCCGCGCTCACCGGCGAGTCCCTGATCGTCGAGCGTGCGGCGGGCGAGCCCGTCCGCAGTGGGGTGGTCAACGCCGGCGGTGCCTTCGAATTGCGGGCCACGGCGACCGAGCGGGACAGCACGTACGCCGGCATCGTGCGGCTGGCCCGGCAGGCGGGGGCCGAGTCCGCGCCCGTGGTGCGGCTGGCCGACCGCTGCGCGGCCTGGTTCGTTCCGCTCACCCTGGCAGTGGCGGGACTGACCTGGCTGCTCAGTGGCTCGGCGGTACGTGCGGTCGCCGTGCTGGTGGTCGCCACCCCGTGTCCCCTGCTGCTGGCCGCGCCGGTGGCCATCGTCTCCGGGATCTCCCGCGCCTCACGCCTGGGCGTCGTCATGCGCGACGGTGGAGCCCTGGAGAATCTGGGCCGGGCCCGTACTCTGCTGCTCGACAAGACCGGCACCCTGACCCGTGGCCGCCCCCGTGTCCTCGACGTGGCCGGCGCGCCGGGGTGGCAGCCGTCGGAGGTGCTGAGGCTGGCCGCGTCGCTGGACCAGTACTCGCCCCACGTCCTGGCCGAGGCGATCGTCGACACCGCGCGCAGACGGAAACTGGAGCTGTCGCTCCCCTCCCATGTCACCGAGGAACCCGGCCGGGGTGCCTCGGGCACGGTGGACGGGCGCCGGGTGTCCGTCGGCCGCTTCGGCGGGTGCGGGGCCGGGTCCGGGTCCGGCGCCCGCCAGGCCTGGGCGAGGGCAGCGGACAACCGCGCGCTTCTCGACGGCGCCGCCGTGGCCTGGCTGACCGTCGACGGCAGCCCGGTGGGTGCCGTGCTCCTGCGGGATCCCCTGCGCCACGACGCCCCACGCACCCTGCGCCATCTGCGGGCGGCCGGCATCGAACGGCTCCTGATGCTCACCGGCGACCGCCCGGAACCGGCCCACGAGGTGGGCGCCGTCCTCGGTCTGGACGACGTCCGCGCCGGGCTCGACCCGGCCGGAAAGGTCGCCGTCGTCCGGGCCGAACGCGAACGCGCGGTCACGGTCATGGTGGGCGACGGCGTGAACGACGCCCCCGCGCTGGCCGCCGCGGACGTCGGTGTGGCGATGGGCGCGCGCGGCTCCACCGCCGCGTCGCAGGCCGCGGACATCGTGCTGACCACCGATCGCGTGGACCGGCTCGCCGACGCCGTCCTCATCGCCGTACGGGCGCGGCGGATCGCCGTGCAGAGTGCCCTGGGCGGGATGGCGATGTCGCTGGCCGCGATGGGCGCCGCCGCCTTCGGCCTGCTGCCGCCCGCCGCCGGCGCCGTGCTCCAGGAGGCCATCGACGTCGCTGTCATCCTCAACGCGCTGCGCGCGCTGCGCGTGGACCAGGCCATGCGGCCGGCGCTGACACCCGCCGCCGAGGCGCTCGTCCACCGCTTCGCGGCGGAACACGACGACCTCCAGGACGTGCTCGAAGCGGTGCACAGCGCGGCCGACCGCCTCTCCGACGGTCCCGGCCCACATGCTCTCGCGGCCGTCGAGGAGGCGCACCGACTGCTCACCGAGCGCCTGCTCCCCCACGAGTACGCCGAGGAGCACGAGCTCTACCCCGCTCTCGCCGCCGCCCTCGGCGGCCCGGAGGCCACGGCCACCATGAGCCGGGCCCACACCGAGATCGAGCGCCTCTCCCGCCGCATCGCCACCCACCTGGAACTGGCCCGCGACGATGGCGCCCTCTCAGCCGGCCAGCTCGACGATCTGCGCTCCTGCCTGTACGGACTGCACACCGTCCTCCGCCTGCACTTCACACAGGAGGAGGAGAGCTACTTCTCGCTGGCCCAGTGAGCGCCACCTGCCGGGCTTGCTGCCGACGGCGCTCCTCAGGGAGGGGCGGCCAGCCCGGTGCAGTGCCCGGTCAGCCCCGGTGAGGCTTTGTCCACCCCTCCGGACGCCGGAGGCGACCGTCCTCCCGGTCCCACCGAGGTCTGGCCCCTCCTGCCAGGGCGTGTGCCGGAAGTCCTCTAGGTTGGCTGACGTGACTGGGCGGGGGCGGAGTTATCGATATGTCGGACCGGTCGAGCTGAAGGCTGCGGTCCTGCCTGGTGACGGCGGGCGTCGGGTCGGCTCGGCGGCTGACTTCGATGGCTGGATCGTGGAGCAATCGGCGGCGGAGCTGGTCGAACCGTTCATCTTCGTGGTCGGAATGGATGGTGTGCTCCGGCTGGCGCCGCGCCGAAGCGAGCACGTGGCCTGTGCTGGCGGAGACATGGTTCTGGGTGCCGACGAGATCAGCTTCATGCACGAGGCGGACCGGTGGACGGTGAGCGGGGTCAGCAATCAGTCCACCGGGTACTGCCCGGACGTCGGCTCCTGGCCGGAGGTCGCCTGTGCTTTGGACGCTGTTGGGCTTCGGCGGCCTTCCGGCTTCAGCCACGAGGTTGTTTTCCGGCGGTGTCCCGGCTGCCAGGAGCACAACATCGTGCGCGAGGACGACTTCGTCTGCGTGTTCTGTGGCAGCGATCTGCCCGCGACGTGGAACGTGGATCCCACCCCGTGACGGCCGAGGGTCAGTCACTCGTTGATGGCAGCGACGAGGACGGTGGCCTTGTAGCGGACGGCGAGTTTGTCGTAGCGCGTGGGGGCAGCACGGTGTCTCTCCCTGATCGCCTACGACCACTGATCACATCGGAATGACTCGTCAAGGCCGGCTGTCAGGTCTTGCGGTTGTGCCAGATCGCCGCGACCGGCGCGAGGACACGCTGAGCGACGCGGACGGCGACGCCCTCGAAGGTCCGGCCGCCGTGCTGTTCCAGGTAGAGCCGTAGCCCCGCGACGAGAAAAGGCGTCCCCCTCGCCAGTTCGCAGACGTTCTCACCCACGTCAATGTCCACCTGCGGCCGGGCGACAAGTTCGTCCAGGAGACGATCTACGCCCCAGATGGGGCCTGGTGCTGGCACCAGACCACAAACTGCGGTTCGTACGTCAGGGGCCCGGCCTACCGCTGCTACAGGGGTGCTCACGTGTACAGGGACTGGCTTCCGGTCGCCCTGTCGACAGGAAAGAAGGGGTACGTGGCGCGTCACTGCGTGATCGGCACCTTTGAGTAGGTTTCCACGTCGCGCGAACTGCTGATCGTCGCCGCGACGGTACAGCTCGTACAGAGGTTCCATGCCGCCCGAGAATTCCCAGTCCGGCACCGCTCCGGAGCGCCCGAGCCGACACACCCACCCGGTTGCACTGTCCCCTGGAACGTCCCTCAGTACCCGCCCGAACCCGCCTGTGGGCCGTCCGTGGCAACGTGACGCCCGCCCGCTTGCGCCTGCTCCGCGCCATCCCCACCACACTGAACAATTTCCCTGGTCAAGACACAGGGACGGGTCTGAGCGGGATCTAGGGGAACGACCGATGGACAGAGCAGGACGTCTGGATCGTAGAGCGCTGATCGCCGGCGGGCTCGCGGGCGCCACCGCCGCGCTCACGGGGTGCTCGTCGGCGGCGCGGGTCTCTCCGTCGGCGGCCACGACCGCAGCCGCAGCCACCGCTTCGCCTCGCCCGACCACACCCTCCGCGGCATTCACGAGACTGATGGAAGGCAACGCGCGCTGGGTGAGCGGAGACCTTCAACACCCGGACCGGGATCCGAACCGGCGTGAGTTCGTGGCCCAGGAACAAGAACCTTTCGGGTCGATCCTCTCGTGCATCGACTCCCGGGTTGCGCCTGAACTCCTCTTCGACACCGGGCTGGGCGACCTCTACGTGATGCGCACAGGTGGGGAGGCGGTCGGCCCGGTGGTCACCGGTTCCGTCGAGTACGGGCCCATGACCAGTGGCACCCCGCTCATCGTGGTCCTCGGGCATCAGCGCTGCGGCGCCGTCAAGGCGGCGTACACGTCCCTGCGTGACGGCAAACCCCTGCCCGGAAACCTGCAGGCGATCGTCGAGGCTCTGCGGCCGGCCTACCATCAGGCAGCCCGGGAAGCCGGCACGGACCCGGTCGAGACCATGGCCCGCGCCCAGGTCACGTTGACCGCCGCCCACCTGCGTTCCAACGCAGCCCTCGCACCCCTCGTGAGAAAGGGCGCCCTCGCCGTGGTCGGCGCCTACTATTCGCTCGTCACCGGCAAGGTGGAAATCCTCGGCGGCGCGCCTTCCTGAACCGGCGGGACGGGACCCGTGAAGGCGCCGGCGGAAGTGCCACCAGGCCTTCAGTGGTCCGTGACACGGGCGGCTGCCGCGGGGCGCCATGACAGGCCAAAGCCGCGGTAGAGGTGGACGGCGGCGGTGTTCCAGCTGTCCACAATCAACGCGGCCACGCCGTGCTCGGCGACGAGGCTGTCCAGGACGAAGCCGCACACGCCCGCGCCGATGCCACGCCCGCGTGCCTGTTGGGCGGTGGCGACGCCGGCCAGGAATCCGACGTGCGGTGCGCTCCAGGCGTCGGCGGCGCAGGCCAGCAGTGCTCCGGACTCGTCACGAGCGCCTGCCCAGCGGCGCACGCCCGACCGGCCGGGGCGGGCATAGGAGTCGGGAAACGCCTCATCCAGCAGTGCGGCGATGTCGGCACGATCCGACGCGGTCAGCCACGTGGCCGCGCCGCAGCGGCCCGTGGCCGTGTCGATCTGCATCCATCCGAAGGCATCGACGAACTCCAGTGCTGGAACCCGGGTCACGAGGTCACGGATCAGCTTCTCGTCACCGATGGGGCGGAACGTGGGACCGATCTGCGGCAGCACCGCACGGACCAGGACCGAGGCGTCCTCGGCAGGGCCGGTGAGGGCAAGCCGGTCGCGGCAGGACAGCCCCGGTGCCGCCACTGCCGTGGCCTCGCCCACGGAAAAAACACGCGTGCCGTGGGTCAGATCCGCGGCGGCCCACAGCAGCAACGCAACATCGCCCGCTGCGCTACGGACGTTACTCACGGAATGCAGCTCGCGCAGGTCGGCCATGAACGCAGGGTAGTCGCAGGGTAGTTGACGCGACGGTCAGTCGGACAGCGCTGTGTGCGGTGCGGGCGGCCTGGCGCCTTGCGGTTCCCGAATGGCAGCGCGAGCGAGTGCCGGATTACTGATCAAGCCCTCGCCTTCGGCACAATGGCCCGCATGACCGAGATCCGCACGCCCCGCCTCCTCCTCCGCGACTGGCACGACGACGACCTCGTGCCGATGGCGGACATCAACGCGGACCCGAGGGTCATGCGCTGGATCGACGACGGCTCGGTGCGCGACCTGGACAGCACCGCCGAGGACATCGAGCGGTGGGAGGAGGAGTGGGACGAGGAGGGCTTCGGGCTCTTCGCCGTCGAGCTGCTGGCCTCCGGCGAACTGATCGGCTTCACGGGACTGTCCGTGCCGGAGTTCCTGCCGGAGGTGATGCCCGCCGTGGCGCTCACCTGGCGGATCGGCTCACAGTTCTGGGGCCAGGGATACGCGTCCGAAGCCGCCCACGCCACACTGGAGTTCGCCCTCCAGGACCGCGGTCTGGACCGCGTCATCACCATCAACCGGGTGGGTGACAACGCCTCCGAGAACGTCATCCGCAAGCTCGGCATGGTGCCCGAACGGATGACGGAACACCCGGTGCACGGCTACCCGCTGCACGTTCACGCCATCGATCTCACCGAGTTCCAGGCATGAACCAGCCGAACCACTGACCGTACGACGTGGCGACGTGGCGACGTGGCGACGTGGCGACGTCACCCGCAGCGGACAGCCGCGAACTCCTGTTGCGCAGAGGTCAGCTCTCCCGTATGTGTCCTGAGGAGTCACACAGTCGATCGGCGCATCCTGTCGGAGCTGCTTGCCGGGCGCCAGAACCTCCCGAGGTGCTCTGGCCGCGGGGAGCCGAGCACAGAGCCTGGCACAGCGCCAAACGCAGAGCCGAGCAGAGAGACGAGCGCGGAGCCGAACACGGGGCCGGCGGTGCCGGATACCGACCGGCGGAGTGTTGAGGCAGGCGCCGGGGGCGGGCAGCCCTGGTTCAGAGGTCGTTGCCCGCGTAGGAGAGATTGAAGCTTTTGTTGGTCAGCGGGAAGTCCGGGACGATCGTGTCGGCCAGGGCGACGGGCAGGGCGGGCCAGTTGAAGAAGGACGGGTCGACGGGTTTGCCCCGGGCCAGGGTGCCGTCGGCGGCAAGTTCGACGCGGGTGGCGATGGTGCCGCGCCAGCCCTCAACCAGCCCCACCCCACTGCCGACTTACCCGCCCGGCGTGGGTGAGGGCGCCAGAACGGCGCGCGGGGCGGTGAGGCCGTCGGCCAGGTGCTCGATGAGGGCGAGGGAGGTGTCGATCTCCTCGGCCAGGTGCTCGATGAGGGCGAGGGAGGTGTCGATCTCCTCGGCGCGGACCAGGAATCGGGCGAGTACGTCGCCGCTGGTGTGCACGGGGACGTCGAGTTGTGTGCCGTACTCGGTGAACGGGTGGGCGATGCGGGCGTCGTTCGCCATGCCGCTGGCGCGGGCGACGTAGCCAAGACAGCCGATCTCCCGAGCGGCGCGGGTCTTCAGGATGGCCGTGCCGGTGAAGCGGTCGCGCACGGTGGAGTGGCCGAGGGCGAGGCCGGTGATCTCGCGGACGTCCTCGCCGATCGCCTTCAGGCGTCGTCCATCGGGTACGGACCGGAGCGCGGCGCCGCCCGGGACGACGCCGCCGCGCAGCAGCCGGTGGCCGGTGGTCTCCCGGTTGAGGCGCAGGAGTTGTTCGCGGATGCGCTGGGCGTGGGCGTGGGCGTTGAGGATGCCGTGTCCGACGTCGTTGCAGAGCATGCCGAGGTCGGCGACGTGGTTGTGGATCCGCTCCAGCTCCAGCAGGAGGGCGCGGGCGCGCCGGGCCTCGGCGGGTACGTCGGTACCGGTGGCCTCTTCGACGGCCAGGCAGTAGGCCAGGGCGTGGCCGACGGCCGTGTCGCCGCTGATGCGTTCGGCCAGCGGCAGTCCGGCGGCGACCGTGCGGCCCTGGAAGAGCTTCTCGATGCCTTTGTGTACGAACCAGAGGCGGGCCTTGAGTTTGAGGATGGTCTCGCCGACGACGGAGAACCGGAAGTGGCCGGGTTCGATGAGCCCCGCGTGGACGGGTCCGACCGGGATCTCGTGGACGCCGTCGCCCTCGACTTCCAGGAAGGGGTACGGACCCTCTTGTTCGCCGAAGGGCGGCGGGGGTCCGGCGTCCGGGTGCATGGGGTACCAGCCGCGGGGCCAGTGGAAGTGCCGTACGAGGCGATGGGGCAGCGGGTGGCCGAGGGGCACGATGCCGAACAGGTCTCGCATCTCGCGCTCGAATCTGCCTGCGGGGAAGGAGAGTTGGGCCAGCGTCGGCAGTTCGGGCCGGTCGGGGTCGAGGTGGACGTGCAGTTCGGTGCGGGTGTCGGGTGGGCCGGCGACGAACAGGTACACCACGCGGATGGCGTGCTCGTCGTGGTGGGCGGCGATCAGGGCGAGGCGGTGTCCGGTGGTCAGCAGTTTCTCGACGCGCCGTGGCAGTTCGGCGGTACCGGTCTCGTGCGTGGTACGCATGGCGTCAGTGGCCTCCGATCGCCTGGGCGGCGGTGTGCAGCAGGTCGGTGAGCGGGCCGAGGCCGACTCCCAGGGCGGCGCAGGCGGTCAGGCCCAGGGTGAGCGGCCAGACGGCGGCGGTCTCGCGCCCAATGGCGAGGGCGGAGGCGGGTGCGGGTGCAAAGGCGGGTGCGGGGGCGGGGCCGAGCAGCATGCGGGCCGTGCGGGCGGCGAGCGCGGCGAAGGCGACGAGCACCAGGAGCAGGGCCCCGGACGTGGCCCATGCCAGCCCGGTTCCGGCGGTGAAACCGGCGCGGGCGATGCCGAGTTCGGAGGCGAAGAGGCTGAACGGCGGGAAGGCCATGAGCGCCACCACCGCGAACCCGAACACTCCGCCCGGCCAGGGCGCTCGGGCGAGCAGTCCTCGGACGCGGCCGATCCTGCTGGTGCCGGTCAGGTGGAGGATGCGGCCCGAGGCGCAGAAGGCGGCCGACTTGGCGAGTCCGTGGCCGGCGATGTGCAGCAGCGCGGCGGACAGGGCCGGCGGGCTGCCGATCGCCGCGCCGAGGGCGATCAGGCTCATGTGCTCCATGGAGGAGTAGGCCAGCATCCGTTTGTAGTCGCGCTGGGCGAGCAGCGGCCCGGCGGCGAGGGCGAGGGTGAGCAGGGCGATCCCGGTGAGCAGGACCCGGGTGAAGTCGGCGCCCAGGGCGGCGTCGGCGATGAGCCGGTAGCGCAGGATCGCGGCGAAGGCGACGGAGAGCAGGACGCCGGACATGAGGGCGGAGACGGGTGCGGGGGCCTGGCTGTGGGCGTCGGGCAGCCAGGCGTGCAACGGGATCAGGCCGGCCTTGGCGCCGAAGCCGAGGATCACGAGCGTGATGCCGAGCCGGGTGACCGCCGGGTCGAGCTGGTCGGCGCGAGCGACCAGGGTGGGCCAGTCCAGCGCCCACGCCTCGGCGATGCCGGCCTGCCGGGCGGCGTAGTAGATGAGGACGGTGCCCAGGAAGGCCAGGCCGATTCCCGCGGAGCAGATCACCACGTACTTCCAGGCGGCTTCGACGGAGGTGCGGGTGCGGCGGTGTCCGACGAGGAAGGCGGTGACGATGGTGGTGGCCTCGATGGCGACCCACAGGACACCGAGGTTCGCGGTCACCACGGCCAGGCACATCGCGGCGAGGAAGGCCTGCACGAGCACGTGGTAGCGCCACACGGTGGTGCCGCTCGCCCGCCCGGCGGCGCGCTCACCGGCCAGGTACGCCGGGGCCGCCCCGCAGGCGATGAACGCGACGGCACCGATGACGAGCAGCATCCAGCCGGTCAGGGCGTCGGCGCGCAGCAGCCCCGAACAGGCGGAGACAGGGCCGTCGTCGAGGACCCGTGCCGCCAGCACGCTCCCGCACACGAGGATCGCCACGGGCGAGATCAGCCCCGCCCAGTCGGCCGGATTCCGCCGCGGGACCGGCGAGGGTTCCGCAACGGACTCCGGAGGGAGGGGCGTCCGGGCGCTCGACGCGGGCCGATCGTGTGCGTGTGTCCGGGCGTGCGGTGCTCGTCCCGCGGTCAGCGCGTACCCGGCCGCGACGACCAGCGGCGCGGCGGCGGGAGCGGCCAGAAGCAGCGTGGGGTTCATGAGCAGCATGGAGTTCATCAGCAGCGTGGAGTTCATCAGTCGTGCAGCTCCCGCAGGTCGTCGATGTCGGTCGTGCCGAACGCCTCCCGCACGCGTGTGGTGAGGATCTGCAGCACCAGCACCGCGAGCAACACATCGAAGGAGACGCCGAGTTCGACGATCAGCGGCACTCCGGAGGTGGACAGGAAGGCGGTGGCGGTGATGCCGTTGTCCAGCAGCAGGAAGCCGACCACCTGGGCCGGCGCGTGCCTGCGGGTGACCAGCACGAAGAAGCCGATCAGGACGACGGCCAGGCCCACCGGCAGGGCGCGGGTGGCCGGCGTCGGGTTCAGCTCGGTCAGCGGCCGGGCCACCACGTAGGCGAGCAGGGTCAGCAGGGCCGCGGTGAGCAGGGAGGCGGCGATGTTGACCAGCGGCCGGGTCTCGCGGACCTCCTCGCCGCCGCGGTCGGCGGCGAGCACGGTCAGCGCGCGCCGGATCAGGTACGGCAGCAGGCCCGCCCGCAGCGCGCCCACGGCGAGGCCCACGGCGATCAGGTCCCACCTGTCGTCGTGCGCGCCGAGCAGGACGGCGACGGCTGCCAGGGCGACGCCCTGGAGGGCGAACACCCGGACGATCGCGGTGAGTTCGCGCCGCCAGAGCACGAGCACGGCGGCCAGCAGGAAGGCGCCGCAGGCCAGGTCGAGGAGCTGGGTGTAGAGGCCGTCGCTCATGAGGCTCCGTTCATGAGGCTCTGTTGAGGAAGTACGAGGAGATCACCGCGAGCAGCGCCAGCAGGAAGGAACCGGCGAGCAGTTCGGGGACGCGGAGCAGCCGGATCTTGGCCCAGAACACCTCGGCCGCCGCCAGCACGGCTCCCAGTACGGCCGCTTTCACCGCGAACAGCGCCAGTGCCACGAGCAGGGCGGCCCAGGAGCCGCCGGTGGCGATGCCCCACGGCACGAACAGCGAGGACAGCAGCCCGAGCAGCAGGGTCAGCCGCATCTGCGCGCCGAGTTCGACGAGCGCGAGATCGGGTCCGGCGTACTCCAGGACCATCGCCTCGTGGATCAGGCCAGTTCGAGGTGGGTCGAGGGGTTGTCGACCGGGATCCGGCCGGTCTCCGCGAGCACCGCCACCGCGAGCGCGGCCACCGCCAGCAGCCCGGCCGGGGAGGCGAGGCGGGCCGGGGAGTGGACGGCACCGGAGACGATCGCGGGCATGTTGGTCGTCCCGACCGGTATCGACAGGGCGAACACCGAAAGCAGCAGGGCCGGCTCGACCAGGGAGGCGACGGTCATCTCCCGCGAGGCGCCCATCCCGCCGAACGCCGTACCGGAGTCCAGGCCCGCCAGAGCGAGGGCGAGCGTGCCGAGCGAGATCAGGGCGACCACAACGATCAGGTCCGCGTGCCCGCTCACCGGGGTGTCGGTGGACAGCAGCGGCACCAGCGCGGCGGCCACCACGGTGGTGCCGACCAGCAGTGCGGGGGCGATGCGGAAGGCGGGGCCCGTGCCCACCGGCGTGATGGGCTCCTTGCGCAGGAGTTTGCGCGTGTCCCGCCAGGGCTGGAGCACTCCGGCCCCGGCCCGCCCCTCCAGCCGGGCCCGCACCTGCCGCATCCACCCGGTCAGCAGCGGCGCGCCCGCCGCGACGACCACGACCTGGCCGACGACGGCCACGTATCCGATGGTGTTCATCACCAGCCCACCGCCAGAGCCGACAAGAGGACGACCAGCCCGGCGAAGCCGTAGCCGAGATACAGGTGCACGCTGCCGCCCGCGAGCCGGCGGGCCGCCTGCCCGGCCGAGGCCAGTGCCCGCAACACCGGCTCGTACAGGCGGTGTTCGATGCGGTCGGGCACCCGGCGCTGGAAGCGGACCCGTTCCACCAGGTACGCCGACTCGCGCACCGGAGTGACGTCCACGTCCTGCTCCGGGGCGAGGACGTCGTCGAAGACGCGTTGCAGCGGCTCGGCGAACGAGGTCGCCGTGTACGCCATGCGCGGCGCCGGAGCCCCTCCCCCGCAGTCCCACAGGCGGGCGTTCGCGCGGCGCCCGCGGCGGGCGTGGAGCCGGGGCAGGGCGGTGGCGAGCACGAGTGCGGCGGTGAGGGCGGCCACCACCCACAGCGGGGACAGCGACGCGGAGATGTCCGCGAGCCGTACCTTCAGGCCGCCGTCGGTGACCGCCCCGCTGCCCGGCAGTCCGACCGCGCTGACGGCCCGGTCGAGACTGCGGCCCAGCAGTCCGGGCACCACGGCGAGCGCCACGACGCCGACGGCGAGCAGGCCCATCCCGGCGAGCATCAGCGGCGGCGACTCCCGTGCGCCGGCGGCCCGCCGGTCGCGCGGCCGGGCGAAGAAGCCGACGCCGAGGGCCTTGACGAACACGGCCGCGCGATGCCCGCCGACAGCGCGATCAGGGCCACCGACAGGGGAAGGACGACGGCGACCGCGACGCCGGGCACCTTCAGTCCGTGGATGAGGGACTGGAGGAGCAGCCACTCGCTGATGAAGCCGTTGCCGGGGGGCAGTGCCACCGCGCCGAGCGCGGCCAGCGCGAACAGCCCGGCGGTGAGGGGCATCCGGGCCCGCAGCCCGCCGAGGCGGTCCAGGTCGCGCAGGCCGGTCGCGTGCAGCACCGATCCGGCCGCGCAGAACAACAGGGCTTTGAACGCGGCATGGTTGACCACGTGCAGCAGCGCCGCCGCCAGGGCCAGCGCGGCCAGTGGCGCGTCCCCGTAGGAGGCGAACGGTCCGCACGCTCCGACGCCGATGAGGACCAGGCCCATGTTCTCGCCGGTCGAGTAGGCCAGCAGCCGTTTCAGGTCGGAGGCCATCGCGGCCTGGAGGATGCCGTAGACGGCGCTGGCGTCGCCGACGGCCAGCAGGCCGAGCCACCACCACGCCGGGCCGCCGCCGAGCAGGTCGAGTCCGGTGCGGACGAGGCCGTAGACGCCGAGGTTGACCATCGCGGCGCTCATCAGTGCCGAGACGGGGCTGGGGGCCTCGGGGTGGGCCCTGGGCAGCCAGGCGTGCAGGGGCACGGCGCCCGCCTTCGAGGCGAACGCCGGTGCCACGAGGACGAAGACGATTCCGCGCACGGTCGGCGACATGTGGTGCGCGCCCGCCCGCAGCGCGGCGAAGGTCTCCCCGCCGGCCCGCGCGGCGAACAGCGCGAACCCGGCGAGCAGCAGGACCAGTCCGAGGTGGGTCATCACGGCGTACCAGACGCCTGCCTGCCGGACCGGGGCGCGTTCGCGGTGTTCGGCGAGCACCAGCAGCAGCGAGCCGAGCGCCATCAGTTCCCACAGCAGCAGGAACGTGGACACCGACGCGGCCACGGGGACCAGCAGCAGGCTGAGCGCGAACAGCGGCAGAACCGTCTGCGCCGTCCGGGAGCCGAGCCCGTGCGCGCCGTGTCCGGACGCGTATCCGATGCCGTACACGGCGACGGCGGCCACGACGGCACCGGCCGCCGCCATGAACCATCCCGCCAGCGCGTCCACCGCCACATGCGCCCCGGCCAGTGGCACCAGCCCGGGGTACGCGGCGGCCCACCGGCCCCCGCCCAGTGCGGCCACTCCCGCCACGGCACCCGCCGCGCCGACGCCGGCGGCCAGCGCCCCGACGACCGGGATCCGCGCACGGTACGGCAGCACCAGCCCGGCCACCGCACCCGCTCCGCCCAGCCCGGTGGCCGTCGCGAGGGCGGCTGCAATCGCGCTCACCGTCCGGTCACCCTCCTGAGCGCCGCCACGATCGCCTCGGGCTCCGGCGGGCATCCCGGCACCGTCAGATCCACCGGTACGACGTCGCCGACCGGGCCCTCGACGCCGTGACCGCCGGCGAAGTCCCCGCAGTCGATCGCGCAGTCCCCGACCGAACCAGCTTCGGTTCGCCCATCGCGGCGACGGTACGGCGCAGGGGTTCGGCCATGTTCCGGGTCACCGGTCCGGTGACCAGCGCGACGTCCGCGTGCCGGGGTGAGGCCACCAGCCGGGCGCCGTACCGCTCGGCGTCGTACACCGGGTTGAACGCCGCGGCGATCTCGATCTCGCAGCCGTTGCAGGACCCCGCGTCCACGCAGCGCGCCTGAACCGAACCACCGAACTCCCGTGCCCGTGGCGGAGGTTCGCCCTCCGGGCGTGGCGGTGCGGGTTCGGCGACCCGACCGGTGGTCCGGATCTTGCGCAACAGGCCCATGTGTCTCTCCCGGCTGCTGATGAGGACTTCCGCAGGTCACCAACAAGGTGACCACCGGCTGGAGTTACGACGCTTTTCCTGCGTTTTGCCGAATTTCAGGAGACTTTGCCCCCCGGAGTCGGTCGAGGTCGAGGGGTTCCCCGCGGTCGGAAGGGAAGGCGATCGCCCTCCGGGACCGCCTCCCGGGGGACGATCGCCGTCCAGGGCCGTCGCCGCGGCGCCGGCTTCCCCTCTCCGCCCGGCCGCCCGCGGGGCCGGGCGGAGAGGGGGCCGTGAGGCGACCGTCTCCCGGTTTAGCGAGGCTGTCCAAAACCCCGGGAGACGATCGCCGTCCGATGGGCCGTCTCTACGACGGCGGTTTCCCTTCCGGCCTGGCCGCTTTCCGACCGGCCGGCAACCGCGTCTGCCCGGCCGGCGCGCCGGACAGGATCCCGACCCCGGGCAGCGTCTCCGCGACCGCGTGCTCGCGCTCCCGCTCGCTCAGCAGTTCCACGGCACGGATGCGGACCGGGTGGCCGAGAGTCGTGAAGAACTCGGCCTTCAGCTGGTACAGCGGCGCACTCACCGTGCCGTCCCCTCCACGCCACGGGACGGCCCGTCCGGCCGGTCCACTCGGCATCGCACCCACTCACCCACCCGTCAGGAACATGCAGCGGTGCTGACCTCAGTAATTGCTAACATTAGCAACTCGGTAGGCCGCGAGGGAGGTTCGCGGCGACGCCTCGATGGTCAGGCTGTCCCTCGGCCGGCTCGGCGCCCGGCCGGCGTCCGGCACGTCATCGGCGTCGCGCCGGACGCGCGACTGAGCGAGGACGACAACGACGAGAGCGAGAAGAACAACGACGAGAGCGAGAAGGGCAGCGCCGGGATCGACACCCCGGGCGACCAGATCTCGTAGGGCGCCGATACCCGTACGGACGAGCACGGCAGGATCGTCAGGGGGCCGGTCAGGGCGTCGAAAGATCTTCGGCCTCACCGGGGCCTGGGCTCACGGCCGGGCTTCGGGACGTGATTCTGCGGTGGTGAGACACACCGCGGCTGCTTAGCGTGATCGCATGACCACCGAACACGCCCGGCCCGCCCCCGAC
This sequence comes from Streptomyces sp. NPDC048297, assembly GCF_043201585.1. Lineage (NCBI taxonomy): Bacteria > Bacillati > Actinomycetota > Actinomycetes > Kitasatosporales > Streptomycetaceae > Streptomyces > Streptomyces sp. NPDC048297. The sequence continues at coordinate 17,678 of NZ_JBICZA010000004.1, forward strand.
GACCGGAGGTGGAAGGCGCTCGCGGTCTGTCTGACAGCGGGCTTCGTCTCGCTGCTCGACACCTCGATCGTGAACGTCGCCCTGCCCTCGATGGAGCGCGGGCTCGGCGCGTCGGAGGCCGCACAGTCCTGGGCCGTCTCCGGGTACGCCCTCGCCTTCGGGCTCACCCTGGCGTCGGCGGGACGGCTGGGCGACATGCGCGGACGCCGCCAGGCCCTCCTCTTCGGACTCGCGGTGTTCACGCTGGCCTCGGTGGCCTGCGGACTGGCGCCCACCGCGTCCTGGCTGGTGCTGTTCCGGCTCGTCCAGGGCGCCGCGGCCGGGGTGGTCGCCCCGCAGACGTCGGGGCTGATCCAGCAGATGTTCCAGGGCCCCGAACGGGCCAAGGCGTTCGGCCTGCACGGAAGTGTCGTCGCCTTCTCGACAGCGGTGGGTCCGCTCGCGGGCGGACTGCTGATCCACGCCTTCGGTGCCGAGAACGGATGGCGCTGGGTGTTCTTCGTCAACCTGCCCATCGGCGCGGCCGCGTTCGTCGCGGGGCTCCGGTTCCTCCCCCGGCTCGCGCCGACAGCGGCACGGCACGAGGAGTTCGACCTCCTCGGCGTGCTGCTCCTCGGATCGGGAGTGCTCGCGCTGATGCTGCCCCTCGTGCAGGAGCAGCAGTGGCAGGGGCGGGAGAAGTGGGCGCTGCTGCCGTTGGCCGCCCTGCTGCTGGGCGCGTTCTGGAAGTGGGAGCGACGCCAGGGACGCCTCGGGCGGGCCCCTGTCGTCGACCTGGAGCTGTTCGGGCTGCGTTCCTTCACGCTCGGCGCCCTGGTCAGCCTCACCTACTTCGCGGGGCTCACCACCGTCTTCTTCGTGTTCACCCTGTTCCTGCAGAACTCGGTCGGCTACAGCGCCCTGGCCGCGGGCGTCACGGCCCTGCCCTTCGCGGTCTCGTCGGCGATCGGCGCCGCGCTCGGGGGCCGGCTGGTGCTCCGTCACGGCCGCAGGCTCGTCGTCATCGGACTGAGCATGGTGGCGCTCGGCCTGCTCGGCATCGTCGCGGCGGTCCAACTGGTACCGGGGCGGCAGGTGGGATGGGCCACCGTCCTGCCGATGATCGTCGGAGGAATCGGCTCGGGCCTCACGGTCTCGCCCAACACGACGCTCACGCTCACCCTCGTACCCGTCCGGCGTGCGGGTGCGGCCGGGGGTGTGCTGCAGACCGGGCAGCGCATCGGCTCGGCGGCGGGGCTCGCGGTGGTCGGCGCGGTGTACTTCGCGCACCTCGCCAACCACGGGTCCCCGGCCACCGCCGTCCAGCTCGCGCTGCTCACCGCGGTGGCCGGCATCCTCGTGTCCCTCGCCTTCGCGGTCACCGACCTGCGGAGCCGCCGCACCCAGCCCGACGCGGGGCGGTCGGCGGAAGCCGTCGAGCAGGGTGCGGGCGGAAGCGGGGCCGGCGAGAAGGTCGGCTGAGGGGGCCGGGCCCCACGTCAGCTCCCGGAGGAGCGGGGCCCCCGACGCACATCGAGCAGGACGAGCGCGATCTTCACCGCGGTCGAGATCGTCAGGGCCTGCATGAACGGCATGCCCAGCAGCCACAGGGCCAGCATCATGACCGTCAGGACCACGAACGTCGGCAGCAGATGCGCCCGCTCGGCTACGTGGCGCAGGAGCCCGGCTCTGCCGCCCGGCCGTACCGCCGCCGCCTTGTCGGCCGGTTGAACACGGCGTTCTTCTTCGTCGACCTGCGACACGGGCCGCCCCTTCCTGAGAATCCCCGGAATCCTCTCCTGACAGCGAGCCTAGGCAGGGGCGGCCCAGCATGGCAGCACCGCTGCCGCTTCGCAACCCAGTTGGTCTACGGCCCTTCGACGGTCTGCTCTTTCGAAGGGTGCGGGGCGATGCCGTGGATGGCCTCCCACAGGGGATTTCGGCCGCTGACGCGAAGGGTGCGGGGGTTGCCCGGCTCGAACGACTCGGCGTCGTGGCCGTCGGCGAAGCGGCGGATGTTCGTCATGCCGTCCGCGGAGAAGAACAGGACCGTCTCCGATCCTGACGAGAGCCGGGCGAGGACGGCCGGTTTGAATCCCTCAGGCAGGCCGCTTTCGTGGCAGAACGTCCACTCGTCCAGTTGACCGGTGCGCAGAACGACGCCCGCATCAGGTGGAAACGCTGACCGCGCTTGCTGCACGGTCAGGTACTGGGCACCGCCCTGATCCACTCCGTAGGCGCCGAGGACCTCCGTGACGGGCTTGCCGCGTGTGAGGGTGAGACAGGCTACGTCCTCGCGCGCCCACCATGTGTCTTCGGGGCCCACGCCGCCTCCTCCGCCGACGGCGTGAAGAACTTCCGCAACTCCCGTTGCGAGATCAGCCTCTTGAACCTCGGGTACGCCGTCCGCTCCAGCGACGCCACACCAACCGCCACACTATTACGACTATCTCCCCCAAAGCCCCCTGAAGCGCTGAGGCCCTGAGGCGTCCCACCTCATACGTGTTCCCTGGCATCGCCCACGGAGTGGACGGCACCAGGGAACCGGGATTCAGACGCGCGCGAGGGCGGGCAGGAGCCGCAGGGCGTTGCCGTGGTTGATGGCGGTGCGCTCGCGGTCGCCGAGGGCGGGGTCGCCGTCGAGGGCCGGGGCCGTCAGTTCGCTGACCACGCGGGCGGGGGTGGGCGGCCAGTCGCTGCCGTACAGGAGCCGGGAGGAGCCGGCCGTGGCGAGGAGCGTGGGGGTGGCCGACGGCGACATGGGGCCGGCCGTGTCGTAGTAGAAGCGGTGCAGGTAGTCGCGGACGCGGGCGGGATCGACGCGGGGTGTGAGGTCGTTGCCGAAGATCTCGATCCGGCTCGCGATGTAGGGGAGGTAGCCGCCGCCGTGGGGAAGGACGAAGGTGATCCGCGGGTAGCGGTCCAGGGTCCCGTTCATGATCAGGCTCAGTGCGGCGCGGGTCGTGTCCATGAGGAAGTCGCACACGAAGGGCGGTACGCCCTGCGGGCCGCCGGAGGTGCCCACCTGCATGGGGTGCGTGCTGACGACGGCGGCGCGCTCGTCGAGTTCCGCCATGATCGGGTCGAGCCGGGGGTCTCCCAGGTAGGTTTCCCCCACGCTGGTGCGTGTGCTGACGCCCACCGCGCCGAGCCGGTCGAGGCCCTGGGCGACCGACCAGCGGGAGAGTTCGGCGTCGTCGAGGAAGACGGGCGTGAAGAAGGCGAAGCGCCCGGGGTGGCTGCGGGCGAGGTCGCCCGCGGCTTCGAGGGCGACCTTCGTGCTCTCCTTGCGCATCGCCGGTTCCGTGAGGCGTCCCAGCATGGCGACGGTGAGCACGCTGGTATGGATGCCCACCCGGTCCATCAGGTCCAGGGCGGTGGCCTCGTCCCACCGGGTCCACGGCGGCAGGCCGGCGCGGGTCACGACTCCCTTGCTCTCGGCCCACCGGACCCACTGCGGTGCGGTGTAGTGGTGGTGGACGTCTATTCGTCCATGGCGGGAGTCGCCGGCCCCGTCGGCGGCATGGCCGCGTATCTCGCCCGGGTCCTGCAACTGGGTCGTGTCGGCTGCGTGAGGCACGGAGGGCTCCTTGCGGTCGGTCGGGGTTGTGGAGGCGGCGAAGTGGGACGGTTCAGCGGCCGAGGACGCCTTCGAGAACCTGCGTCAGGTCGTTCTCGGGGCTCGCGGGGATGTCGTCGCAGCGCCAGGCGACGAACCCGTCGGGCCGGACGAGCACGGCGCCGCGCGGCGTGACGCCGTGCACGGCGGCCCAGTCCGCGCCGCCGGTGTCGAGGTCGAACGGGGAACCGGAGCCGAGGGTGTACGACTCGACCGGGACGCCGAGCTTGTCGGCGGCGGCGCGGGCGGCGGCCGGCCACGGCCCGTCGGGAAGCCCGGAGAGCAGCACGAAGGTCTGCTCGTACAGGTCGACGGTGGACTTCTCGGCGCCGTCGTGCGTCACCGCCATGTGCGGGGCGCGGGAGCCGGGGTCCCCGTGCAGCCGCAGCGACTCCGGAATGACCGGTGCGGCCGTGTCGGCGCCGGACACGGCCGTGGACATGTAGCGGTAGCCGAGGGACACGGTCATCAGGTCCGTGCTCTTGCCGGGGTCCTGGGCGGCGGCGTAGCCCGGGTGCTGTTCGCGCGAGGCCTGCTCGATGGCCCGCGCGATGGTGGCCAGGGCGACCGGGCGCCGTTCGCTCTCGTAGGTGTCCAGCAGGTCCTTGCCCGCCCAGCCACGGAGTACGGCGGTGAGCTTCCAGGCCAGGTTGTGGGCGTCCTGGATGCCCGTGTTCGATCCGAAGGCGCCGGTGGGGGGCATCTCGTGGGCCGAGTCGCCCATCAGGAACACCCGGCCGTCGCGGTACCGGTCGGCGACCCGGTCGGCGGCGTGCCAGGGTGCCCGGCCCGTGACCTCGACGTCGAGGTCGCGCACGCCGGCGGCGGCCCTGATGTGGTCGGCGATGCGCGTGTCGGTGAAGGACTCCAGCGTCTGTCCGCGCTCCGGGAACCACGGGACGTGGAAGACCCACTTCTCCTCGTTGTCGACGGGCAGCAGGACCCCTTCGCCCTCGTCCCCGTTGAGGTAGCAGACGAGGAAGTTCTGGTCGCGCACCACCTCGCGCAGACGCTTGCTCCGGAACGTGACGCTGACGTTGTGGAACAGGTCGCCGCCGCCGCTCTGCCCGATGCCGAGCCGCTCGCGCACGGGGCTGCGCGGTCCGTCGGCCGCGAGCAGGTACTCGGTGTGCACCGTGTACGTCCGGCCGCTCTCCCGGTCGCGCAGTTCGCAGGCGACCGCGTCCGCGCTCTGCGTGAAGGAGACCAGTTCGGTGCCGAAGCGCACGTCGCCGCCGAGTCTGCGGGCGTGGGCGAGCAGGACGGGTTCCAGGTCGTTCTGACTGCACGCGCAGCGCCGGGTGGAGCAGGTGTCCGCCTCCGGGGGCCGGCCGGTGATCCGCGCCGAGAGCCACTTGATCTCCCCGGTCGACAGGTTGTCCGTCTGGAGGATCCCGTGGTTGCGGGACAGGGTGGCCGCCGCCTTCCGGATGTCCGGTTCGAGGCCTGCGGTGCGGAACAGTTCCATCGTCCGCATGTTGTTGCCCCGCCCGCGGGGGTGGTCGGAGGTGGCCGCGTGGCGTTCCGCGACCAGATGGTCCACGCCCAGCCGTCCCAGGAACACCGACGCGGACAGTCCGACGAGCGAACCACCCACGATCAGTACCGGCACCCTTTGCCCGTCACGTTTGTCCACGGCCCGTCCTCCTCCAGGAAATCAGCGGTAGTTCGGGCAGCGTCCAGCATGAGCGGCGGCCCTGTTTCCGAAGCTTCCACAAGGTCCCGGAGTCGGCAATCGATTCCTCCCCCGTACGGCCCACTTACCGCACCGCTTTCGTATGGGGCCCGTGGCATTGCGCAGCGGTCGGGTGAACCGCGTTTTCCCCTCTCTTGGGGCGTCAATGGATTTCAGCGTTCCAGCGGACCCGTGTTTGCCCGGGAAGAGAAGAAGGGCCGTCGATGACGCAGATGCAAGAGCAGGAGACCGCCGACGCGACAGCCCAGGCCGTGGATGCGGCGTCCCGCGGCTGCCCGGTCTACCGGTCGAACCCGCACCCCCTCTACCGGCATCTGCGTGACAACGCGCCCGTGAGCCGGCTCACCCCGCCGCACGGTGTGGAGACCTACCTCGTCACGCGCTTCGAGGACGCCAAGGCCGCGCTGGCCGACCCTCGGATCAGCAAGGACATGTACGCGGCCATCGACGCCTACCGGTCCATCTTCGGCGACTCCTCCATCGCCCTGGACGACAACATGCTGTTCGCCGACCCGCCGAAGCACTCACGGCTGCGCCGGATCGTGAACCGCGCCTTCATCCCGCGCCGTATCGAGGCCCTGCGTCCGCGGATCCAGGAGATCACCGACAACCTGCTGGACCGGTGCACCACCCTGGAGCCTGTCGACCTGCTGTCGTCCTTTGCCTTTCCGCTCCCGCTTCAGGTGATCTGTGAACTCATCGGAGTTCCGGAGAGCGAGCGGGAGGACGTCCAGAAATGGTGCAGTGTCGTCGCCCGTACGGGATTCAGCAAAGAGGACAAGGCCCGTCTGGCCGAGGCCGAGAACACTCTGCGGGAATACTTCGAGGTTCTCATCGCCCGTAAGAGGAAGTCCCCGGAGGACGACCTGCTGAGCGTTCTCATCCAGACGCGGGACGAGCAGGAATCGCTGAACGACGGCGAGTTGCTTTCCACGCTGTGGGTGCTGCTCTTCGCGGGGCACAAGACGACCGCTTACCTCATCGGCAACGCCGTCTACACGCTGCTCACGCATCCGGAGCAACTGGAGCGGGTCATCGCCTCGCCGGAACTCCTCCCGAACGCGATCGAGGAGGTCATCCGCTTCGAGGGGTCGGTGGAGAACGCGACGTTCCGCCACGCGCTGGAGGACATCACCATCGCGGGAACCCGCATCCCCAAGGGCGCGTTGGTGCAGATCGCCGTCACGTCGGCGAACCGGGACCCGGCCGAGTTCGAGTCGCCCGACACCTTCGACATCACGCGGCCCGGCCTGCAGAGCAGCCATCTCGGCTTCGGGACGGGCCCGCACTACTGCCTCGGTGCGCCGCTGGCCCGGATGGAGATGCAGATCGCTCTGGCCACGTTCTTCCGCCGCTTCCCGAACGCCTCGCTGGCCTTCCCGGTGGCGGACACGGAGTGGCTGAAGGTCCCGTTCCCCGCGTTCCGCGGCCTGACCAAGCTGCCCATCGTGCTGGATCCGTCGAAGGCCATCGACGACTGGGCGTCCGGCCTTCCGGGCGCCGAGTAGGCCCCTGGGGGCAGCCGTTGCCCAACCCCTGACATCGCAACCGGTCGGGCGGCACCGTCGTGCCGCCCGACCTGGTCAACCCGATGACTCCCGGCCGCCGTTGTGGTCGAAGGTGCTGGTCGGCGCGGTCGCGGTCCGGGGTCGGTCGCGCCACAGCAGGGCTCGGGCCAGGAGGGCTACTTCGAGGTCCAGTCGGCCCTCGGTCAAGGAGCGGCCGAGCAGTTCCTCGGCCTTGCGAACGCGGTAGTGCACGGTGTTCTTGTGCAGGTGCAGCCGCGTCGCGGCCTGGGTGTAGCTGCCTCCTGACGCGAGGAACACCCGTACTGTGTCGCGTAGTTGACGATGTCCGGGCGCGTCGGACGCGAGGTCGCCGAGGGTGCGTGCGACCCAGTGTTCGAGGTCGTCGGACTTCTCGGTGAGCAGTGCGGCGACCGCGACGTCGTCGAAGGCCAGGACTCTGAGATCGCGGTTCTGCGCCGCCTCGGCGACCGCCTGGGCCCGGACGGCCTCGCGCAGTGAGCCGCGGAAGCCGCCGAGGCCGGGTGCCTGGGCGCCGAGCGCGACGCGTACCCCGGCGCCGAGACCGGCCACGCGCTCGTGCAGCCGGTCCAGGTCCAGGTGGTCCGGGCGCTGATGCCGTACCCAGACCCACATGGTGCGTTCGTCGTTGAGCAGCGTCAGCGGTGGTCCCGAGCCGGAGACGTCCTGGATCAGGCGGGCGGCGACGTCGAGGTGCTCCGCCGCGCAGGGCTCCTCCGCGGGCAGCCAGGCGACGGCGGCGGTGTGCCAGCCGGTCAGGGGGATGCCGAGGAGATGGCGGGCTTCCGCCTCGGACATGTTCTCCGAGTCGAGGACGAGGCGGATCTGCGCGGCCCGAGCGGCTCCGATGCGGCTGTTCCACAGCCGCCGTTCTGTCTCGTAGATGTCGATCAGGCCTTCGATGACCCGGTCGATGTAGCTGTTGGCACGCCGGGAGAGCTCCGCGACGGCGGCGAGCGCCTCGTGCGTCGGCACGTCGCCGCTGCGGTTCATGGCCGCGATGCCCCACTGCGTGAACCGGTTCTCACCGAGCCGGTACGCCCGTAGCAGCGCCTCCAGGGACAAAGAGTGCTGGGCGAAGCGCCGGGCGTACTCCGCCGCGGCGGCCGGCACGGAGATCTGCTCGACCGGAATGGAGTGCATCAGCAGATCGACGATCGCCACCAGGTTGGACGACGTACTGGCCACCATGAGTTCGCGCACCGCGTCGTCGTGCCGGAACTCCGGGATGACCTCGACGAACCAGTCGGTCATCTCCCTGGTCAGGGCGGGGAGATCCGCGTCGAGGGCACGCGCGACATCGGCCACGAGAGCATCGACGGATCTGGACATGCCGCGCACCGTAGCAGGCACGTCACCGGTGCGGCAGAGGACGGCGATCGCCTCAGCGCAACGCCCTGTCGTTGCGCCATGAACGTACGGCGCACAGCTCGCCCGGCGTCATGGCGTTGTGACGGCGGCACAACGCGTGTCTGCGGCTTCGGTCTTCCGGCCCATGGTTCGTGGGAGCCCGTGTTTCTACCGTCCTTCGTGGCAGCGCCGGTCGAGCCGCGCAGTGACGTACGGCGTGCCGGGAGCCGCACACGAGAGGACGCCGTCGATGCACCTTGCCCTTCTGCCCGAGGAACGCGCCGGCCGGGATGCGCTCGGGCCCTGCCTGGCCGATGACACCGTGTCGCTGGACAACGCCGCCTTCGCCGAGCGGGTGCGCGCCGCCGCAGCCGTGCTGCGGGCGCGGGGGGTGGGGCCCGGGGATGTCGTGGCGGTCGTGCTGCCCAATCGGATCGAGCTGGTCGTCGTGCTGTTCGCGGCCTGGCGGTTGGGGGCCGCGGTCACTCCCGTCAATCCGGCGCTGACCGCCGACGAGGCGGGTTTCCAGATCCGTGATGCCGGCGCGCGGGTGGTGGTCGGCGACGCCGGTTCGGAACTGGTCACTGTGGATGTGGTGGCTCTCGCACCGGAGGCGGGCGGGACCGGGTCGGGAGCCGGCCCCGCCGAGTTCGACGACGCGGCGTTGGCGCTGCTGATCTACACCAGTGGCACCACCGGCCGGCCGAAGGGTGTCATGCTGGACCACGCCAACGTCGGCGCGATGGTGGAGATGGTCGTCGCCGGTCTTGGTCTCGGCCCTGGGGATCACAGCCTGCTTGTCCTGCCGTTGTTCCACGTCAACGGGATCGTGGTGAGCGTCCTGTCCCCGCTGCGCGCGGGCGGACGGGCGACCGTCGCGGGGCGGTTCCGGCCGGCGACGTTCTTCGACACGGTGGAGCGGGTGCGGCCCACCTACTTCTCGGCCGTGCCGGCGATCTACGCGATGCTCAGCGGGCTGCCCGACCCCGTTCGTCCCGACACGTCGTCGCTGCGTCTGGCCGTCTGCGGGGCGGCGCCGATGCCCGTCGAGCTCCTCTCGCGCTTCGAGCAGCGCTTCGGCGTGCCGGTCGTCGAGGGCTACGGGCTGTCGGAAGGCACCTGCGCTTCGACGCTCAACCCGGTCACCGGCCCGCGCAAGCCCGGCACGGTCGGCCGGCCGCTGCCCGGCCAGCAGGTCGCGCTGATGGACGCGCACGGCCGGTTCGTCTCCGACGGCCCCGGCGAGGTCGTGATCAAGGGGCCGAACGTGATGCGCGGTTACCTCAACCGGCCGCAGGAGAGCGCGACCGCGGTCGTCGACGGCTGGCTCCACACCGGTGACGTCGGGCGGTTCGACGACGACGGCTGCCTCGTCCTCGTCGACCGCATCAAGGACATGATCATCCGGGGAGGCGAGAACCTGTACCCGAAGGAGATCGAGAACGCGCTGCACGCGCACCCGGAGGTCCTTGAAGCCGCCGTGATCGGTGCGCCCGATCCGGTCCTCGGCGAGGTGCCGGTCGCCACCGTCGCGCTCTACCCGGGCGCACGGGTCACCGCCGGCGAACTCGTCGCACACTGCCGCGAGCGGCTGGCGAAGATCAAGGTACCGGCCCGGCTCACCATCGTCGACGCGCTGCCGAAGAATCCCGTCGGGAAGATCGACAAACCGGCGCTGCGGCGCGAGTTGGCGACCGACGGCTGACCGCCCCGACGCGCAACCGCACATCCACCGCTCAGGCCGCGAGGCGACACGGCACGACGTCGGCACGCGGATTCCCCCTGCCCGAAACGTACTGAAGGGACGTCAGCAATGGGCTTCAAGACAGGGGACTTTCCCCCGGTCGAACCGGAGACTTTCCTCGACAAGCCACTGTTCGAGCGGACGAAGGCGCTGGCCCTGCACTGGGTGGAGTACGGCTTCGGTTCGCCCAAGATGATCCACACCGTCTACGTCGTCAAGCTGCTGGTCCTGTACGTCGTCGGCGGTGTCCTGGCGGCGACGGCGACGTCCGGGGCGGGCCCGTTCTGGGACGTGGCCGGATGGTGGAACGAGCCGATCGTCTATCAGAAACTCGTGCTGTGGACCGTCCTTCTCGAGGCCGTCGGCCTGGCCGGCTCCTGGGGGCCGCTCGCCGGCAAGTTCAAGCCGATGACCGGCGGGATCCTCTTCTGGGCGCGGCCGGGCACCATCCGGCTGCGGCCGTGGAAGCGGGTGCCCTTCACCGCCGGTGACACCCGCGCCGTCGGCGATGTGCTGCTGTACCTCGCGTTCTTGGCGACCGTGCTGGCGGCGATCGTCATCCCAGGGGTGCACAGCGACTCACTGTCGGCGGCGCTGCCGGACAACACCACCGGGCTGGTGGACCCGGCCCTGCTGTACGCGCCGATCGCCCTGTACGTGCTGGGCGGTCTGCGGGACAAGACGGTCTTCCTCGGCGCCCGGGGTGAGCAGTACCTGCCCGCGCTGGTGTTCTTCGCGTTTCTGCCGTTCGTGGACATGGTCATCGCGGCGAAGCTGCTCATCGTCTGTGTCTGGGTCGGCGCGGGCGTCTCCAAGTTCGGACGGCACTTCACCAACGTCGTCCCGCCGATGGTGTCCAACAGCCCGAGTCTGCCGGGCCGTTGGGTCAAGCGGGCGCACTACCGCGGCTTCCCCGAGGACATCCGCCCCTCGGCCCTGGCGGGTTTCATGGCGCATGCCGGCGGCACCACGGTGGAGATCGTCACCCCGCTGGTGCTCCTGTTCTCCACCAGCCGCTGGCTGACGGTGGCCGGCGTGGTGCTGATGGTGGTGTTCCACCTGTTCATCACCTCGACGTTCCCGCTGGCGGTGCCGCTGGAGTGGAACGTCCTGTTCGGCTACCTGGCGGTGTTCCTCTTCCTCGGCTTCCCGGCCGGGGACGGCTACGGTGTCACCGACATGTCCTCGCTCTGGCTGACGGCCGTCATCGCCGCCGGGCTGCTGTTCTTCCCGGTGCTGGGCAACCTGCGTCCCGATCTGGTGTCCTTCCTGCCGTCGATGCGGCAGTACGCCGGCAACTGGGCCTCGGCGTTGTGGGCGTTCGCCCCGGGCGCGGAGACCAAACTCAACTCCCTGCCCCACCGGCCCGCGAGGAACCAGATCGACCAGCTCGCGGCGCTGGGGTACGAGCCGGCGATCGCCGAGATCACCATGCAGCAGACGATCGCCTGGCGCTCGATGCACAGCCAGGGACGCGGGCTGTTCTCCGTGCTGGCCAGGAGCCTTCCCGACCTGGAGTCCCGCACGGTGCGCGAAGCGGAGTTCGGCTGCAACTCACTCATCGGGTTCAACTTCGGCGACGGGCACCTGCACGACGAGGACCTCATCCGGGCCGTGCAGACACGCGTCGGGTTCGCGCCCGGCGAGTGGATCGTGGTCTGGGTCGAATCCCAGGCCATCCACTCCAAGGTGCAGCACTACAAGGTGATCGACGCCGCCCTCGGGGTCGTCGAGCGTGGCCACTGGAGGGTGGCCGACGCCGTCGAGGCGCAGCCCTGGCTGCCCGACGGACCGATCCCGCTGACCGTCACCTTCCGCCGCGACCGGCATGACGCGAGCACGGTCGCCGGCCACCGCGACGGCCAGGACGGCGCTGCCCTGGATACCCTCGCGTGAGCGACGTCCGCGAGAGAAGGGAACGGCCATGAGCACCGCGACGGTGGTGGGCAGCGGCCCCAACGGGCTCACCGCGGCGGCCGTCCTGGCCCGGTCCGGCGTCGACGTCACCGTGCTGGAGGCGGCCGACGAGATCGGCGGCGGCACCCGCACCGTCGAGGCGATCGTGCCCGGCCTGCTGCACGACCACTGCTCGGCGGTGCACCCGATGGCCGTCGGCTCACCGGTCCTGAACGATCTCGCGCTGGAGCGCCACGGGCTGCGCTGGCGACTGCCGGACATCGACTGCGTGCACCCGCTCGACGACGGCACCGCCGGTGTCCTGCACCGCTCCGTGGCCGAGACCGCCGCCGGGCTCGGCCGGGACGGACGACGCTGGCGCGCGCTGTTCGAGCGGCCCGCGCGAGGTTACGACGCCCTCGGCGAGGACATCCTCGGGCCGCTGCTGCGCCCGCCGCGGCACCCGCTGCGGCTGGCCCGCTTCGGAGCGCCGACCCTGCTGCCCGCGACGACGCTCGCCCGGTTCTTCGACACGGAGCAGGCGCGGGCGGCCTGGCTGGGCGTGGCCGCACACGCCTTCCGGCCGCTGGGCGGCCCCCTCTCCTCGGCCATCGGCCTCGGCATCCTCACGGCCGGGCACCGGCACGGCTGGGCTGTCGCCCAGGGCGGCTCAGGGGCCATCAGCGACGCACTGGCCTCGTCCCTGCTCGAACACGGCGGGAAGATCGAAACCGGTGTGCGCGTGCGGTCGGCCGCGCAACTGCCGCCCTCGGACGTCGTGGTGTGGGACGTGGCGCCGACCGTGCTCGCCGACATCCTCGGCGACCGGCTTCCGCCGCGCGTCCTGCGGGCGTACCGCCGCTTTCGTTACGGCCCCGCCGCCTTCAAGGTCGACTTCGCCGTGCAGGGCGGTGTGCCCTGGCGGTCCGAGGCGGCGCGCCGTGCCGGGACCGTTCACCTCGCCGGCCCGGCCGCGGAGATCGCCGCGGCCGAACGGGCCGTCCACGAAGGACGGATGCCAAGGCGGCCCTTCGTCCTGGTCGGGCAGCAGTACCTGGCCGACCCGACCCGCTCCGTCGGCGACGTCCACCCGCTCTGGGCCTACGCCCACGTCCCGTACGGCTACGACGGCGACGCCACCGAGGCGATCACCGCCCAGATCGAACGGTTCGCCCCGGGCTTCCGGGAACGGGTGATCGGCATTTCGGCCGAGTCCCCGCAGGCATTCGCCGACACCAATCCCAACTTCGTCGGCGGCAACATCCTCACCGGCGACAAGTCCGTCCGGCAGTTGGTGTTCGGACCGCGCACCACGCTCCAGCCCTACGACACCGGCCTGCCGGGCCACTTCCTCTGCTCGGCAGCCACCCCACCGGGCCCCGGCGCCCACGGCATGTGCGGCGCCCACGCCGCGGCCCGCGCGCTGCGCCACCTGCGGGGCGGGCGGACACGCGGGACCGAGCGTCGGACGTTCCCGGCTGATGCTTCAGGGGCGGGCCGTGAATCGCCGTGAACGGTCAGATACCTCCGTTGCGGGAGTACAGGCGGGAGCGGGGTTGGGCAAGGTCAGTACCGAGGCGGGTACGGGTTGCCCGGGTGCGGGTACACGTTGCCGGGCCGCGGGTACGGGTTGACGGGCTGCGGATACACGTTGCCCGGCTGGGGGTTCGGGTTGACCGGCTGCGGACGCACGTTACCCGGCTGAGGGTTCGGGTTGACCGGCTGCGGAAACACGTTGCCCGACTGCGGGTTTGAGTCACCCGGCTGAGGGGTCGAGGTACCTGGCTGCGGGTTCGAGGCACCCGACTGAGCGTTGGAGTCGCTCGGCTCTATGGTGAACGATCCGTCTTGCAGCGGCCCCGGCGCATAGCCGCCACTGGTCAGCGCCTGCGGTGCCAGCGCATCCATCGACCCTCCGTCCACGGTGACTTTCGTGAAACGCACGCTGTCGAGTTCCGGATAGGCCTGGTTGGGCGATTCGATGACCGCCTCCGCGCTGACGTTCTCCGCCTGGAGCGTCTTTTTGACCTGCTTGGTCCAGCCCTTGGTGTTGTTGGTCAGGGCCATCGTGTAGCCACCCGCGCCGTCGGAGGTGACCGACGCGGTGATGCTGTCTCCCTCGGAGACCGGGTCCTGCCAGTACACCGGTGAGGCCGGATACATCTCGTACCAAGCGGTGTTCACCGGGGAACCGCTGGAGCAGTCGGTCTGCACCCCGACCTGCTCCACCGTGCGTGATCCCCAGCCGTCCAGCCCGACCCAGGGGGCGAACACTTCGTTGTGGGAACGGCAGACGACATGCGGCTGGGTCCACGTGCCGGTGATTTTGGTGAAGCTGCCCTGGGTCACGTAGCCGCCCCAGTTCGAGTCGCCTGACTGGTACCGGGCCGTGGGTTCGAACCGCAGGGTCGGCATGGCGGTGGCTGCGGAGGCCGCCGGGGAAAGTGCTGTCGCAGCGAGGACCAGTCCTGCTGCCGCGCATGCGGCCGGGGTGCGCCGTACGGTGCCTGCGCTGCTTATTCGCATCACGATGACCGGTCTCCTTGCAAGATGTGGAACTGAAGGCGGATGAGAGGGGACCGTCCGTCCGCGAGACGTCGTACTGCCGACCTCCGTGGGCCCGGCGACGACTTGCTGGGATATTTCATCCCACTGATAGCGATGACAAGTGCTTTGTGATGGTCCTCACCACGTCGCTTCGACAACCCGCCACCGGGGAGCCGATGGGCGTTTTAAGAGATTTGGAATCGTTTCTATGCATTGCGACCGACCGCAAGAACCGCCATTTCGGACATAAATGGGCCGACAAGTCCTCTTGATCCTCAAAAACCCATCGATCGTCGTTCGTCGCCCGTCAGCCGTAAAGGATTCCTTGACGCCCTGGACGCGTAAAGGCACCCTTTACACGTGGTCGATTCCCCGCGGACTCTCGCCGCCTTGAGCGGGCTGCTGGCCGAGCAGGCCTCACTCCTGGGCCAGGCGGCAAGTGACCCCTTGACGTCGCCGGCCCACCTCGACATGGTCCGGCGCGCTCAGCGCGTCGACGACCTGGCGGAGCAGGTGTTCAGGCTGTGCGTGCAGCAGTGCCGGGACGCCGGCCACACCTGGCAGGAGATCGGGGACCTGCTCGGGGTCACCCGTCAGGCCGCCTTCCAACGGTTCGGCAAGCCGATCGATCCCAGAACGGGAGAACCCATGGACAAGACAGTGCACATGACAGACGCGGCGGAACGCGCCATCACGATCGTCACGGCCGTCCTCGAAGGCCGCATGGACGAAGCCAGGCAGTCCTTCAACGCCCAGGTCCTGGAGGCGTTCACCGATGAGGTTCGAGGCGACGCCTTGGCCACGGTCGCCGGCCTGGTCGGCGCGTTCGAGGGCTTCGGCGAGGGCGAGCCGTTCGTCCGTCGCATCGGAGACCACACGGTGGTCGACATCCCGCTGCGCTACGAGGCCGGCGACATGAAGGCCCGGGTCGCCTTCGACACCGACGGGAAGGTCGCCGGATTCTTCGTCCTCGCCCCCGAGACACCGTGACGCAGGGGAAAGGCACGGCGAGGGGTACGCGGTTCGTGGCACCACGCGGCGCGATCAGTCGGGCGGCCGGCCTTTCGTCGTAGGGTGAATGCCGCACGTGAGAGACGGGAGGCCGAGGTGGCCGGGACGACACCGACCCAGACGACGCTCGCCGAGGTGATGGCCGAGCTGGCCGGGCTGGACGACCCGAAGATCCGAGCGGTGAACGAGAGACACGGTGACGATCACGGTGTGAACCTCACCAAGCTGCGGGCGCTGGCGAAGCGGCTGAAGACGCAGCAGGAACTCGCGTGCCGGCTCTGGGAGACCGGTGACTCGGCGGCCCGGCTGCTGGCGATCCTGATCTGCCGCCCGAAGGCGTTCGGGCGTGACGAGCTGGACGTCATGCTGCGTGAGGCGCGCGCCCCCAAGGTGCACGACTGGCTCGTCACCTACGTGGTGAAGAAGAGCCCGCACCGCGAGGAGCTGCGTCCGGGCTGGTTCGCCGACCCGGACCCGGTCGTCGCGAGTGCCGGCTGGGCGCTGACCACCGAGCGCGTGGCGAAGTCGCCCGAGGGCCTCGACCTGGCCGGGCTGCTCGACCTCATCGAGGCCGGGATGAAGGACGCTCCGGATCGTCTGCAGTGGGCCATGAACCACTGCCTGGCCCAGATCGGGATCGAGCACGCCGAGTACCGCACGCGTGCGCTCGAGATCGGTGAACGCCTTGAGGTACTCAAGGACTACCCGACCTCCCCCGGCTGCACGTCCCCGTTCGCGCCCGTCTGGATCACCGAGATGGTCCGCAGACAGGACGACAAGGCGACGTCCTGACGGGCGCGTGCGCCTTTCTCGTCGGTAGGCAGTCGCGCATCCGTGCTCTCTCAGCCGGTGTGAAGGATCCGAAAGCGATCGGGGTCCGCCGGATCTCGGTCAACCACTTGGACCGGCGCCCAGGCCCACTGCCACACACTGATGCCCGGCATGCGGGAGAACCGGATCTGCCCGCGGGTGCCTTCGACGCCGATGAGCGGCCAGGACACGGCCGTGGGCGCCCGGTCCGTGCCGCGTGAGCGGAGCGCATGCGCGAGGACGGCGACCGTGTCGTACCCCTCGAAGGCAACGAACGAGGGCGCCGCGCCCAGCCCTTCGCGGAGTGTCTTCTCCACGCGGGCACCGAGTGGGCTGAGGTGCTCGGGCAGGTAGCGCAAGAACGGGATCGCGGCACCGTCGCCGCCCAGCGATGCCGCCCATTCGGCGAACTCCGGTTGCCCTGCCGGAGCGCCGATCAGGACGTCGGCGAGGCGCTGGTCGCTGCGGACGGACCTGACGATCGGCACCGCCGGCTCCGGGTGGCCGACCAGAAGGAGGAGGGCTGTCGCGCGATGGGCGACCAGTTCGTCGCACACGGCCGTGGGGGTGAGCGCGCGCATGTCGAGTTCGATGACGGTGCCGCCGCGTGGGGCGAGGTGGTCGCGCAGGATGCGGGTCCCGGATGCCCAGTACACGCTCGGGTCCACCGCCACGGCGATACGACTGTGGCCCGCCCCAAGGAGGAAGTCCGCGTAGATCCGCCAGCCGTGGGACTGCGCCGGGGCAACGCGCGCGACCCGTTCCGTCGGCTGATCGGTGAGCGCGTCGAGAACCGCCGACGAGCAGAGGAAGGGCAGGCCGAGGGCGTCGGCCCTGGCGGCAGCGGCGCGAGCGACGACGCTGTGGTACTCCCCCACCACGGCAGCGACGCCCAGGTGAGCCAGTTCGTCCACGGCCTCCGCGGCCTTCTGCGGGTCGGCCGCCGTGTCTCGCACCACCAGTTCGAGTGGTCTTCCGGCGATCCCGCCGCCGTCATTGACGTCGTGAACGGCAAGTTCGAGTCCGGCGAGCAAGTGCCGGCCCGCCTCGACCCAGCCAGGCCGCGTCAGCGGAGCGAGAGCGCCGATCCGGACGGCTGATCCCTCAGCCCGTTCCGTTCCAGGTGACGATGGTGGCGTGTTCATCCCTTGGCATCTCCCGGGCGACGGTCCAGTTCCAGCCCGCCTCTGTCGGACGGTGGCAAGGCCCGGTCGTACGCGTTCAACTCGCCTCGCCGTGGCGGACGCACCTGAGTGATCATGACGGACATTGCATCCACGTCCATCACCGACAGGCAAGTCATTATTCGTTCGCCGAGGTGCCGGTCGGGTCGGTCCCGACTCCTCGTCATGCTCCCGGTGTTGCGCGCCCGCACCGGGTCGGCGAGCGCGCGGTCAGAACCAGTGCAGGCAGTGCGGGGGCCGCTCGGCGCCGAAGAGGGCGTCGGCGAGGGCGGCGGCGCCCGCGCGGTGGGCCCGGATGTGTCCGGCGCGCACCAGCGTGCTCGGGGCGGTGCCGCCGAGGTAGACCGAGCCGAGGTCGCTGACGTCCAGGGACAGGTCGGGCTCCCGGTCGGTCGGGACGCAGTCGGCCTTGCCGTCCTGGACGGTCAATAGGTAGCGGCCGTGCTCCCCGAGGAACGGGTCGTCGACGTCGAGGACGAGTTCCCCGTCCATGAACCAGCCGCGCGCGGTGAGCGCGCGCGGGATGTCCAGCAGCCGCACCCAGAGCCAGTCGGTGTCGTTCGTCACCTGGCCGGCGCGGAAGTCCGCGAGCTGCCAGCGCAGCGGGTGGCCGGGCGGGACGTGCTTGAAGACGACCTCGGTGACGAGGTCGTGTCCGAGCACGAAGCGGGCCAGGGCCGTGAAGACGGCGTCGTCGGCCGCGACGGTCTCGTCGACCGTCAGGGTTTTGGGCGCGTCGGCCACGTAGCTGAGGTACCCGTCCGGGACGCCGTCGGCGTCACGGTGGACGGCGACGTAGCGTGGCGCCCGCGCGACCGGGGGCTGCCCCGCGCCCGAGGCCCACCAGCGGTGCGGCCGGGACAACGCGCCAGGTTGTGTTCGGCGGTAGCGGTCGTAGACCTCTTCCAGGAGTTCGCCGCAGTCGGCGCGCCGCATCAGCTCGATCGAGCCGGGGTCCGGGACGACGTCCGGTACGGCCACCGGGGAGCCGGCCGTACCGCGCGCCCGGGGGAGGGCGAGAGCGGCCCGGTGGCGCGGCACCGTCAGCCGACTCGTGTAGGTCGCCGGTCCGTAGCCGAACCTGCGGTAGATCACGGCCTCGGAGGCCAGCAGCACGGAGAGGAACTCCCCGCGCGCCCGCAGGTCGGTGAGCTGATGCCGCATCATGGCGGTGAGCACGCCCTGGCGTCGGTGCGAGGGCAGAACGCCGACGGCGGTGACCCCGGCGGCCGGGGCGAGGATCTCACCGGGCAGAGTCAGCTCGAAGGAGTAGGCACCCGCGGTGCCGACGGGCCGTCCGTCCGCTGTCACGGCGAGCAGGTTGCGGTCCATTTCGAGTGCCGCCCACCAGGGCCCGCCATCCTCGGTCGGGGCGTCCCGGAAGAGCCCGAACGGGGCGAGGAGTGTGTCGACGAAGACGTCGAAGTCCTGGTCGGTCGTAGGACGGATCTCCATGACTGCCGCTGCCTCCCCGAGAAACCGCACCACGACTCGTGGTGCCCCGGCACAGTGCAGCGTCGCCCCGTGACCACGTCAACCGAATTACTGCCAGGGGTTCGACGTGCGGTCCGGATCACCTCTTGTCCCCTGTGCGTGCCGAAGACGATAGAGATGTGGTTGTCATCGACGAGCAGGCGGGCAGAGGGGACGGGAAGACGTGGACGTGTACGAAGCCGTGGACAGTCGACGGGCGGTGCGGGCGTTCAGCGATCGGCCGGTGTCCAAGGACGTGCTCGAACGAGTGCTGGCCGCGGCGACGCGGGCGCCGTCGAGCGGGAACCTCCAGCCATGGCACGTGTACGCCGTGACCGGTGAACCGCTGGCCGAACTGAAGAGGCGCGCGACGGCCAGGGCACGGGCGGGGGACCCTGGTGACGAGCGGGAGTATCCGATGTACCCGGCCGAACTCGACTCGCCCTATCTGGACCGCTTTTCCGGCGCGGCCGCCCAGCGGTACAAGGCGCTGGGAATCGATCGCGACGATCCCGACCGGCCCATGAAGATCGCCGCCCTCAACTCGGACGCGTTCGGAGCGCCGGTCGTCCTGTTCTGCTACCTCGACGGGGCGATGGGGCCCGGACAGTGGGGGGACGCGGGGATGTACCTGCAGACGGTCATGCTGTTGCTGAGGGCGGAAGGGTTGCACAGCTGCCCGCAGGTGATGTGGACGATGTATCGCAGGACCGTCAGCGAGATCGTCGGAGCCGACGACCAACTCGTGCTGTTCTGCGGTGTCTCGGTGGGATTCGAGAAGGAAGACGTGCCACGGCTGCGTACCGGCCGGGCGGACATGACGGAAACGGTGACCTTCATCGGAGTATAGGCATCCGGACAATCCACGATCGATATCAGACATAAGGGTCGCAGCCCCGGAGGAAAACCCACCCCGCTGCTCCACCATGCTCCAACACGGAACGGGGGCGTGGATGAGCACTGCCGAAAAGGCTGCGGGCGGAGCCGGAACAGAACTCGTGGAGGCCGTCTTCGGTGGAGTGGAGCGCTGGGGCTGGGAGTTCGTCCAGCCCCCGGAGCCACCGCCCCACCCGGATGCCGACCGGCCGCCCGTCTACCTGGAGCCGGCCGACACCGAGGTGCGGCAGATGCGGGAGCGGGCCATGGAGGGGCGGAAGACCTCCGGCTGCGGCTGCATCACCTTCTTGCTGGCGCTGTGCGGCTTCATCGTCGCCGGTGCGGGGCCGAGCGGCGTCTTCGCGGCGGGACTTGTCGTCGTCGTGGTCGTCGTCCTGTGGGCCGCCAACTCCCCCAACGCCCGGCTGCGCGCCGCCCAGCGCCGCTTCGAGGACGCACGGGAGCGGGCACGTGCCAACCACCGCAGCAGTACGGCCGCCTGGCAGAAAAGGCTCGCCGCGCACCGGGCGGAGCATCTGCGGCGGAACGAGAAACTCGACGTCTGGTTCCCGCTGGTACCGGCCTCACGCCCCAGCCGGATCGACGTGTTCGGCGGGACGGCCAACGGCTGGGCCAGCCTGCTCGCCACCGTCGGCGGGCCACTGCTCGCCGCCGGCCGCCCCCTGGTCGTCCTCGACCTCACCCAGCAGACCGTGGCCCTCGAACTGGCCGGACTCGCCCTGCAACGCGACGTCGCCGTGCGGCACGTCGCGATGCCCGGCGCGCTGGCCGGCGCCGACCTGAGCGCGGAGTTCACACCCGACGAACTGGCCGAGGTCGTCGCGGAGGCGCTCGCGACCATGCGGCCGCCGGGCACCGATGTGGACCTGCACAGCATCGACGTGGACGTGGTCCGCACCGTGGCGGGCCTCCTCGAAGGCCGCGTCGACTTCGTCCGGCTCGCCGCCGGACTCCGCGTCCTGCTCCGCATGTACGACGTGGCGCCCGACGGATCCGGCCCGCTCAGCCCCGCCGAGGTCGAGTCCCTCACGCAGGCCATCGACCTCGTCGGGCACACCGAGCGCGTGCACAACGAACTCCGCTATGTGCGCGCCCAGATGGAACTGCTGGCACGGGCCGAGCAGGCGGATCCGGCGGAGCGGACAGGCCTCGAACAGTCGCCGGGTCCTGCGGTCGCCGACTGGTGGCGGCCCGGGACGCTGACCGTCGTCACCACCGAGGACGTCATCCACCGTCGCAAGGACCTCACCGACCGCCTCGTGTTCTTCCGACTTCTGCACACGCTGCGCAGACAGAACCTCACCCCCGCCGACGCCACCCTCGTGGTGGCGGGAGCCGACCACCTCGGACGCGACGCCCTGGAGGCGATGGCCCGCCAGGCCCGCACGGCAGGCCTGCGCCTCGTGCTGCTGCTGGAGCATCTGCGCGAGGGTACGTCGCAGGTGGCCGGCGGCTCGGACAGCGCGACCGTGTTCATGCGCATGGGCAATGGTGAAGAGGCGAGGGCCGCCGCGCAGTTCATCGGGCAGGAGCACAAGTTCGTCGTCAACCAGGTGACCCGGCAGGTCGGGGAGACGCTCACCGAGGGACGCTCCGACAGCTACACGTACCAGCGGGGCACGTCCGACACCCGAGGGTTCAACAGCGGCGGCTCCTCGGGCGGCGGCGGGGGAAGCAACTGGGGACGCTCGTCGTCGTTCGCCACCTCGCTCTCGCGCAGCTGGCAGGAGTCGACCAACTCGTCCACGGCCAGCTCGGTCACCGACGGCGAGACCAGCAGCCGGGTCTACGAGTTCGCCGTCGAACCCACGCAGCTCCAGGCGTTGCCCGTGACCGGTCTGATCCTGGTCGAGGCCGCGCCCGGCGGACGACGGGTGGTGTTCGGGGACTGCAATCCCGGGATCAACTTCATGCCGCGCCTCTCCGACCGACCTCGGGCGAGCCTGACGTGAGCCGGGCCCCCGATCTGGGCGCGTACCGTTTCCACCGGCTGCTCACCATCCCGCGCAGGCCTGCGGACGAACGGGCCCAGGACGGTGCGCACGACCGTACGCCGGCCCAGCTCATGGCCGCGGTGACGGCCGCGCACGCGGTCCTGTCCCACCGGGGCGCGGCGGAACGCGCCGGTGCCGTGGCAGCACCTTCGGTTGGCGCGGCGGGTCCGGCGGGGCCAACAGCTCAGGCAGGCGCGCCGGGCGTCGCGGTGGCCTGGGTACGGCCCGGCCGCCATCAGCCCCTGCACTTCCTCGTCGGGGGCGCGCCCTTCTTCCCGCCGGCCGGCGAGGACCCGCCCGGTCCGGACGGCGAGCGGCCGGTGCGCTACCCGCCCGGGGCCACGGCGCGCGACGTCCCCGCGGACGAGGTCCTGCGGCTGCTGAAGGATCTGCCGTACTGGGTGCCCTGTCCGGGCGTGCACGACCCGCTGCGCCTGGCCGAGGACGGCCGGGCGCGTCCGACCGAGCGGCGCGCGTCGTTCGACGACGCGGTGGCCCACCTGCCCGACCCGTTCGCCTGGTTGGTGCTTGCCGAGCCGTTGCCGTACGAGTGGTTGGAGCGCGAGCGTACGGCTCTGGGCGTGGCGCTCCCCCGATTACGTCAGCGGGAGAACTCCGAGGCCGATCGCATCGCGGCGGAACGGGCCGAGGCCCGCTACCGGGAACTGACGCGCGCCGTGTCGACCGGCCTGTGGAACGTACGCGTCCTGGTCGGCGCCGCCGCACCCGACACCGCGCATGCCTCGGCGGCGCTGCTGTGCGGGGCGGGGGACCTGGACGACCTGCCGTACGTCCTGGTGCCGGGGCGGCGTACGGTGCCGCTGGCCGAGGCGTTGGCGGACGGCACCCCGGTCCCCGCCGTGCCGGCCACCGCCGTCCGGGCCACCGCCGTCCAGGTACCCGCCGCCACAGTCCCCGACGCCACGGGCTCATCCGCCACGGGCTCATCCGCGAACGCGGCTGTCGTCGGGGCGTCGTTCACCGCTCCCGCCGAACTCGTCGCCGCCCTCGCCCGGCCTCCCGAGCGGGAACTCCCGGGTGTCGAGACGATCACGCCGAACCGCTTCGACGTCAGTTCCGACAACCCGGACGCCGCCGCGGACGGCTTCTTCGTCGGCGGCATCCTCGACGAGTCCCTCGCCATCACCGGCACCCTGCACGTCTCACGGGACACCCTCAACCGGCACGCGTTCGTCTGCGGCGCCACCGGGTCCGGCAAGTCCCAGACCGTACGGAGCCTGCTCACCGCTCTGTCCACGCACGAACGTCCCGTGCCGTGGCTGGCCGTCGAACCCGCGAAGGCGGAGTACGCGCGGATGGCCGGGCGACTGGCCGCGGCGCCCGCCGACCCCGACCGGGCGCGCCGGGCGCGCCACGTGACCGTCATCCGGCCGGGCGAGGTGGACGCGGCGCCGGCCTCCCTGAACCCTCTCGCCCCGGAGCCCGGCTTTCCGCTGCAGAGTCATGTGGATCTGGTACGGGCCCTGTTCCTCGCCGCGTTCGAGGGGCACGAGCCCTTCCCCCAGGTGCTGGCCCGTGCCCTGACCCAGTGCTACACGCTGGCGGGCTGGGATCTCGTCACCGGGCAGCCGCGCCCGCCGCACAAGCCGAAGTACGTGCTCACCGAGCCGGACGAACCCCGCACCGCGCACTACCCGACCCTCGCGGACCTCCAGGTGACCGCCCGGCAGGTGGTCGAGACGATCGGGTACGGACGGGAGATCACGGCCGACGTCCGCGGCTTCGTCGACGTGCGCATCGGCTCACTGCGGGAGGGCACGCCCGGCCGCTTCTTCGAGGGCGGCCACCCCCTGGACATCGCCGGACTGCTGGCCGGAAACGTCGTACTCGAACTGGAATCCATCACGAACGACCAGGACAAGGCGTTCCTGATCGGAGCGGTGCTCATCCGCGTCGTGGAGCATCTTCGCGTCCACCACGGCTCCGGCGGGGGCCGGTTGCGGCACATCATGGTGGTCGAGGAGGCGCACCGGCTGCTGAAGAACGTGGCGGACGGGCCTGCGGCCGCCGCCGTCGAGCTGTTCGCCTCGCTGCTCGCCGAAATCCGCGCGTACGGCGAGGGCGTGGTCATCGTCGAGCAGATCCCCAGCAAGATCCTGCCCGACGTGATCAAGAACAGCGCGCTGAAGGTCATGCACCGGCTGCCCGCCGAGGACGACCGACGGGCGGTCGGCGCCACCATGAACCTCCAGCCCGAGCAGAGCGAGAGCGTGGTCTCCCTGCGGCCCGGCCGCGCGGCCGTGGCCGCCGACGGCATGGACCGGCCGGTCCTGACCGCCGTCCCGCACGGCGAGGCGGCGGAATCCGCGCAGGACGCGTCCAACTCCCCACCACTGCTGGGCAGTCGAAGCCCGCTGTGCGGGGGGCCGTGCCGTCGGAGCCCCTGCACCCTGCGCACCATGAACGACGCCCTGCACCGATCCCGGTCCCCTCTGGTCGTCCTCTGGGTGGAGGCGGCGGCCTGCGCCCAGGCCATGGCGATGCACGCCCCGGGGCCGTCGGCAACCGTCCGGGACACCCTGCGGGCCCTGTCCGAACGCGAACTGGACTGCGTCCTCGTCTACGCCGTCGAACACGCCGTCGCCGCCCGTGAAGCGCTCATGTGCGACGAGGTGGACCCGGACGACTTCGCCGGGCGCCTGCACACCGTCCTGGCGGCGGCACTTCACGGCACATCTCCGCCGTCGGCGGACCGACGCCGCTACGCCTACGCCAACTACCGCTTCTGGGACGTGATGGGAGTCATCCACGCGGCCCGCCGGGACCGTCCCGAAGGCCCCCACGTGTACGACGAGAAACTCACGGCGCAGTGGGCCTCGCGCGGGCTCGTCCTGACCGGGACGTCCGGGGACGACCACCGTCTCCAGATCCGCGCACTGCCCGGCTACGGCCCGAACCGCGCCCACGCCAGGGTCGGTGACGTGACGCGCAGCGGGCTGCGGGACGCGGTGGTCGCCATGACGGGAGGCACGACGGAGGAGCAGGTCGGACGCGCGCTCGCCCTGGCCTGTGCGGCCGGGCCGAGGCTGGAGGCGGTGGTGGACGAGACGGCTCAGCGCATCGCCCGCGAGTGCCAAGGGGAGGCCCGGACATGACGGACAGCCTCGGTGCCATGGACGCACCCCCGCCGCCTCCTCCCCCACCACCACCGCCGACGGAAGCGCGCGGCCTCCAGGAGGGGGACAGACGCGATCCTCTGCCCGAGAGCGGGGAAACGGAGGGAGCGGAAGGAAGGGAAGGAACGGAAGGAACGGAGGGAACGGAGGAAGCCGGCGTCGGGTCGGCGGGCGAGGTGTCAGGGAGGCCTGACGCCCAGGACGCGGGCGTCCCGGGGGCCCGGGACTCCGGCGACATGTCCGGTGCGGACGACGTCGTCGCCGGCCCGCAGGACGGCACCGCCGACACGGGCACCGATGGTCCCAAGGACGCCCCTGGGCCGGTCGCCGAAGGGGATGTCGACCCGGACGCTCGTCATGCGCCCGATGGAGCACAGGACAACTGGGGCCAGGACGATCCGCCTGGGCCCGACGGCACGGATCGCCCGGAAACTCCCGACAGTCCTGACGGTCCTGACCACCCCGAGAACCCCGAGAACCCCGAGAACCCCGAGAGCCCCGAGAGCCCCGAGAGCCCCGAGAGCCCCGAGAGCCCCGAGAGCCCCGACAAGCCTGATCGACCCGACGAGCCTGATCGCCCTGTTGAGGACCGCACGGTGGATCCGCCGGCCGAACCCGAGCCGCCTCAGCAGAGGCCGGACAAGCCGGAGCCGGCCACTCCGACCGCGCCGGACACCCATGCGGCTGCGGATGACAAGCAGACCGTCCCGGACGAAGGCCAGGACCAGAGCCAGGGCCAGGATCAGGGCCAGGACCACGCACCCGTACCGAACCCGGAGTCCTCACGCCCTCCCGACCAGAAGCCGGTCCCTGCCCAGCCCTCGGAGCCCCGGCCGGCGGAGCCGCTGCCCACGACCCCCGATCCCGCCGCCCCGGCAGTTCCCCGTGTCGGCGAGTCGAGGCCCCTTGAAGAGCCCACCTCCCCCGACCGGCAGGCCGCCCAGCAGCCGTCGGCCGACCCGACCCACCCGAACGGACCGACCGACAGTCCGTCCACAGAGCCGACGAACAACACGGGCGGCGACGACCTGTCCCACTCCATGGACGAACTCGGCGAATCCACCGCCGCGATGGCGGAGTTGGCGGGCAAGGCCGCGGAGAAGGTGGCCGACGCCGTCGCCGGCCTGGCCGCACGTGTCGGGAACGAGAGGGCTGAAGCATCCGCGGAGGCGGACTTCACCGCACAGGTCGAATCCGACGTCACCGCCTTCGACCGCACTCGGACGCCGGAGGAGCCACGGGAGGAAGGTGAACCGCGTGCCGAGGGAGAGTCCACCCCGGTACCCATGGAATCGGCTGAACAGTACGAGCAGTACTGGTCGGACTCAGGTGAGGGTGAAGCGGACCGGACAGAGGCCGCTCCCGAGGCCCAGGAGATCTCCGCGACGATCGAGCGCCCGGCCATTGAGTACATGTTCGACGAACACGCCGCAGCCGTCACATACGGAGACCCCATCGGGGAACTCGGCACCCCCCTGTTCAATACCGAGATCGGGCGGGCACAGGTGGCCCAGGGCGACCTGGGCGACTGCGGAAGCATCGCCGTCATCGCGGCGATCGCGGAGGCGCGCCCGAACAGCATCATGGAAAACATCAAGGAAAATCCGGACGGCACATATTCCTTCACCGCTTACGAGGCGCACGAGGACGGAAACGGGTATGTGCCGGGCGATCCTATGGAAATGACCATCACCGCGGACCTTCCAGTGCTCCAGGAAAACCTTGAGGTCGCGTACGCGCCGGTCCGGGAAGAGGCGTGGCCGGCCCTCATGGAAAAGGCCGCAGCCGGTATCGACGCAACGTGGTCGGACGAGCGCCGGGCCCAGTGGGAACACGACTGGCCGATCGCGAAGGCCGGACGGCTCGCCTCCGACAAAACTCTCGTACCGGAGGACTTGGAGGGACCCACACCGACGGGGTACGAACGGCTCAATCAGGGTGCGAACTCTTACGACCAGGCAGAACTGCTTACTCAGTTCTCGGGTGAGGCAAGCGAAGTCGTCACCTTCCCCCAGGGAGAAGAGGCGGGGCAGAAGCTGGAACAGCAGATCCACGACAAGCTCGCCGAAGGAAAGCCCGTCATCGTCGGTACACGGGAACTGGACGAGGAGAGCGGCGAGAGCGAATTCCCGAAGAAACTGATCGCCAGACACGCCTACGAGGTCCTGGCCTTCGAGGACGGAGAAGTCCGTCTGCACAACCCGTGGCATGTGACTCACCCGGAGACCCTGACCACGGATGAATTCATGGAATACTTTCAACCCAAGGGTGACGCCGGAGATTACGTCACGCTCCGTTAGGGGAAGTGGATGCCAGACATCAGTCGCGAGTTCATCATCCGCGGGGGTCGAATGCTCAACACGTCCTTCGGCTCCGTCGGCGGCATGGCGGCGATTCCGGCGAAGGACGGCGAGCCCGCCAAGGCGAAACTGTCCATCTCGTTGCCGGGCAGCGAGAGCGAGATCAAGAAGATCCCGCTGGGCGGCACGTTCACTCTGGCCAACGGCACTTGGACCGTTGCCGAGATCACCGGCGCCGGGACCAACCACTGGTACGTACTGGTCCGCCGGGTCGACTGACATGGCCCGTGGGGAGCGAGAAGAGGGAGGCCGGCTTCCGCCGTGCGCGCGAAGCCGGCCTCCTCGTCTTGTCAGATCACGAATGTTCGGGTCACCAAGGTGCGTACGTCAGATCGCCGTGTGCAGCGGGATCGTGACCTGCTTCAGCCACGCACCCGTGGCGAAGTCACGTGCCTTCACCATGATCTGGTCGCGGTACACCTCGACCTGGAGTCCCTGGTTGAACTGGCCGGGGACGACGACCTCGCCACCCTTGCCGTCGTCCGTCCAGCCGGTCTGGATGGCGCCGGTGTTGATCACGTTGAAGCCGTCGAAGTTCGCCGTGCCGGGGACGACGCGGCGCACGTACCAGTCGGACAGGTTCAGGTCCCAGTGGGTGTGGCCGCAGAAGAGGAACACGTCGCGGTGGCGGCCGAGGATGCCCAGCAGACGGTCGGACTGGAGGTAGTCCCGCATGTACAGCTTGTTGTGGCTGCCCGAGACCGTGTTCGGCAGCGGGTGATGCGTGATGACCATGACCGGCTTGCGCTTCGCCTCCCAGTGGCGGAGCCGCTCCTCCAGCCAGGTGAACTGGGTGTCGCTCATCCACACTTCGTCCCACAGGGTCGCGTCGTGGTAGTGCATGTACTTCTCGGTGCCGATCATGAGCACCGGTATCCCGCCGAAGGACTGCTCGGCATAGACCGTGTTCCGGCCGGCGAAGTTGTAGAAGCTACGGAAGAGCGAGTCCTCGGTGGTGCCGTTCGGCCAGGTCGCCTGCGCCAACTGGTCCGGGGTGGCCCACTTCGGCACGTAGAACTCGTGGTTGCCGATCGCCCAGGCCGCCTTCGGCAGGGTGTGCCGGCCGAAGGCCTCCTTCACCGCCGCGTATTCGAAGTCGTAGCCGCGGGGCGTGATGTCCCCGGCGATCGCGATCCCGGTGCTGTCCGGGTTGCTGCTGCTGAGGTCCGCCAGCGCCACGTCCAGGTCGGAGAGATCACCCTGAATGTCGCTGATGACGTTGAACTTGGTGACGAGTTTGGGATGCGGCATGCGGGCCGAGGAGGCGTACGCGGGTACCTGGGATACCGCGCCGAGGGCAACCGCACCGGCGGCGGTGGTCAGAAGTGACCTGCGATCCACGGGTCGATCCTTTCGGGATGAGCGGAGTGCGGGCGGCCCGGAGTCGACCGGACGCCTGCTGTCGCACCGAGTGTTCGGTCCAGACCCGTTAGAAATACGTGACCTTCCAGGCGATGCCATGAGGGGCGCGTGACCGCCTGATGAACGTCTTCCGCCACGAAACTCGCCTCACCGGTCGCCGGTCAGCAGCCATCAGTCAACGGCCAGCGGCCAGCGCTCAGCGGCCAGCGGCCAGCGGCCAGCAGCGGAGCCGAGTGGCCTACTGCTGCCCCTTCTGGTAGCGCAACGACTGCTGGGCGTTGAGCCGTTCGACGAGTGTGAAGACGGCGACGGCCAGCGGCGTCAGTTCCGCCGTCGCGATGTGGTCCTTCATACGGCGCAGCTCGGCGACGATCGCCTCCTGGTCGCCCTGCGGGCCGACGAGGTTCTGCTGCGTGCCGAGGGCGCCGAGCGACTTGTGAACGGCTCGCGCACCGGGCTCGTCGTCCACCGTTCCCCGCTCGTCCGCGGTCAGATGTTCCCAGTTCTTGAGAAGGTCGGAGCCGGACGGAATGGCGCGCAGCCAGGCGTCCCGGGTGAGCGCGACGATGGTCCGGGTACGGTCGTTGGCCTGCCCTCGCTCGACCGAGTTGCCGAAGACCCGCTCGCCGCCGCGGCCGGTCATGCCGGCCGCCTGCAGAACGAGCGCGACGAAAGCGTCGGGGTTCTCCTGGAAGTGGTCCGCCAGGTTCGGCGGCAACAGACTGAAGGAGTGGGCGAAGTCGGTGCGGGCCATCAGGGCCCCGGCGATCGACTTGGCGTTGGCGCCCGCCTCGTCGAGCTTCTGCCCCTGGATCAGATAGGCGGCGAGGTGCGTGACGAGGCCCGTGAGCGCTTTGATGTCGGCCCTCGACGGCTGCAGGGCGGCCCTCGGCAGCAGCGCGGCGATCGCCGCCTCGGCACCGGCCTTCGCCGCGGGAAGTTCTCCGAGACCGCCCGCCGACAGGTCGGTGGACGCCTGCCTGCGGCTATGGACCCGCCCCGACCCCAGCAGCGGCACCCGCTCCAGCATGCTCATCGGCCTGCGGTTCTCGAGGTAGTCGACGAGTTTGGGCAGGCGCTCCAGACGCGCCCCGAGCGTCGCCTGCGGAGCGAAGTTCAGAGGGTTTCCGTCCGGGTAGATCCGCAGGCGCGGCTGGGGGGTCCCGCCGCCTGCGGTCACGTCCTCGGAGGGGATGTACGGATAGCCCCGGCGGCCGTCGAGATAGCGGGCCATGGCGGTCACGTTGTCCATGACCGTCCTGACCTCCGCGAGCGAGGTGAGCGGGTCGGTGATCCACTCGAGGTTGGAGCCGCCGGTGGGGCTGGCGTCCGCCGTCAGGTCGAACTTGTCGCCCCTGACGACGAGTCCGTCGACACGGCCCTTGCCGAGGTTCTCGCCGGCCAGTGGCTCCTCGGGCACCTGCCCTCTGACCATCAGCGTCGCCACCAGGCCCTGGCGCTCGGAGTCGGTCACCGCGAGTTCTCCGAGGCGCTGCGCGCCGGCCGTGCTCAACTGGCCGTCCCCGTCGAACCACTTGGCACGAAGCGCCGCACCACCGTCCCTGCGCAGCTGGTCCCGCTCCTGCTGCGAGAGCCGTCCGTGGTACGGGGAGTAGGGGGAAAGGAAGATCTCCAGGATTCCGGCGTCGATCAACTGCTGCCGTCCACGGGAACGCTGTTCGCGGACTTCCTCCGAGTTGTCCTCCATCCTGCGCACGTTCCACTGCGCCTCGAACTCGAACCCGACGGCGCGCTGCACGGCCGGCGTCCCTGCCTCGCCTGTCACCGGCGCGGAACGGGAGATCGTGCCGGCCGGTTCCGTGCGCCCGTCGTCCTCCTCGCGGTCCGCGGACGGCAGGGGCGCGGCCATGACCCGCTTCGCGTTCGCCTCGGCCGCCCGCTCGAAGCGGTCGGACGGGTCGCTCACCCGCAGTCCGTCACCGCTGTCGGTACCGGCGACGGGGCCCTGCCGCTGCTGGACGACATGCGTCAACTCGTGGGCGAGGGTGTGCTTGTCGGCGCCTCCCGGGCCGATGACGACGTTCTCTCCCGAGGTGTACGCGCGGGCGCCCAGCTCCTGCGCCGAGCGGCGGGCGGCCGGCCCTGTGTGCACCCGCACGCCGGAGAAATCCGCACCGAGCCGGGCCTCCATCTCGGCACGCAGCGGCGCCTCCAGCGCGTGGCCCGCCGAACGGAGCACGGAGTGCGCGTGATCCTCGTCGTGGCCGTGCCGCCTGGAGAGCATCGCGGTCACGGCCTGGTTCCCGACAGTGCGCTGCAGGGCGAGGATTTGCTGTGGTGAGAACGCCCCCGGTGCGGGCACGGCGCCGGCACCATCGGACGAGTTCTGGGCCAAGCGGTGGGGCGCGGCGGGCGCGGAGTGCCGTGTCGACCGCTCCGGTTCACGGCGATCCCGGCCGGGCTCCTGAACGCGCATGGCATCTCCGGTGCTTGCGATCGTTCCGACAGCGGGCTCCGCGCTCCAGCATCAGGGCCCGCAGGGCATCGCGGCAGATCCCCGGGGGAAACGCGCGGGCAGAGTTCTTGCCCTGTCCTGCTTCTCACCGAGCCAGAGCCGGACGGCCGGGTTCAGCGAGGTGGAACGGCATCGAGTGATCGCGAACAGGACATCCGGCGTTGTGCCGCACCTCGGGCCATAGCCAGGCGCGTTGACCGGGCTCTCTTCCTCGCCACTCACGATCGGGCGGGGCCTGCCGAGGAACGATCACAGGTGATCGGCGTGCCGAACCCGTTCGCGCAGAACGTGCATGACGTGCTCGGCGTACACCCCCAGACCCTATGGACTGCGACTGTCCGTATTGGATCTAGCACGCAACGCAATCATCTCCGTACGGTCAAAGCGACACCCAAACCGTATCCATGGAGGATTCGTGGCACGTCTCCGCACTCGTCTGGCCATGCTGGGCTCGGCCGCCGCGCTCGCCGCGGGCGCCCTCGCTCCGCTCCAACTCGCCGGGGCGGAACCGGCCGCCGCTGCAAGCAGGCAGTGGGTCGCCCTGGGCGACTCCTACACCGCCGGGGTCGTCCCGGCCGCAGGCGACGTCTTCGAAGTCCCCCGCGACGGCTGCGAGCGAACCGACCAGTCCTACCCCCAGGTCATCGACCGCGACCTCGGCTCGCTCTTCGACCTGACCAACGTCAGCTGCGGCGCCGCCACGATCGAGGACGTCACCTTCAGAGCGCAGGAGCCGATCGGCCGTCACCTGCCGCCCTTCTCCGAGGACCCGGACTACCCGTTCCC
The DNA here is from genome assembly GCF_043201585.1 of Streptomyces sp. NPDC048297. NCBI lineage: Bacteria > Bacillati > Actinomycetota > Actinomycetes > Kitasatosporales > Streptomycetaceae > Streptomyces > Streptomyces sp. NPDC048297. Next base: position 49,546 of record NZ_JBICZA010000004.1, read on the forward strand.
GGCCGTGCCTCCCCAGTCCGCCGCGGTGGGCCCGGGTACCGATGTGATCACCATCGGCGTGGGCGGCAACACCCTCGGGTTCGCCGGCATCCTCTTCCAGTGCCTGCAACTGGGCGCGGGCAGCGGCGGCGTGGGCACGCCGTGCAAGGACGAACTGGCCGCGGACATCCCCGGCCGGCTGGCCAAGGTGAGCAGGGACTACGACGAGATGCTCACCGTGCTCCACGAGCGCGCCCCGCACGCGAAGATCCTGTCCGTCGGCTACCCCACGGTCGTCCCCCAGGACACCTCCACGTGCCGGTACAACGACCTGGCGCAGTTCGGCCCGATCACCCAGGGCGACCTGGACTGGCTGCGCCAGGACGTCCTGGAACCCCTCAACCAGGCCATCGAGAAGTCGGCCGGCACCCACACCGACGCCTCCTACGTCAACCTCTACGACTCGTCCCGGAACCACAGCGTCTGCGATGCCGGCAAGTGGGTGGAAGGCGTCTTCACCCGCGTCCCTGACCAGCCGGCCCTGGTGCACCCCAACGCCCGGGGCCACCGAAACGCCGCCGACCATGTCGCGGCGGCCATGCTGCAGGCCATCGGCGTGGGCTGACCCACCTGCTGCGGTCCCTCGACGAGTTGCCTCCGGTACGCCTGCCGGGGGCAACTCGGAGTCCCTGCTGACGAGCGGATCGAGTCCCGGGCGCGGGCGGCCACCGGTGGAAGAGGTGGCCGCCCGCAGGGTCGTACGGTCGCCGGAGTCAGGCGCAGGTGCTCGCGAACATCTCGCGGGTCACGACGTCGGTCGCGGCGGCGGTGGTGTCCAGCCAGACGACTCGCCGGCCGTCGCCGAGGGACGGGGCCAGCTGCGAGCCGGAGGAGCAGGAGACGCGGCTGAAGTCGTTCAGACCGGCCAGCAGCTCGGAGGTCTTGGCGACCTTCACCTTGGGGGTCCCGTCCCAGGCGCCGAGGGCGCCCCAGATGGTGTACGTCGAGTACGCCAGGTAGGTGTCGTTCACGGAGAACTGGGCGACGTAGAGGCTCGTCGGGAAGCGAAGGTCCGCCATCCGGGTCACGTCGCCGGCCGGCGTCGAGCCCACGGTGGTGCTCGGGATCAGGAAGCCGCCCGTCACGCGGTAGAAGACACGGTCCGAGGTGAGCTGGATGTCCGAGATGTAGTTGAACAGGAAGCCACCGATCCGCTTGTTCTGCGTCGTGCCTGCGGCGATGTCGTGGACGTAGAGGTACGTGCCGTCTCCGCCGGCCCAGGCGATGGTGCCGTTCTTCATGGCCAGGTGCGAGGCCTTGGTGCCCGGCTCGGGCGTCACGTCGACCGTGGTGCCGTCGGCCTTGCGGAGCATGACGTCCTGCTCGCCGTCCGGGGTGGTGCTGATGTAGGCGACGGCGCCGTTCTCGGTGACCGGCTCCGTCTCGTCCGCGCCCGGCTCGTCGACCAGCTTCTTGATCTCGCCCTGGCCCTTGTCTCCGACCTGGTAGACGCCGATGCCGTCGGCGGTGATCCGGGTGAAGGCGACGCGCTCGTCGTCCAGGGACGGGTCGATCAAGTAGGCGCCCTGCTGGGCGAGTTCGTGGTCAAAGTGACCGTTCCGCTTGCTGAACCGGCCGACCGTGATGCCGAACGCGGCGCCGCCCTGGTCCCAGGCGATGCCGTCCCCGTGGCCGATGGCGTAGACGTCGCCGTCGACCTGGGCGGCCTGCTCGTCCACGCCGCCGTAGACCTCGTAGGCGGGCAGGACGTCGGCGCCGATGGTGGTGCCGTCGTGCGTGCCGCCCTTCTGCTCCCAGCCCTGCTCGATGCCGTGGTCGTCGAAGGCCTTGGCGATCGCGGCGAGGTCGGTCGTGGAGACCTTCATGGACTTCGCGGCGAGGGTGACGGCGTTGCGCATGTCGGTGAAGCCGGACAGCGGGGTGAGGTAGTTCTCGGCGGCGCGGTAGATGATCCGGTCCGCGAGCTTGGTGTCGATGCTCTTGCGCATGTCCCACAGCGCGCCGCCGACGATGGTGGAGTTGGTGTGCACTCCGCCGTTGTCGTAGTCGAGCGTGACGGGGATGTAGTCCTTCTGCGCGTCGCGGCCGTCGTTCAGGTCGCGCAGGGCACAGTCCTCAAGGGGCTTCGTACCGTTGCACAGGTACTCGCCGACCAGGCCGGAGGTCGGGTCGCTCATGGCGATGCCCTTGTCGGCGGTCTCCATGGCGTTGCCGAAGTAGTCGGATATCGCCTCGTTGAGGGCGCCCGACTGGTTGAGGTAGACGAGCCCGGCGGCGTGCTCGGTGACGCCGTGCGTCATCTCGTGGCCGACCACGTCCAGGCCCACCGACAGCGGCACGCCGTTCATGTGGCCGTACACCATCTTGGAGCCGTCCCAGAAGGCGTTGGCGTAGTCCTTGCCGTTGCTGGCGACGTTGACGACGGAGTGGATGCTGCCGCCCTTGCCGTCGATGCCGTCGCGGCCGAGCTGGTCCTTCAAGTACTCGTAGACCTTGGAGGCGTTGACATGGGCATCGACGGCGCCCGAGGTGGTGTTCGCGCCGTCGAAGCGGTCGGTGGAGGACTTCACCAGCGGGACGTCGTCGGTGACCGGGCCGCCCGCGACGAGCGTGTAGTTCTTGCGCCGCGCGTCGTAGGTGCGTATCTGGCCGCCGGTCCGCGCGAACATGTCGCGGGTGGAGTCGACCAGGGTGTACGAACCGTCCGCCTCCTGGTTGGCGTTCAGCTTCGCCTCGGTGCCGTCGACGCGCACGCCGGTCCCCGTCACGGGTGCGGGCGCGGAGTCGGCCGCGTCGACGTTGTTGTACGACAGGGCGATGGCGCCGACGGTCGCGTCGACGTACACCTCCTGGCGCACCGGACTGCCGTCGGCGCGGGCGCCGGTCACGGTGAAGTGCCAGGTCAGCTTGCCGCCATGGGAGTTGGGCAGGACGACGAGTCCGTGCGCGGCGCTCTGCGCGCCCTCGACGGTGCCAAGGCGCGGGTCCAGCGCGAACATCCGCTGCTTCGCGGTGGCCTCGGTGACCGTCGGTGTGGTGGAGACGGTGAGGCCGGTGTACAGGGTGCCGGTGGCGGAGAGGACCTTCTGGCCGCCGTCGGCCGGCTCGGTCTGCACCGCGTACGCGGCTCCGAAGACCGGCACCCCCTCGTGCTTCTGCCGGAAGCGGACGGAGGACTCCTTGCCGGCCTTGGTGGTCCTCAGCGTCTGCAGGTCGGAGACCGGGACCTGGTACGTGTCCTGACGGGCCTTGAGGTGTGCGCGGGCCGCCTCGGCGGGAGTTCCCGTGCGGGCGGCGTCGTCCAGGCCCACGGTCATGGCCGGTGCGACCGGTGCCGGGTCGGCGGTCGTGCTCGCGGGCTGCGGTACCTCGGTCTGGGCCCAGGCCGGTGCGGTCAGCAGCGACGCCCCGGTGGCCGCGACGACCGCTGCGGCGGCCAGGGTTCGGCGGAGTGTTCTCGGTCTCGTGGGAAGCACGGGAGCCCTCTCCCTTGTCTACGGATACGTGAACTCGCGGTGATGCGCGGGGTGCGCGGGCCCGTGCATCGGCCTCGATGGTTCGGTACGGCCCGTTCCGTCAACAAGGGGTAAAGCCCGGCGTAATTGTGCCGTGGCGTAAATGCGCCTCAGCTCCGGGCGGATTCCGGGTGACTCGCGGGTGCCTCGTCCAGCCAGCCGGACCGGGCGGCGTGCCACCCCAGTTGGAAGCGCGTGGCGGCCCCGACCCGCGTCATCAGGGCCTGCAGGCGGCGCTGGACGGTGCGGTGGCCCATGCCGAGCTGGCGGGCGATGGCCGCGTCGGTGAGGCCGACGTGCAGAAAGGCGACGATCTGCCGGTCGACGGGGTCGAGTCGGGCCTCACCGGAATCGTCCGCGCCAAGCTCCGTGCCGGGCTCGATGCCAAGTCCGTTGCCGGGCCCGGTGCCATGTCCGGTGCCGGGCCCGGTGCCAAGTCCGTTGCCGGGCCCGGTGCCATGTCCGGTGCCGGGCCCGGTGCCAAGTCCGTTGCCGGGCCCGGTGCCAAGTCCGGTGCCGGGCCCGGTGCCAAGTCCGTTGCCGGGCCCGGTGCCAAGTCCGTTGCCAGGCCCGGTGCCAAGTCCGTTGCCAGGCCCGGTGCCAAGTCCGTTGCCAGGCCCGGTGCCAAGTCCGTTGCCGGGCCCGGTGCCAAGTCCGTTGCCAGGCCCGGTGCCAAGTCCGTTGCCGGGCCCGGTGCCAAGTCCGTTGCTAGGCCCGGTGCCGGGGTCGCGCAGTCGCCAGCCCTTCTCGAAGTACTCGTCGAAGAGCGAGCCGAGCGCGGTGAGCAGCCCCGTGCGGTGCACGACGAGCGCCACGGGTTCGCCCTCGCGCTCCGGGTCGAAGGGCAGCAGCGCGATGCGCCGGTCGACGACGATCAGCTTGACGGGCACCTTGTCGGCGACGACGATGTGCTGGCCTTCGGCCACGTAGGTGGCCATCGCGTGGGCGGTTTCCGGCTGTTCGAGCCAGTCACGCTCGATGACGCTGCGCATGACGACCCCGCGCCGGGACAACTCGTGCTCGACCTCGTCGTGATTCTCCTCGAAGGTGAGCACGGCGGGCACCCGTCGCAGGGGCAGCATGGTGCACACCTCGCGGACGGCCTGGCTCTGCATCAGCAGCAGTCTGTGCCGGATCGCCGCGGCCCCCGTCAGCACCTCGATGGGCGCGCCCGTCGTATGGGCGCGGGCGAAGCGGTGACGCTCGGCGAGGTCGGCGAGGTCGGCGACCAGGGATTCGACGCGGTGCAGGGCGGTGCGACGGGATTCGAGAAGCGGGCCGAGGGCCAGTACCGGCGACGCGGCGCGGTAGCGCGGGGCACTGTCGTCGGTGCGGTCCTCGCTGGCGAGGCCGCGCTCGACCAGGACGTCGAGGGCGCGCGCCACCTCGGGGGGCCGGGCCCGTCGACCGGTCCGCCAGCGCCGACGGATCGCTGTCGGGCCGGTCGACGAGGAGCCGGTAGACGGCGTCCTCCCGCGTGCTCAGGCCCAGCAGGGTGAGCAGGGAGGCGTCCGAGCCCGCGCCGTCGCCGTGCGCGTCGGAACGGCCGAACACCCCGCGCGGGTCCTTGCTGCTCGCCACCGTGTCGCGCCCCTGCCCCTGGCCCTGCTGTCCTGGTACGTCGTTGATGGAGGGGTCAGGGTATCCGCACTCCTTACTCGACCTCGGCGCCGGACCTCGACGCCTCACCTGAGCGCCGGGCCAGTGCCAGCACGCTCAGGCCGAACATCAGGACGCCCAGGGGGAGATGGACCGACGGGACGTGCGCGATGCCGAGGACGACCTGGACCGAGGCGAGGACGAGGAAACCGGTCGCGTGCCAGATGGGACGGGTGGAGCCGCCGCCCGGCTTCCACGCCAGTACCGCCGCGAGCACGTACAGCATCGACGCCCCGTACATCACACGGGCTCCGACACTGTGCAGCGTCTCACCGTAGGAAGCGGTCAGCAGGAGTCCGGCGGAGACGGCCTGCAGGAAGATGGTCAGGGTCTGCAGGGCGATCGCGATCCGCAGGAACGCGGAGGTGCGCTGTGCTTTCGCCGTCGCCGTCGCCGTGTTCGTCGCCGTCGCCGTGTTCTTCGTCGTCACCTGAGTGGCCATGTCACGGTCCCCCATTCCGCCCTCGGGCAGTAGATCGATAAGGTCTCACCAGTCCGACGACGCGGGCGTGCGAAAGGTAAGGCGAGGGGGCGGCCGGAAGCATGAGGACTGTCGGGGCCGGCACGGACGAGATAGCCGGCGAGCGGCGCCAACTGATCAACGTCGCCTATCGGTTGCTCGGCTCGGTGACCGAGGCCGAGGACGCCGTACAGGATGCCTACACCCGCTGGTACGGGCTGCCACGCAGCCGGCAGGCGGAGATCCTGTCCCCCGGCGCCTGGCTGACGACGGTGACCAGCCGCATCTGCCTCGATCTGCTCGGCTCGGCGCGGGCACGCCGTGAACGCTACGTCGGCGCGTGGCTGCCGGAGCCGCTGCCGGACCGCACCGAGTGGGACCACGCTGGCGGCGCCGACCTCACCGGCCCCGCGGACCCCGCCGACCAGATCGTCCTGGACGAGTCGGTGGCCACGGCCTTCCTCGTCGTCCTGGAGTCGATGACACCCGCCGAGCGCGTGGCGTTCGTCCTGCACGACGTCTTCCGGTACCCGTTCGCCGAGATCGCCGAGGTTCTCGGCCGGACTCCCGCGGCCTGCAAGCAGCTGGCGGCCTCCGCCCGGCGGCGGGTGGGCGTCACGCGCACTCCGGTGACGGCGACCGGCCAGGCCGACGTGGTGCGGCACGTCAAAGAGGCGTGGGAGACCAAGGACATCGCGTCCCTTGTCGGTCTCCTCGACCCGGCCGCCGTGATGACCGCCGACGGCGGCGGCGTGGTCGGCACCGTCCTGCGCCCGGTCGAGGGCGGCGCGCGCATCGCCCAGTACATGGTCGCCATCGCCGACAAGGCCCCGGGGCTCGAACTCCTGGAGCGGTCGGTCAACGGTCTGCCGGGGCTGGTGGCCCGGCGTGGCGGCGACGTCATGACCGTGGCGTCGTTCGAGGTCTCCGACGGGAGCGTCACCCGGATCTGGGTGGTCCGCAATCCGGAGAAGCTGCGGCCGTGGACGCCGGAGGGTTAGACCGTTTCCTCCGGTTCGTCGAGCGGGCCGGAATCGAGCGCGCCGTTATCCAGCAGGCCGGAATCGAGCAGGCCGGAATCAAGCGGGCCGGAGGAGACGGCCTGGTCGGAATGGGTGACACGTGAGAGGGTGCCCGCGGCGCAGGGGTGGGTGTGGGCGGCGTGGAGGATTTTGGCCGCGCCTCGGACGGCGGCGGTGTGCGGTGCCGGGACCACGCGGACCGGTGCGTGGAGCCGGCCGGTCAGACGGTAGGTGATCTCGGGGCGAAGGGCCCCTCCGCCGGCCAGGAGGATGCCGCGCTGCATGGCGTCGAGGGTGAGGGAGGTGCGGTCCTGGCGGAGCATCGCGGTCAGCATGGAGGCGACCGCCTCGGCGATCTCCTCCGCGGTGGTCGTCTCCCTCAGGTCGCTGGTGCCCAGGGCGGTGCGGCGCGCGTCGGTGACGGCTCCGTCGTGCAGCAGGACCGCCTCGGTGAGATGGGCACCGACGTCGACGACCATCAGCGGGCGGGTCATGTCCGCGCCGGCGGCCAGCGCGATGCCGCGGGCGCTCGGCACGGTCAGGACGGTGCGTGGCCTGAGCACGTCGACCGCGGCACGTGCCTGGGCGCGGTAGGCGACGCCGTCCAGGACGGGAGCGGTGACGATGACCATGGGGCGGCTGTGTCGGGGCAGACGGTGACCGAGGAGGCGCCGCAGCATGCGCGCGCATCCCGGGGTGTCGATGATGGTGCCGCGCTGGATGGGGTACGCCGCGCCGGGGCCGGGGAAGGTCACGCTCGGCACGTCGACGACGACCCCCTTGCCGGCGACCCATGCGCGGGTGCGGGCGCTGCCCATGTCGAGGGCGACGCCGCAGCAGCGCGGGCACAGCGGCCAGGCACGGTGCCGGGCGGTGGCCGTGGTAGTGCCGGTGGCGGAGCTCTGATGGTGCGTGCCGGTCATCGGATCGTCTCCTTGGCCTGCTGGCAGCGGGTGCAGTAGCGGGCCTGCGGCACGATCGTCAGCCGTTGCAGGTCGATGGGGTGCCGGCACAGGTGGCAGGTGCCGTACGAGCCCTCGTCCATGCGTCGCAGGGCTGCTTCGACGTCGGCGAGGACCATGCGGGCGGAGGCGGCGAGCTTGACGCGGACCTCGATCTGGGCCGCGGCTCGCTGCTGGAGCTGTTCCTCGGCGCGTGCGGTGACCGGTCCGGTGAGCTGGATCAACTGGTCCTGGCGAAACAGGAGTTGCTCATCGAGGTTCGCGCGCAGTGCGGCAAGGTCCTGGGCCGTCAGGTGCGTTGCGCTCGGGCCGGTCGTCTGGTGGTTCACCACGTCACCCCTTTGCGAGGCAGGGCGTATTGAGGGAGGGCGTATTGAGGGAGGGCGTATCGGGGCAGGCGTACAAGGCCGGTGCGAGCGGCGGTCAGGAGGCGGTGCGGCGCTGACAGGAGACGCAGTGGCCGGTGTAGGGAAGGATCTCCAGCCGCTCCGCGGGGATGGGCTTGGCGCAGCCCAGGCACGTTCCGTAGGTGCCGTCCTGGAGACGGGCGAAGGCGTGGTCGATCTCTTTGAGCACCCGTTGTATCGCCGCCTTCTGCACGGACAGGAGGTGGTCTTCCGCTGTCTGCCCGGTCTCGTTGAGGGCCTGCAACTGCGCCAGCCGGGTGGCGCGGGCGTGTTCCAGGCGTTGGCGGGACTCGTGCGGGTGCAGCGCGGCACGGGTGGCGTCGAGCGACATGATCCCTGCCTTTCTCGGTGACGATTTGTGGATGACGGCTTCTGGATGACCGCTGGGGTGAGCGTGTGTCTTCCAGACTGGGCGGTTCGGCGACAGATGCCTATCGGGTGCCGACCCCATTTGGGCCGGGGCGAGAGATCCATCCGGCCGCACCGACGGGGCCGACGTGTTCGCCGGCCCCTGAGGGTGTCCGGGCGCGAACCCGCCGGAGCCGCCCCCGGGTTGGGGACGGCCCGCGACGGATTTAAGCGCCTGCTTTCGAGGCCCCGACTGTTCTAGGCTCTGCGGATGACCTTGGAATGGGAACAGGTAATCGTTCACTCGGCGGACCCGGTGGCCTTGGGGCAGTGGTGGGCCAGGGCTCTTGGCTGGGTCGTCGTGTACTCCTCCGATGACGAGTTCGAGATCCGCCCGGCGCCGGATCGTCTGCCGGGACTGGACTTCGTCCGGCTCGACGAAGCGAAGAAGTCCAAGAGCCGGCTGCATCTCGACTTCAGGCCCGACGACCAGGACGCCGAGGTGGCTCGTCTGGTGGACCTTGGCGCGCAGCGTGTCGACATCGGCCAGGGTGACCAGTCATGGGTGGTGCTGGCCGACCCCGAAGGCAACGAGTTCTGCGTCCTTGGCCAACGACGCCAGTAGGAGGTCCCCACCAGGCAGCCCCGAGTATTCCGGGCGGCCCCGAGTTCCCCAGGCAGCCGGCAGCCCCGAGTTCCCCGGGCAGCCCCCTTCAGAACTGATGCCAAGGCCTCCGGCAGGGGGCCTTGGCCGCTTCCCGACCGGCCTCGGGTCCGGGCCGTCTCCGTCTCCCGTCCGCCGCCCATTGGGTGGCGCGCACCAGGGGAAATGGGTTCCGGACCCCATCGACGGAGCCACTCCGGCCGGGACAGGCTGGCCCCAGCTCACTCGATACCCCGCCACCGTGTACGCGGTGGGGCCGCACCATGCCCGACAGTGGAGGTGGAACCGAGGTTGTCGTAACAGATGGGGAGGCACAAGGCAGTGTCCTTGTTCTGGCGGATCTTCGCCCTCAACGCCGTGGTGCTGGGTACGGCCACGGCCCTGCTGCTGTGGGCTCCGGTGACGGTCTCGGTACCGGTGGTGCTCACGGAGGCGGTGATCCTGGTCGGCGGCCTGGCCGTCATGCTGGTCGCCAACGCCGCACTGCTACGACTTGGCCTCGCTCCCCTGGACCGGCTCACGAAGCTGATGACGACCGTCGATCTGCTGCGCCCCGGGCAGCGCCTGCCGGCATCCGGCGGAGGCGAGGTCGCCGAGCTGATCCGCACGTTCAACGCCATGCTGGAGCGGCTCGAGCAGGAGCGGGCCACCAGCAGTGCCCGGGTCCTGCTGGCCCAGGAGACCGAACGCCGTCGTATCGCACAAGAGCTGCACGACGAGGTCGGCCAGACCATGACCGCGATCCTGCTGGGCCTCAAACGTGCCGCCGACGACGCGCCCGCGCCGCTGCGCGAGCAGTTGCTCGAAGTTCAGGAGATCACCCGCGAGAGTCTCGACGAGGTCCGGCGCCTGGTGCGCCGCCTGCGGCCGGGCGTGCTGGACGACCTGGGTCTGGTGAGCGCTCTGACCTCGCTCACCCATGGCTTCGCCACCCACACCGGGCTGCGGGTCACCCGCCACTTCGATGCCGACCTGCCCGCCCTCGCGCCGGAGACGGAGCTGGTCCTGTACCGCGTCGCCCAGGAGTCGCTGACCAACGCCGCCCGGCACGCCGACGCCGACAACGTGGTGGTCGCCCTGCGGCGCGCCGATGACAGCGTGGTGCTGGAGGTCACCGACGACGGCTGCGGCATCAAGGCCGCCTGCGAGGGTGCCGGCATCCGCGGCATGCGCGAACGGGCCCTGCTCATCTCGGGAATCCTTGAGATCACTCCCGCGCCCCGCACCGGCACCCGGGTCCAGCTCACCGCGCCCGTCTCCAGGAAGCAGCCCTGACCATGCACGACTCCCCCACCACCCCCACGACGGCCACCACTCCCACGACGGCCACGCCTGCCGCGCTGGAGCGGGACCCGATCCGTATCCTGCTCGCCGACGACCACGCGCTGGTCCGCCGCGGCGTGCGGCTCATCCTCGACCAGGAGCCGGACCTCGAAGTGGTCGCGGAGGCCGGCGACGGCGCAGAGGCCATCGAGCTGGCCCGCGCCCACCAGGTCGACCTGGCCGTTCTCGACATCGCCATGCCCCGCATGACCGGGCTGCAGGCCGCCCGCGAACTGGCCGCCCTCAAGCCGGGCCTGCGGATCCTGATGCTCACCATGCACGACAACGAGCAGTACTTCTTCCAGGCGCTGAAGGCCGGGGCCTGCGGGTACGTGCTGAAGTCGGTCGCCGACCGTGACCTGGTCGCCGCCTGCCGGGCCGCGATGCGCAACGAACCCTTCCTGTATCCGGGCGCGGTCACCGCGCTGATCCGCAACTACCTCGACCGGGCCCGGCACGGCGAGGAGGCCCCCGACCAGATCCTGACGCCCCGCGAGGAGGAGGTCCTCAAGCTGGTGGCGGAGGGGCACTCGTCCAAGGAGATCGCCGACCTGCTGTTCATCAGCATCAAGACCGTCCAGCGACACCGCGCCAACCTGCTCCAGAAACTCGGCCTGCGTGACCGCCTGGGCCTCACGCGGTACGCCATCCGCGCCGGCCTGATCGAACCCTGATCCCCGGCCCACACGACCGCCAGGGGGTTCCGGCCGCCTACTCCCCAGCCGGAACCTCCTGGCCCCGCTCGCACCGAGCACCACGCACTGACCACGAACCACGCACCATGACGGAAGGGGACGGTGCATGCTCCGCGCGGCACGCACCACCCCTGATTCGAGCGGCGTCCGGCGCCCCGCCGTCGCGCTCCTGGCAGCCGTCGTACTGGCGCTCCTGACCGCGCTGACCACCACCGCTCCCCCACCGGGCACGACGGACGGGCGAGCGGCAGCAGCCGACGCGGCGATCGCCGGCCACCGCCAGGACCCCTGGCCGCGCGCAGGCGACGGGCACGGTGGGAACGACGGATACGACACCTTCGGCACCGTCCGGGCCACGACCCGCCAGAACCCGCACGGCGAGCCCGCCCCTCAGCACGGCCACCCCGCCACCTGCGCGCCAGGCACGACGACCGTCACCCGGCCCGGCCCCGCACGCCACACGCCACCGACCACCGGACCCACCGATTCCGCGGGCCGTCGCTCCTCGCCCCTCCACGGCCGCGCACCACCCACGCTCTCCGGCACCTGACAACCCTGTTCACACCCTGCTCCCCGCCACCTCGCCCCGCCGCAGCACGCCTCATCCAGCCGCCGCGCGGCCGAGGTGCGGCCGAGGTGCGCCCGCCGGAGGCTTCCTTGAACCGTTCCCTGCGCGTGAGGGCGCTGCTCGCCCTCGCCGTGATCGCCCTGTCCGTGTACATCGCCGTCACTGTGCCGGTCCGCCTCGGACTCGACCTGCGCGGCGGCACGCACATCGTGCTGGAGACCCGCTCGACCCCCACCGCCGAGGCCGACCGCGAGGCCACCGACCGCACCCTGGAGGTGCTGCGTGGCCGTATCGACGCGCTCGGCGTCGCCGAACCCACCCTCGTCCGGTCCGGCGAGAACCGGATCATCGCCGAACTGCCCGGCGTGCAGGACCCGAAGAAGGCCGCCGACGTCCTGGGCCGCACCGCCCAGCTCACCTTCCACCCGGTGCTCGGCATCGCCGACGGCGACGGCGACGACGGCCGCGACGGCGACGACGGCGCTCCGCTCCCCCTGCCGAAGGGAACCGGCGAGCGCGTCCTGCCCGACGAGTCCGGGACCCGGCTGCGCCTCGGGGCCACGGCGTTGACCGGCGAGCATGTCAAAGAGGCCGCCGCCCGGTTCGACCAGGACAGCGGCGCCGGATGGCACGTCACCGTCGGGTTCGAGGGAGCCGGCCGGGACGGCTGGGCGCGGCTGACCGGCGAGGCCGCGTGCCGGCCGGCGGGTGATCCGGCCCGGAGGGTCGCCATCGTCCTGGACGACAAGGTCATCTCCTCGCCACAGGTCGACCCCTCCATCGGCTGCCGGACCGGGATCCGGGACGGCGCCACTCGGATCACGGGCTCCTTCGGCCCGGACGAAGCCCGCGAGCTCTCCCTGCTCATCAACGGCGGCGCGCTGCCGGTGCCCGTCGAGACCGTCGAGCAGCGCACCGTCGGCCCCACCCTGGGCGCGCAGGCGATCGCGGCGAGCGCCTGGGCCGCGGGCATCGGCACCGTGCTGACCTCGCTGTTCATCATCGTCGTCTACCGGCTGATGGGCGTCCTGGCCGCGATCGCCCTGGGCTGCTACGGCCTTGTCTCCTATGCCGCCCTGGCCGCGCTCGGCGCCACCCTGACCCTGCCGGGTCTGGCCGGTTTCGTCCTGGCGATCGGCATGGCCGTGGACGCCAACGTGCTGGTCTTCGAACGGGCCCGGGAGGAGTACGCGGCCCGCCGCCGCCCCAGTACCCGTTCGGCCCTGGCGGCCGGGTTCCGCAATGCCTTCAGCGCGATCGCCGACTCCAACATCACCACGCTGATCGCGGCCGCCCTGCTGTTCTTCCTCGCCTCCGGGCCCGTGCGGGGCTTCGGTGTCACCCTCGGCATCGGTGTCCTCGCCTCCATGTTCAGCGCGCTGGTGATCACCCGCGTGCTCGCCGAGTCCGCCGCAGGCCTTCCGCGGGTGCGCCGCACTCCCCGCCTCACCGGCATCGCGGCCCCCGGCGCCGTACGCGAGCGCCTCGCCCGGCGCGACCTGCGGCTGATGCGCCACCCCCGCCGGTGGCTGGCGGTCTCCGCCGTCGCGCTCGTCCTGGCCGGATCCGGCATCGTGGTGCGCGGTGTCGAGCTGGGGGTGGAGTTCACCGGTGGCCGCCTCATCGAGTACGCCACCACGGGATCCGTGGACCCCGAGCGGGTCCGTACCGCCCTCGCCGACTCCGGATTCCCGCGCGCTGTCGTGCAGTCCGCGGGTGACAGCGGCCTGACCGTGCGCACCGACGAGCTGACCGACGCCGAAGAGGCGGAGGTCACCGGCACTGTGCGCGATCTCGCCGGCCGGGCGGACAAGGTCCGCGACGAGCTGATCGGCCCCAGCCTCGGCGAGGAACTGCGCCGTGGCGCCCTGATCGCGCTCGCCGTGGCCCTCGGCGCGCAACTGGTGTACCTCGCGGCGCGTTTCCGCTGGGTGTTCGGCACCGCGGCGGTCGTCGCGCTCGCCCATGACGTGGTGATCCTGGTCGGCGTCTTCGCCTGGCTCGGCAAGCCTGTCGACGGGGTGTTCCTGGCGGCCCTGCTCACGGTGATCGGCTACTCGGTCAACGACTCCGTGGTCCTCTTCGACCGCGTCAGGGAACTCGTCCGGCGCTCCGCGCGTGCACCGCTGCCCGGCCTGGTGGACCAGGCGATCGTCCAGACCCTGCCCCGTACCGTGAACACGGGCATGGGCGCCGCGTTCATCCTCACCGCCCTCGCCCTGCTCGGCGGTTCCTCCCTCACCGACTTCGCGCTGGCCCTGCTCGTCGGCCTCGCCGTCGGCACGTACTCCTCCGTCCTCACGGCCGCACCCGTCGCGCTTCGACTCCACCAGCTCTCCGGATCGGGGCGGTTGCGGCGCCGACGGTGAGCCGGCCGAGTGCGCTGGAGAGGCGCTCGTGAAGCGCTGGTGAAGCCTCCGATGCCCTACGCCTGTCCGCCGTGCACGGTGACGGCGTGGCGGAGGGCGTCGCGGCACGCGAGGACGGCGGGGTGCCAGCCGCGGCCTCGGCGTACGACGGTGAAGATGCGGCGTGTGCGCCGGCCGCGCGGAAGCTGTCGAAGGTCGACAGTCGGGGGCAGTCCGCTCCAGACCAGGTCAGGGAGGAATGCCGCGGCGAGCTTCTGCTCGACGAGGCGCTGGTGGAGCAGGAGGTCGGTGGTCTCGAACCGTACGTCGGGTTCGAAGCCGGCGTCGCGGCACAGCGTCATGGCCCAGTGCCGTGCCGCTGTGCCGTCGGGCTCCATCACCCAGGGATGCCCGGACAGTGAGCGCAGTACCGCCGTCGGCCCGCCGGTCGCAGGGGTCTTCGCCGGCTCGGGCAGTGCGAGCCGGAGGGGATCGTCGAGCAGGTCTTCCTGTTCGAGGTCGGCGGGCCGGGGGTTGGGGTTGCCGGGGTATTCCTCGGCGAGGACCAGGTCGAAGTCACGGACCTGGAGGGCGGGGAGGGACTTCTCCGGTTCCATGTGAGTGACGTGGACGCGCAGGTGCGGGTGCTGGTCGCGCAGCAGGCCGAGCGCGGTCGGGACCAGGGCGAGGGCGGCCGTCTGGAACGAGGCGATGCGCAGGGTGCCGTTCAGATCGCTCAGGGAGGCGGCGATGTCCGCCTCCGCTCGCTCCAGACGTTCGAGGACCGCCTCGGTGTGGGCGACGAGGATCTCGGCCTGCTCGGTCAGCCGTACCCGCCGACCGACCGGCTCCAGCAGCGGGACACCGACTTCCGCCTCCAGTTGGGAGAGCTGCTGGGACACGGAGGAGGGGGCGTAGGACAGTGCGGCGGCGACAGCGGCGAGGGTGCCGCGGTGCTTGAGTTCGCGCAGCAGGCGCAGTCGGTGCAGGTCGAACATGGGCAGCTCAGCCCCTCTCTCCTGGCCGCCACCGGGTTCTTGCCGCCACCGGCTCCTCGCCGCCACCAAGCCCCTGCCGCCACCGGCTCCTCGCCGCCACCGGACCGATGCCTCATGATCGGTTTTTCCGATGACTATAGGTCGAAAACATTCGCTGGACCGATCGTAGGACTGCGTCGGACCCTGATGGTGTGACTGACGAAGCCTCCTCTCCCCGTCCGCTGCCGTGGTTCGTGCGGCCTGACGCACGTAGCTGGCGGTGTGATCCCGCGCCTGTCGAGGTTCGCGGGTTCCACGCTTCCCTGCCCGACTATCAGCCCACCCCGCTGACCGAACTCCACCTGCTCGCCTCGGAGTTGGGGGTGGGCCGGGTCTTCGTCAAGGACGAGTCGTGCCGCCTGGGGCTGCCCGCGTTCAAGGCGCTGGGTGCGTCCTGGGCGGTCCATCGCGCCCTTGCCGAGCGGGCCGCGAACGGCACGGCGCGGGGCCCGGTCACCCTCGTGACCGCCACCGACGGCAACCACGGCCGTGCGGTGGCCCGCACGGCACGCCGTCTCGGGCAGGATGCCCATGTCTTCGTTCCGCAGGGTGTGCATCCGAGGGCCGTGGAGGCCATCGTCGCCGAACAGGCGAAGGTCACCGAGGTCTCCGGGTCGTACGACGATGCCGTACGTCTGGCGGCCGAGGCGGCGACCGCGCCGGACGCGCTGCTGGTCCAGGACACCGCGTGGCCGGGCTATGAACGGATCCCCGGGTGGATCGTGGAGGGTTACTCCACGCTCTGCGCCGAGATCGACGAGCAGTTGGCGGCGGGCGGGGTCGCCGAGGGACCTGACCTCGTGGCCGTACCGGTGGGCGTGGGATCGCTGGCCCAGGGCGTGGTCACCCATTACCGCAGTCGCCCCTCGGGGCACGCCCCGGCACTGCTGTCGGTGGAGCCCGAGTCCGCGGCCTGCGTCCTGGAGAGCCTCACCGTCGGCGGCCTCGTCGGCGTCACGACCGGGGAGACCAGCATGGCCGGGCTGAACTGCGGCACCCCCTCCAGCATCGCCTGGCCCTACCTGCGCGGCGGGCTGGACGCCGCGGTCGCCGTCACCGACGCCGACAGCGCCCGCGCGGCCGGTGACCTCGCTGCTCTCGGCGTCTCCTCGGGCCCCTGCGGGGCAGCGTCACTGGCCGGTCTGCGGGCGGTGCTCAGCGGCACGGGCGCGCGGGAGCGCCGTACGGCACTGGGGCTCGGCCCCTCCGCGATGGTCGTGCTGCTGAGCACCGAGGGAGCCGCGGCCAACCCGCGGTCCGGCGCCGGTGACTTCGAGGGGAGGCCGGCCGCGTGCTGACCCACGTCGTGGCAGCCGCGGGTGTCCTCGGACTGCTGACCGTCGCGCCCGGCCCGGACATGGCGGTGGTGACCCGCCGGGCGCTCATGGCCGGGCCCGGGGACGCGCTGCGCACCGTGGGCGGGATCGCGACGGGGCTGCTGCTCTGGGGTGCGCTGGCCGCGGCGGGGCTCGCGGCCGTACTCGCCGCCGTGCCTGCGATCTACCTGGCCGTCAAACTCCTCGGCGCCGGCTACCTGGTCTTCTTGGGCGCGCAGGCGCTGTGGCAGAGCCGCCGCCCGGCATCGGCCGGACGTCCGGTCCGCCCCGTCCGCCCCATGCGCCGCGCTGAGACGGGTTGAGCCGCATTGAGCCGCGCTGAGCCGCCAGGTCGACCGGCTCGCTCCGCTCCCTGGCGCCACAGGCGTCAGGGAGCTTCCTCACGCGCACGGGCCGCGGCCGGCCTTCAGCCGGTGGGACGGGGAGCGCGCAGGTGGGCGCGCTGTTCCAGTTCCTCCTTGGAGACGACCTGCAGCATGGGCTTTCCGGGGGCGCACAACATGACCACCACGAACCGGGTCCTCGCGTCACTCAGCGCGTTGCCGTCCTGGTAGTGGATCACGTCCCCGCCCGGCTCCCAGAACGTGCCGCCTGCCTCCACCACCCGCTCGGGTTCGCCCTCCAGCTCGAAGCGGATCGCGCCCTCGATGACGTAACCGAACGAGGGCCCGAAGTGGCGGTGCGGCGGAGTTCCCGGCTCACCCGGCTCCCACTCGACCTTGATGGTCATCGCCGAGGCTCCTTCCGGAACCGTCACCGGCGCGGCGTCCTGCAACACCTTCACCGCGTTCTTCCAGCTCTCCGACGGCTCGAAGCCGGTTCCGTACAGGTGAGCCGCGTGGTTGTCGGACACTTGCGTGCACCTTCCGTGGATGGCCGTTCACTCATACTGACCGAATGTCGGGTGCATCGATGACACGTGCCGCGCTCGGGCAGACGCACGCCGGGACGGTGTCACACCAATGGCCCACACACCTGATCCGCCCGGCCGCCGGTTCGCGACAGATGGACGATCAAGCCGCAGGGGTCGGCTGCCGGTCCGGGGGTGCGCGGTCTCGCGCCGGAAAGTACGGTGACGTCGGGGTGCTCGGCCCCGGGGCCCCGGGCCCTGGGCACAGGGTGACCGTGGAGGACGTCGACGTAGGTCATCGGGCGGTGGAGGCGGCATGGCCGACAAGAAGGCTGCGGCGCTGCCGCGCAAGGTGTACGAGAAGGAACTGCTGCGCCTGCAGTCCGAGTTGGTGAAAGTGCAGGAGTGGGTGCGGGCGGAGGGCACCCGGCTGGTCGTGGTGTTCGAGGGGCGGGACGCGGCCGGCAAGGGCAGCACCATCAAGCGGATCACCGAGTATCTCAACCCGCGCGTGGCACGCATCGCGGCGCTCCCCACTCCGACCGAGCGCGAGCGCACACAGTGGTACTTCCAGCGGTACGTGGAGCAGCTGCCGGCCGCGGGCGAGATCGTGCTGTTCGACCGGTCCTGGTACAACCGGGCCGGTGTCGAGCGCGTGATGGGCTTCTGCACGAAGGAGGAGCACCAGCGCTTCCTGCGTCAGTGCCCGATCTTCGAGCGGATGCTGGTGGAGGACGGGATCCTGCTGCGCAAGTACTGGTTCTCGGTGAGCGACGCCGAGCAGCAGGAGCGGTTCCGGCACCGTCTGGAGGATCCGGTGCGGCGCTGGAAGCTGTCGCAGATCGACCTGGAGTCGATCACCCGGTGGGAGGCCTACTCGCGGGCCAAGGACGAGATGCTGGTGCACACCGATATCTCGGAGGCGCCCTGGTTCATCGTCGAGAGCGACGACAAACGCCGAGCCCGGCTGAACATGATCTCCCACCTGCTGGGCTCCGTCCCGTACCACGAGGTGAAGCCACCGATCCTGGAACTGCCGGAGCGACCGCCGTCGACGGGCTACCAACGCCCGCCGCGGGACCTGCAGACCTACGTCCCCGACCACGCGGCAACCCTCTGACCTGCCCGTCAGGTACGGCCAGGGCGGTGATCCCTCCGAAGACGCCGATCACTCTCACTGAAACGGCCTGCCAGGCCACTCAAGGGCTGCGACGTGGCCGCCGTAGTCACCGACGGTCGGATTCGAACGCCTTGGGGCAGATGCGGTCCTCCTCTTGGTGGGCGGGGGCCGAGCGCCGCGCCCCGCGCCGCTCCGCTTCCGTCGTCCCGCCCCAAATCCCCTCCACCGGCGCGGCGTTCATGGCCCAGGCCAGGCACTGCCGCGCCACGGGGCAACTGCCGCACACGGCCTTCGCCTCGTCCATCTGCACCAGTGACGCGACGCCGCTGCCGGTCCCGATGGGAAAGAACAGATCGGGGTCCATGCCCCGGCACACGGCCGATTCACGCCAGTCCATGAGCTACCTCCTGGGCGAGACAGTGGATGGGCCCCCGACGCCCGCCGCGCCCGGTGCGGGCCCTCCTGAAGGTGAGACACGACAGCCGACGCATATGTGACATCGACACGACGGCCACACCACGGACCGCCCCGATCCGCGCCGCCGGGAACGGACACGGAGCCGGCGGACCAAGCACGACGGAGCCGGTGCGAGCGGCTCAAGCGACCCGCCACGCCACACCACAGCAGCGGGGCGCCAGGCACTTGGCGGCGCCGAGAGGTCAGACCCCGCGCGCCCGGCGCAGACAGGTCAGACCTCGCGCACCCGGTCCGGCGGCTCCGCGACAGCGGCACTGAAACGCGCCACCAGTGCCGTCACCGCGGCGCGTAGCTCCTCCCCGCCTTCGACACGGAAGGGGAACGGCATCCGCGCCAGCCACTCCTGCACGTACATGTGCGGGTTGCGGGTGCTGCCGATCAGCACGCAGCCGTGGTCCAGGGGCTCAAGGCGCCCCATGGGCGGCCGGATCCACGGGGCCACTTCCTCCGGTGGGGCGTCGAACACCACGCGGGTGGTGAACTTCCAGCCGAGACCGAGGCTCTCCTCCAGAACAGCCACCGGGTCGAGGCCCTCGGGCAGTTCGAAGCCGCGCGGGGTCGAGCGGACGGCGCGGACCCGGTCGACGCGGTAGGTGCGGATCGCCTCGGCGCGATGGCAGTGGCACAGCAGGTACCAGCGCCCGTGGCGGACGACGAGGGACCAGGGATCCACCTCCGCCTCCCACTCGTTGCCCGACTCGCTGCGGTAGGTGACCACCACGCGCCGCCGGGCCGCGACCGCGTCGACCAGCTCGCTCGTGACGGCGGGATCCGGACGTGTCGGGTACGGGTCGGGGGCGGCCGACGCGTACTCCCGCAGGAGCGCCGCCTGGTGGCCGACGTTTTCCGGCAGCGCCTTGACGACCTTGCTCAGGGCGGAGCCGACCAGGTCGTCGGTGTCGGCCGCGGCCGGCTGAGCGCCGAGGACCGCCATCACCAGGCCGAGCGCCTCGGACTGCGTGAAGTGCACCGGGGGCAGCCGTGTTCCGCGCCCCAGCCGGTACCCGCCGTGCGGCCCCCGTGCCGACTCGACGGATACGCCGGCCTCCCGCAGGATCTCGACGTACCGGCGTGCGGCCCGCTCCGTGACGCCCAGCCGCTCGGCGAGTTCGCCCGCTGTCGTACCGGGGCGGGCCCGGAGAATGTCCAGGGCGCGCAACGCTCGTGCGGTGGGGCTGAGATCGTTCGGCACGGGGGCAGGCTAGTCCGCTCCGCCGAACATAGGTGTGCGCCCCTGACCTGTGGGGGCATCGGACGGCCGGCTTCCGTTTCCAAGGCTGCATCCGGTCGCACTCGAACGGATCGCTCGCGGTGCTCGCTCAGGATTTCGGCCCGGCCCGCCGTGCATACCGGCAGTGGATCGTCCGGATCTCCCCCTACGGTGAGGGCAACTCGTCCCACGAAGGGGAACCGACCATGGACATCGTGCTCATCGGCGGCCTGTGGCTGAACGGATCCGTGTGGGGCCGTGTCGTCTCCGAGCTGGAGCGCCTCGGCCACCGCCCCGTGCCGCTCACTCTGCCGGGACAGGGGGACGGCTCCGCGTCCGCCACGCTCGACGAGCAGGTGGCGGCGGTGCTCGCCGCGGTCGACGCGGCGCCCGGCGGGCCCATGGTGGTGGGGCACTCCGCCGCTTGCACACTGGCGTGGCTGGCGGCCGACCGGCGGCCGGAGCGGATGGCCAAGGTCGCTCTCATCGGCGGCTTCCCGTACGGCGACGGTCATCGGTACGCCGACGTCTTCGAGGTGCGCGACGGCGCCGTGCCCTTCCCCGGCTGGGGTCCCTTCGAGGGGCCTGACGCCGCGGACCTCGACGACGAGGCCCGGCGGGAACTGGCCGCTGCCGCGATCCCGGTGCCCGAGGGCGTGGCGCGGGGTGTGGTGCGGCTGGCGGACGAACGGCGGTTCGACGTCCCGGTCGTGGTCGTGTGCCCGGAGTTCACGCCCGCGCAGGCGCAGGAGTGGATCAAGGCCGGCGACGTCCCGGAACTCGCGCCGGCCAAGCAGATCGACTTCGCCGACATCGACTCGGGCCACTGGCCCATGGTCACCCAGCCCGAAGAACTCGCCCGGATCCTCTCATCGGCGGCGAACACAGCCTGACACAGTGCACTGCCGAAATGCCGGGTCAGCCAGTCGACGAGGACCGCGTCGATCCCGTCCGGGTCCCTGAACCGGGCCCAGTGCCCGGTGTCAATCATCCGGCGCTCGAACTCCGCGGACGGCGATGAGCAGCGCAGCTACGTCGGCCTTGGGACCGTTGCCGCCGGGGAACAGCTCGATGTGCACGTCCCGGGGTGCTCGACCCGCGCGGGCCTTGCAGTGGGAGGCGTTGTACTCCATCTCTCCAGACCTTGAGGTCGCCCTGACCTGGTTCGCGTCGGTGACAAATGACCAGACCGGTATCTGGTGCCGCATCAGGCAACGTTGGCCTTGCTGTGTCGGGGTTGAGCGCTGCCATACTCACGGTATGGGGAGAGCGTTGAGGACTCGATCGTGGGGGCCGGGTGACGTGACCGGCGGGGCGGTCGATCAGGTTTTTGCGCGGGTGCGTCACGCTGTGCCCGGGGTGCAGATTGAACGGTTGGCGGTCACGCACGCCGGTGACGACGACAACGTGTACTTCCTGGGTGACGAGTTGGCTATGGATCGCGTCCAGGTCGACACGGGTCCGGGTGGTCAGCCGCCGTTCCTCGTCGAGGCCGATGAGCGGGTGGTGACATCGGAAGTCGCCGAGGCGGTCGCGGCTGCTGTGGGGTGGCTGGGTTCAGGCGACGTTGGCTCTGGCGACGATTTCGCGTAGGCGATTGTCCTGGGCGTGCTTGTTCCGCCAGACGATGCAGCGGCGGATCATGCTGCTCTGCTCCTTGTGGTTGGGATGGTCGGTGCCGTCGACGGTGACGTAGCGCAGGGCAGTGAGCTGGGCTTCGATGCGGTTGAGTCAGGCGGAGTTCGTCGGGGTGCAGGCGATCTCGACGTTGTTCGCGTCCGCCCTTGCCGCGACCCTCTGGCAGCGTTTTGTCGATCTCGACCTGAGGGAACACCTCACGCCGCTCGACGGGGTCACGGGAGCACTCGGGCCATCGCCTGGTTGTCTACGGATGCCCCCGTGCCGCCATCACGCCGTGGGGACGTGCGTTGCCCGCGCAGTCGGCGTCCGCGGAGCCGCCTGGGCGTTGGCGGTGCGTGCGGGCGTCGGCGCGTTGGAGACGGACGACGGCGTCGAGTCCGCCGCCGGGGGCCGCCTCCAGGGTGACCTCGCCGTCGGCGGCGCGGGCGAGTTGCCGGACCATCGGCAGGCCGAGGCCCGTGCCGTCGTGGTCGGTGTCGGGGGCCCGCCAGAACCGGTCGAACGCCTTGTGGCGTTCCGCCTCGGACATGCCGGGTCCTTGGTCGATGACATGCAGTTCGGCCATGGCAGGCGTACGACCGCCCTCTCCCGGGGCGGTGGCGGTCGCCAGGGTGATGGCGGTGCCGGGCGGTGCTGCGCGCAGGGCGTTGGAGAGCAGGTTGTCGATGATCTGCTCCAGTGCTCCGGGAACCGCCCGTACGCGAACGTCCGTTGCCGCGTCGGCGACGACGATGCCGACCCGCTGTTCGTCCGCGAAGGCCGCCCAGATGGCGGCGCGATCGGCGACGACGGCGCCGAGATCGACCGACTCCGGTCTGATCGCCGAGTTCTCCAGCCTGGCGAGCGCCAGCAGCCCCTGCACCATACGGCCGAGTCGCTCCACCTCTCCGAGCGCCTGGTCGAGGCTGTCCTGGGCGCAGGGGGCGAGGTGCGGTTCGAAGTTCTCCAGACGCAGACGCAACGCGGTCAGCGGGGTCTTCAACTGGTGCGACACCTCTGAGGCGAACGCCTGCTGAGCCTGGAGCAGATGCTGGAGCCGGCTCGCGGTCTTCGTGAACGACGCGGCGAGCCGCCGTAGCTCGGGCGGTCCGTGATCGGTGGTGGGCGGATCGGTGAGCCGGCCCTCGGCCAGCTGTGCCGTGGCGCGTTCCAGGGCCCGGACGGGACGGGTGAAGGAGCGGGCGAGCGCGAAGCCGATCAGGGCTCCGGCGGCCAGCACCCCCAGTCCGAGCGCGGCGAGAGCGATCCACGTGGCATGGACCTTCGCCTTGAGCGGGCCGAGCGCGTACACGGTCCTCACCACGCAGGGAACGGTGTCGTCGGAGCCGCCCGGCACGGTGACGAAGAGGACGTCGCCTCCCACTGACGCATCGCTGCGGGTACCCGCGACGGGGTGATCGCGCAGCGCCGTGGCGATGTCCGGCTCGGCGGACACGTTCCTGCCGACCAAGGCCTGGGCCTGGGCCGCGGAGTCGGCGAGGACGACACCGTTGGTGCCGACGACGGACACGCGGCTGCCCGTACGGCGTCCGTAGGCGCGGGCCAGTCCGGGCAGGTCGGTGGACAGCCCGTGCTCCATCTTCTCCTCGCAGACCTCGGCAAGTGTCAGCGCACCTTGTTGCGCCGTGTGGGTGAAGCGGGACAGCTCGCTGCGGGCGTAGAAGACACCGAACGGCACTTCGAGGACGAGCAGAACGAGCAGCATGAGGCTCAGGTGGCTGAGCAGGAGGCGACGAGTCACCGGGGCCGCCCACCGCAGGCCTGCACGGCGGCGGTCACCGCGTCCGGCGCAACATCTGACATGGGGTCCGCCCCCGCATCTGTCCGGGCGTCCGACACGGCGTCGGCATGTGCCGGTGGGACCAGCCGGAATCCGATGCCGCGGATGTTCTCGACCCAGGAATGGTCGCCGAGTTTGCGCCGCAGCGCGGCAATGTGGACGTCGAGGGTCTTGGTGGGGCCGAAGTAGTCCGGTTCCCACGCCGTGTCGAGGATCTGCCGGCGGGAGAAGACGGCTCCGGGGTCTTCCGCGAGGCAGGTGAGCAGGTCGAATTCCTTGGGGGCCAGGGCGACGGGCGCCTGGTTCAGGTGTACCTGCCGGGTACGGCGGTCGATGGTCAGCGGGCCGACCCGCTGGACGTCGGGCTTTCTGGGGTGGCCCGCCAGGCCGTCCGACGGGCCGTCCGAAAGACCATCCGAACGGCCCGGTTCCTCACCGGAGGACTCCATCACGCCCGGACGGGTGCGGCGGGTGACGGCACGGATCCGGGCGACGAGTTCCCGCACGCCGAACGGCTTCGACACGTAGTCGTCCGCGCCCATCTCGAGACCGAGCACCCGGTCCACCTCGTCGCCTCTGGCCGTGATCATGATGATCGGCACCGACGAGCGGGCTCGGAGCGCACGGCAGACGTCGATGCCGTCCATGTCGGGCAGCCCCAGATCCAGAAGCACCATCGCCGCCCCGGTTGCCGCGAGTCCGTCGGCTCCTCTTCTGGCGTGCTCCACGGTGAACCCGAATCGGTGCAACCCCTCCATCAACGGTCCGGCCACCCGGTCGTCGTCCTCGATCAGCAAGACACGCATGCCCAAAGGCTCACAGACTTTCGCCGAAGTACGTGACGCAAACGCCGGAACCTCCCCCGAGCCGGTGATCTCTTCTTCGCCGTCGACCGGGTCCACCACCGATGGCGCAACTACTCGGGCACAAGGCGATGGCCGCATCCCGCACATCGACAGCGCGGAGCAAGGAAAGAGTTAAGAGATTCGAACGCCGGGTGGGCCGGACCCCAGCCGGAAATCATCACGTACCCATCATTCAGCCGTCATTCAGCAGGAGTTGATGACCACTCCGGACTCAGCCGTCCTTCAGTGCAATCGAAAACAGATCCAGGGCCACGTCGGATTGACACCCTCAGCCGCGTGGGAATCCGCCGCGGACCGGGAAGGTAAGACCCTTCATCGAACACTTACGGGAACTCCCCTGTATTCGTCCTGGCAATCCGCTTGATCGGCTTCCCGTAGCGTCGCTTGCATCGCCGGTGCCGGTGGAGCACCGAGCAACCAGCACCCCCACGAACACCTGGGACATCCATGCCCATCGATGAACTGCGACGCACACGCCCGGACCTGGTGGAACCCTTCACGACCGCGCTCCCCGGGGCTCGGGCCACCGTGCTGGGCCGCCTGTGGGGCGCCTTCTCACGGGAGCCCGTGCCCGGTGTGGCCGGGCACCACCAGGATTCCGACACCCTCACGGTCGAACTGCGGCAAGGGGGCTCACTGTTCGGGCCCCGGGCCGGCGCACTGCCGTTCGCGGTCGTGCCCGAGGACTTCACCGTCTCCGGCGCGGATGGGCCGATCAGCGATCCTGCCGCCTTGCTCGCTCAGCTGGGCCCGCCCACCCCCGCCGCGGAGCGGCTCGCCGCCGAGCTCGACAACAGTGTCGTCAACCTGGCCCTCGCCCGCGCCGCGAACGCCGCCCGCGTCCCGGCCCCACCCGACAACTCGGTGGACGCCGAGCAGGCGGTGGTCGACGGGCACCCGCAGCACCCCTGCTGCCGGACCCGCACCGGCATGTCGGTCACCGAGGTGCTCGCCTACGCGCCGGAACACCGTCCCGTGATCCGTCTCGCGCTCCTCCCCGTCCCGGCAGACCGCTGGCAGAGCGCCGGCAGCTGGCCGCGGGAACTGCGTGACGGTGACACCGTCCTCGTACCGATGCACCCCTGGCAGCGCGACCATGTGCTTCAGCGGCACCCGGACCTCACCGTCGTGCAGGAGACGATCGCGGCCCGGCCGCTGCTGTCGCTGCGCACCCTGGCACCGCTCGACGTCCTGCGGGACTGCCACATCAAGACGGCGCTCGACGTGCAGGTCACCAACTACCGGCGCACCATCTCCCCCGCCGAGGTCGCCGACGGGCCCCCGCTGTCCGATCTGGTGGCGGCTCTCGTCGACAAGGCCGGATACGGCGACAGCCTTCGCGTCCTGCGGGAGTTGGGCGGCGGCGCGGCGCGGGTGGACGGGCAGCCCTCGGCGAGCCTGGCGGCGATGATCCGGGAGTCGACCGAGCGCCACCTCGACGCCGGGGAGGTCGCCGTCCCGCTCACCGCCGTCCATGCGACGGGAGCGACCATGATCCCGGGAGATCCGGTGCGCTGGATCGCGGACTTCGCCGGACTCGTGCTGCCACCCGCGCTGACGTTGTTGTCGATGGGGGCGGCGCTGGAGGCGCACGGCCAGAACACCCTGGTGGTGCTGCGCGGCGGGCGGCCGGTGCGGGTGCTGTACCGGGATCTGGACGGCGTACGCGTCAGCCCGCGCCGCCTGGCCCGGAGCGGCTTCACGCTGCCGCCGTTGCTCGGTTCGCGCGCGGGCGACGACATGGACGCGCTGCGCACCAAACTCTTCGGCGGCCTCGTCAGCGGAGTCTTCAGCGAGCTGGTCGCCGTCCTGAGCCGGACACGCGGAGCCGATCCCCGAGCGCTCTGGGGCGCGGTGGCCGAGGTCGGCCGCCAGGTGTACGCCGGCCTGCCGGACCGGGAGGACGACGCCGCGGCGTTCTTCGCCGACGCGATGCCGCTCAAGGCGACCATCGCCATGCGCCTGTCCGACAACCCGGGCAAGGCGCTGTGGACACCCGTTCCCAACCCCCTGGCGCGCTTCCGCTGACCGCCACGCCCTCTCCCCGTACGCCCCTCACCTCCTGGAATCCGGCACGTCCCCCCGCAGTCCCACTGGAGTGACCGCATGACCACCGACACTGCCCCCCACACGCGGATCGCCGACGCAGGCACCCCGGGCACGACGACAAGCACCAAAGACCCCATGAGCCTCACGGACCCCGCGAGCCCTACAAGCCCCAAAGGCCCCACGGGTCTCACAGACCCCCCCGCAAGCCTCACAGACCATGGAAGCCCCGCAAGCCCCACCGCAGGCCTTGCCTCAACCATGCCCGCCTCGGCCCCCGAGCCGCTGCGCACCGCCGACGCCGTCACCGCGTACACGCTGCTCAACTGCCTGATCCGCGAGGTGTCCGCGCCCGAGCACCAAGTGACGGTCGACGACGACCACTTGCTCCTCCGCCTGCCCCGCCGGGGCCTCCTGCTGCGCTGCCGGCTGCGCCGCGTCTCGCTGATCGGGGCGCACCGCTTCCAGGGCCCGGTGCAGCGGTTCGACGGTTCGACCTGGGTGAACGTGGGCTGGCAGGAACTGGCCGGCTTCATCCAGGGTGAGCTGGAACTGCGCACGGGCGTCGCCAACGAGGAGTTCCTGGCCCAGGTCACCGACAGCCGCGAGACGATCCGCACCACACTGGAACAGCGGACCGACTCCGTGCCGCACCCGGACCCGTACGTGGCGTCGGAGCAGTCCCTGGTGTTCGGGCACCGCTTCCACCCCAACCCGAAGGCCCGCACCGGCGAGCCGGTGGACTGGCTGGCGTACGGCCCGGAGACCGGCGCCCGCTTCCCCCTGCGCTACCTGGCCGTGCGCCGCCATCTCGTGCGTCAGGAGGGCGAGTTGTACGAGCTGGACGCGCTGTGCCCCGCCGCCGAGCCGGGCTTCGCGATACTGCCGGTGCACCCCTGGCAGTACCGGCTGCTGCAAAATCACGAGCGGCTGCGCGCGGCGGTGGCCGCCGGCGACATCGTCGAAACCGCGGTGAGCGGACCGGAACTGGTGCCGACCGCATCGGTCCGCACGCTGTACGACCCCGCCACCGACACCTTCCTGAAGTTCAGCCTCAACGTCCGCCTCACCAACTGCGTCCGCAAGCACGCGAGTTATGAGCTGACGGGTGCTGTCGCCCTCGACAGGCTGCTCCAGCCGCTGTTCGCCGGACTCGCCGGCCGTTTCCCCGGCTGCACACTCCTGGCCGAGCCCGGCTACCGCACGCTCGACACCGAGGGCGATACGGCGCTGCTGGAGGGCCTCGGTGTCATCGTCCGCTCCGGCCTGCGCCACCACCTGCGTCCCGGTGTGACTCCCCTGCTCGCCGCCGCCGTTGCGGACGAGTACCCCACGAGCGCCGCCCATGTCTCCCATCTGCTCGCCCTCGGGGACGGTGACGTCCTGGCCTGGTGGGACGCGTACCTCGGGCTGCTGCTGCCTCCGGTCCTGGCGGCCTACTTCGAGCATGGCGTCGTCCTGGAGCCCCACCTGCAGAACGTCGTCGTCGGTGCACACGCCGACGGCACCCCGGCGCAGATGTTCTTCCGCGACCTGGAAGGCACCAAGCTGCTGCCCGCACACCACCGGCGCTTCCTCGACGGCCTGCCCGAGGACGTCCGGGTCGCCCTCACCTACGACGCCGAGCGGGGCTGGAACCGCGTCGCGTACTGCCTGCTGGTCAACCACTGCGCCGAGATGCTCGGCGCCCTGGCGGACCTCGCCCCGACGCTGGAACCCGCCCTCTGGGGCCTGGTCCGGGACCATCTCGGCGCCTGCGCCCGTGCCGCGGGCGATCCGCCTCAACTGCGCGCGCTGCTGTCCGGCGTGCCGCTGCCCGCCAAGGCCAACCTCCTTCTGCGCTGGGCGCGCAAGGCCGACCGGCACGCCACCTACGTCCCGCTGCCCAGCCCCCTGGGCGCCGACTTCCCCCGCGAGGTGATCCGGTGAGGCCCGCCCTGCTCGACCACGTCGGCCGGCTCAAGGACGACGAACTGCCCGCCTACGTCTACGATCTGCCCGCGCTGCGTGAGCACGTCCAGGCCATCCGCGCAGCACTGCCGAAGCGCGTCGAGCTGCTGTATGCGGCCAAGGCCAACTCCGATCCGCTCGTCCTGCGGACGCTGGCAGGGCACGTCGACGGGTTCGAGGTGGCCTCCGGCGGTGAACTGAGCCATGTCCGCGCGCTCTTTCCTGACATCCCGGTCGCCTTCGGAGGGCCGGGCAAGACGGAGGCAGAACTGACTCAGGCTCTGGATGCCCGAGTGGAGCGCCTGCATGTCGAGAGCGAGCAGGAACTGCGGCTGCTCACCAGCGTGTTGGGCGACCGGTCCGTCGACGTCCTGCTGCGCGTCAACCTGTCGGTCGACATCGGCCAGGTCGCCCTCGCGATGGGTGGGCACGCAAGCCCCTTCGGCATGGATCCCGTCCAGCTCGACCGCTGCCTGAACGTGCTCGCCGCCGAGCCGCGCGTCCGGCTGCGCGGCCTCCACCTCCACCTGGCCAGCGGACTGCGGGCGAGGAACCAACTCCGCCTGATCGACAAGGTCCTGGACTGGGCCCGGGACTGGGCCGGTCAGCGCGGAATCACCCTGGCCGAGGTCAACGTCGGAGGGGGAATGGGCGTCGACTACACCCGGCCGCAGGAGGTCTTCGACTGGGCCGGCTTCGGCGCGGGGCTGCGCCCGATCCTGGCCCGCCACCCTCATGTGCGGATCCGGATCGAACCCGGCCGCTCGGTCACCGCCTACTGCGGCTGGTACGTCAGCGAGGTCCTGGACATCAAGTTCAGCCGAGGGCAGGCCTTCGCCGTGCTGCGCGGAGGCACCCATCATCTGCGCACCCCGGCCGCGAAACAGCACAGCCAGCCCTTCGAGGTGATCCCGGACGACGTCTGGCTCCGGCCCTGGGACCGTCCGCAGGCGCACGACGAGCCGGTGACGGTGGTCGGACAACTGTGCACACCGAAGGACGTCCTGGCGCGACGGGTCATGGTCGACCGGCTGCGCGTCGGCGACCGGGTCGCCTTCGCCCTGGCCGGCGCCTACGCGTGGAACATCTCCCACCAGTCGTTCCTGATGCACCCCCGTCCGACCTTCCATCACCTGGACGACGCGGAGGTACCTGCCCCGGACCCGTACGTCCGTCAGATGTCATGAGCGCGGGCCCCCGGAGACCGGTGACGGACACACTTACCGTCCGGAACTTCCGCCGGTACCTGCTGGGGCAGTTGGTCTCCAACGTCGGCACGTGGATGCAGCGTGCCGCCCAGGACCTGCTCGTCCTCCACCTCACCGGCGGCAGCGGCAGTGCGGTCGGCATCGTGACCGCACTGCAGTTCCTGCCACAGACCCTGTTCGGCCTGGCCGGGGGCGTCCTCGCCGACCGGTGTGCCAAGCGACGGATCCTGCTCCTCACCCAGTCGGCCATGACCGTGCAGTCGCTCCTGCTCGGCCTGCTGACCGTCACCGGGGCCGTGAACCTGCCGTCCGTCTACGTGCTGGCCTTCGCGCTCGGCACCGCCACCGCCCTGGACAGCCCCGCCCGCAACTCCTACATCTCCGAGTTGGTCGCCCGCGGGCGCGTGGCCGCCGCGGTCAGTCTGAACGCGGCCCAGTTCAACGTGGCCCGCGTCCTCGGCCCCGCCCTCGCAGGCCTGACCGTCGCGGCCTTCGGCACGGGCCCGGTGTTCCTCGTGAACGCGGCCACATATCTGGCGGTGTTGTACGGCCTGATCACCATCCGTCCAGGCGAGCAGGGCGAGTCGGGCCGGCCGGACCACCGGGCCGGACCGCGCTCCCGAGGCGCTGCGCCGCCGCGCCCCGCACGACTGCGCGACGCCTTCCGCGCCATCACCTCGACACCGGAACTGCTCCTCCCGATCACTCTCATCGCCTTCGTCGGCACCTTCGGCCTCAACTTCCAGGTCACGATCTCGCTCGTGGCCGTCACGGTCTTCCACACAGGCGCCGCCGCCTTCGGATACCTCTGCGCCGCCTACGCCGTCGGCAGCCTCGTCGGCGCGATCTACGGGGCGAGCCGCGCGCAGCCTCCCGACACCCGGGTTCTGATCACGAGCACGATCGTCTTCGGGGTGCTGGAGGCCGCGCTGGGTCTGATGCCGGGCTACGGCACGCTCATGGCCCTTCTCGTCCCCACCGGCTTCGCCGCGGTGATCGTCACCAGCACCGCCAACGCGCTGACCCAGCTCCATGCCGACCCGCACCTGCGCGGCCGCATCATGTCCGTCTACTTCCTCGTCCTTCTCGGCGGCACCCCCGTCGGCGCCCCGCTGGTCGGCCTGGTCTCGGACACCCTCGGCGCCCGGTCGAGCCTGTTCCTCGGCGGCCTCGTCTCGGCCTCCTCCGCGCTCGCGATCCCCGCCCTGGTCACCGGCCGCGCCCGACGCCGCGTCACCCACGTGGTGAACGAGCCTGTCCCGGACGGCCTGCGGAACTGATGGATCTCCGCCGGCGTCATGACGTTCGTGACACAGGGTGGGAGCACGATGGGTGAGGAGCCGACATGGCCGGAGCTTCTGCTGACCTTTGTTGTCGCGGGTGCCGTTCCGGTCGTCGTCGGAGGAGCGGTGGTCGTTTCGCTCGTCGGACTGACGATGTGGGTGACGGCACCACTGCGGCGACGCCGGCGTTCACGCTCCGCTGACGAGCCCCATGGGTGATCGCCACCCGCGACAGGGCGCCGTGACGGCCCTGTCGATTCACTCGTCCGTGTGGTTACCGCGTGCCGCTCCCGCCGACGCGGCCACCACGCACAGCACCGCGATCCACTGCGACGGGCGCAGCGACTCCTGGAGGACGACGAGCCCGATGAGGGCGGCCATCGCGGGTTCGAGGCTCATCAGGATGCCGAACACCCGCGGCGGGATCCTGCGTAGTGCTTCCAGATCCAGCGAGTACGGGATCACCGACGACAACAGCGCCACGCCGAGCCCCGCGAACAGCACCCACGGCTGAATCAACGCCGCGCCGCTGTCGGCCACGCCGAACGGCACAGCCACCAGTGCCGCGACGGCCATTCCCAGGGCCAGCCCATTGCCTTCCGTGGTGTGCCGGCCCAGCGCCGCGCCGACGAGGATGTACAGGCCCCAACAGGTTCCCGCGGCAAGGGCGAACAGAAACCCGACCACGTCGAGGTCGCCGCGCCCCTCCATGAGCAGGACCACACCGCCTGCCGCGAGCACGGCCCAGAAGGCGTCCAGCCATCGTCTCGACCCGGCCAGGGCCACCACCAGCGGCCCAAGGAACTCGGTGGTCACCGCGATCCCCAGCGGGATACGGGCCAGTGCCAGGTAGAAGCACAGGTTCATCAGGCCGAGGGTCACGCCGTAGCCGAGCACCACGGTCCAGGTGCGACGGTTCATGCGCAGCGACGGCCGCCACAACAGCATCAGCACCGTCGCCGCGAAGAACAGCCTCAACGCGACCGTCCCGAAGCTGCCCACTTCACTGAACAGGTGCTTGGCCAATGCCGAGCCGACCTGAACACTGACAATGCCGAGCAGTACCAGCGCCGTCGGCGGGATCGCGCCGAAGGCTTGACCCACCCGCGCGGTCGGAGAAAAGCGGGAGGACGGGCCGCGTTCCGTCCTGCCGACGTTCATGGTCGCCACGCATGGATTGTCAACGATCGGACGTCACGTGTCACATGCTTTTCGCCAGGGCCAGTAGGATCCTGAAACCTGCCTCGAAACAGCAGTGGCGGCGAAGCAACCGAAGCGGGAGTACTCGTCGATATGCGCGGACGTCCACGTCATGAACCCGATACTCCCCGCATGTCGAGGCACGACTGGTGGGGCGTCGTCCTTGAGGCGCCCGATCCAAAGGCGCTGGCACGCTTCTACTCGGAGCTGCTGGGCTGGGAGATCACCAGGGAGGACTCGGACGGTGCGGCCATTTCCCCGCCTGAGGGAGTGGCCTATATCGCCTTCCAGTTCTCGGAGGGGTACGTTCCTCCGGTCTGGCCCACCCAGGAAGGCGCCCAGCGGATCACCATGCACCTCGACTTCGAAGTCGTCGATGTGCGGTCGGCCGTCGCTCACGCCCTCGAACTCGGCGCACGAGAGGCCGATCACCAACCGCAGGACAACGTCCGGGTGTTGCTCGACCCGGCCGGTCATCCGTTCTGCCTCTACATGGACGGCAACGACTAGGGAAGCCGCGAGTGCGCGGCTCCCGCGGCCGCAAGCCCTCCCCCTGGCCGAGTGGCAACAGTCGGCCGAGGCTTCCCACCGGCTCACGATCTACGGAGAAGAAGATGTCCGAAGGCACCACCACCGCCACCGAGTTGGCGTCGCATTACATCAGCCAGGTTGCCGGCGACCTGGACCACAACGTCAAGGAACAGGAGCGCATCACAGCGGAACTCGCCGCACTGCAAGAGCAGTTGGCGACGCTGCAGCGCGACCACGCGGTGCTGGTGAGCATGCAGCAGGCACTCGGTGTCGGAACGCTGGACACCGAGCCGGCGAGCGTGACCGGGAGTGCTGTGCCTGCGCCCAGGAAGAAGGCCACGACCGGTACCGACACATCTCGGCAGGAGAAGAAGGCCACCACCGGGCAGCCCAAGGCCGACAGGCAGCCGGCGAAGAAGTCCGCGGACAAGAAGGGGACGACGAAGGAGGTGACGAAAGGCACCGCGAAGGGGGCGATGAAGGGGAGCACGAAGGCTGCGATGAAGGACGCCACGAAGGGGACTCAGCCCACGCTGATCCATCTCATCCACCTCCACCTCACCGAGCAGAACGAACCCCGCTCGGCGGCCGAGGTCTCCGAAGCGCTCAGCCATGCGCACCCCGACCGCACCATCGCGACCACTGTCGTCCGTACGAGCCTCGAAACCCTCGTCGCCAAGAGCCTCGCCCAGCGGACCAGGCAAGGCAGGTCCGTCTTCTACACCGCCACCCACACCCCGGATCCGGCACCGGCACAGACACCGGCCCCCACGGACACGGACGACGCCCAGCCCGAGACCGCCGCATAGCGAGGGACTGCCGGATCCCGGTCGACGGCCGGTGCGGTCGCTGAGGTCGCCGCGATCGTTACGGTCGGGCCGTCGGAGTCGGTTCGCTGCTGCCCGTCGCCCCCGTGCGGGGAGACACCCGTGCGACAAGGAACGGCGGGCAGGCTCGCTCAGTAGCGGTCGAGGATCAGCTGTGTCTTGAGCACGTCTCCGCGGTAAAGCCAGCCCTTTCCGCTGGCGACCGCGATGGCGTCGTTGTGGAGTTTCGCGGCGTCGGTGTAGTTGTCGGCCTTGAACGACAACTCGACGACGTATTCGGTGCCGGTCCCGGCGGAGTTCTTCACGGGCAGTACCTCGATGCCGGCGTCGTCGGACGACTCCCACGCACCCGACCAGACCTGTGAGGTCACCGGGCCGTGGGCGCGGGAGACCTGCAGGGTGTCGGAACCCCAGTTGTGGTAGAGCCAGTCGTCGAGTTTGCCCGGGATCTCGTTGACGAGCCAGGATCGCCCGGTGCTGCCGACCGGCATCGAGGTGCCGGAGTAGCCACTGGCGCTGTGGCTCTTCTCGTTGCTGAAGCTCAGGGTCTGCTTGGCGTAGCCCCAGTCCACCTGGGCGTCGTAGTTGGTGTCACTACTGTCGAGTCCCTCGGCGTTCGCCTCGTCCAGGGCGGCGTCGATGTCACCGTTGGCCACGGCGAAGCGCTTCTTGTAGGACTCCTCGAAGTCCGATCCCGACTTGTGCCGGAGCCGGACGTCCCAGCCCTGCGCGTTGAGGTCCAGCGCGTCGGTGTCGAAGTACATGTAGGAACGCGCCTTGGCGGAGCCCGTGATGCCGAAGGCCGCCTTCACCGCTGAGGTGGGAGCGTGCGAAGCGTCCAGCGCCGCCGTCGTGAGGTCGATCTTCACCTCGTACGTCGGCACGGCATTGGCGTCGGCGAACGCCGGAGTCGCGGGAGCCAGGACGGCGAAGGATGCGGTGAGCGAGACAGCCAGGCCGAGCGCGGACGCGGTCAGCGAGCGACGCGCGGAAGATGTGTTCAGCATGCCGGACAACGTGCCCCTGACCGGTGATCAGCACATGGTCGCCGGGCGTGGTCCGCATGAAGCGGAGACGTCGGACAGGTCGCCGCGTGTCCTGCCGCATCACGTCCACTCAGGCGGGGTCCGCCGGGCCGTGTCCTGCCGGGCAGCACCGACCCCGTGCGCCACTACTTCCGGACGAAGCCCACCGGAGCGCTTACACCCAGCCTCACGACGGGACGTCCACCGCTTCCACCGCTTCGACGAGCGAGGCCAGTTCGGGGTTCTTGGCGGCTTGGTCGAGCGCCTCGCGCAGGGCCGCGTCGTTGGTCGGTCGCGCTTCGGCCAGGAGTTCCAGGCCGGCTTCGGTGACGTTGGTGTAGATGCCGCGGCGGTCGGTCGGGCACAGGTACCGGGCGAGCAGGTGACGGTCCTCCAGGCGCGTCACCAGGCGGGTCGTCGCGCTCTGGCTGAGAACGACCGCGTCGGCGACCTGCTTCATCTGCAGGTGCCCGCCCTCGTCGTCGTGCTGCCGGCTGAGTACGTCGAGCAGCGAGTACTCCCGGACGCTGAGGTCGTGCTTGGACTGCAGGGCGCGCTCGATGTGCGCCTCGATCTTGCTGTGCAGGAGGGAGAGGGCACCCCACCCGTTGGCGAGGGCGGTGAGTGCGGGATCCGTGGCGGTCATGGGGTCCGGGTCTCCTTCCAGGTGTGACTGACCCCCAGGATACGCCATCAAGTGAAATATTGCCTAGGGCACATATAGAGCCAGCGCAAGCATCGTCCACCCGCCCCGACCGGGGGCAATGGAAAACAAACCGGACCACGCCCACGACCCGCGCTTGCATTTATAGCGCGTGCACAACTATTATCGAGGCATGCAAGGCGCTCGTTCAAGCAATCACAGAAGGGCTCAGCCCATGCCCCTCGCACTCCTCGCCCTGGCTGTCGGGGCCTTCGGCATCGGCACCACCGAATTCGTGATCATGGGGCTGCTGCCCGAGATCGCCGCCGACTACGGGGTCTCGATCCCCACGGCGGGTCTGCTGGTCACCGGTTACGCCCTCGGCGTCGTCGTCGGCGCGCCGCTGCTGACGGTGCTCGGCACCAAGGTCAGCCGCAAGCGGATGCTCATGCTGCTCATGGCCCTGTTCGTGTTCGGCAACGTGCTCTCCGCCCTCGCCCCGACCTTCGGTCTGATGCTGACCGGCCGTGTGGTCGCCTCGCTCGCGCACGGCTCGTTCTTCGGTATCGGGTCCGTCGTCGCCGCCGATCTGGTCGCCCCGGAGAAGAAGGCCGGCGCCATCGCCACGATGTTCACGGGACTGACCATCGCCAACATCGTGGGTGTCCCGCTGGGCACGTTCATCGGACAGGCCACGGGCTGGCGCACCACCTTCGTCGTCGTCGCCGGGCTCGGCGTGGTCGGGCTGCTCGGTGTCGCCAAGCTCGTGCCCGCCGCCCCCCGGCCCGAGGGCGCGCACCTGCGCCGGGAGCTGACGGCGTTCCGCAACCCGCAGGTGTTGCTCGCCATGGCGATGACGGTGCTCGGTTTCGGCGGTGTGTTCGCCGCGATCACCTACATCGCGCCGATGATGACCCACGTCGCCGGCTACTCCGACGGGGCTGTCACCTGGCTTCTGGTGCTGTTCGGCGCCGGCATGTTCCTCGGCAACCTGCTCGGCGGGCGCTACGCCGACCGCGCGCTGATGCCGATGCTGTACGTCACCCTCGGCGCTCTCGCCCTCGTGCTCGCGCTGTTCACCTTCACCGCGCACAGCAAGATCCTCGCCGCGATCGCCATCCTCCTGATCGGGGCGCTCGGATTCGCCACCGTGCCGCCGCTGCAGAAGCGCGTACTGGACCAGGCCCACGGCGCACCCACACTGGCCTCGGCCGTCAACATCGGCGCGTTCAACCTCGGCAACGCGCTCTCCGCCTGGCTCGGCGGCATCGTCATAGCCGCCGGATTCGGCTACACCTCCCCGAACTGGGTCGGCGCCGTCCTCGCCGCCGTCGCGCTCGTCCTGGCCTTCTGGTCGGCCGCTCTGGAGCGCCGCACCCCCACGGCCGAGCCCGTCGGCGCCGCCGCCCGGACGCCTGTCCACCACTGACTCCCCCTCCCGTTCATCTCCTCCATCGAAAGCACCGAGGGAAAGCACCATGAGCACCACCGCTGTCACTTCGCCCCGCACCGCCGTCACCCCGCTCAGTACCGCGGACGCCGAGATCCTGATCGCGGCGGCGCGCCGCGCCGCCCGGGCGGCCGGGGTCGCGGTCAGCATCACCGTCCTCGACGCCGGCGGCCATCCGCTCGCCTTCCGCCGTGACGACGAAGCGGTCCTGATCTCCGGGGAGACCAGCACCCGCAAGGCCTTCACCGCCCTGCAGTTGAACGCCCCGACGGCCGACCTGGTCGACCTCGTCAAGCCCGACGGGCCCTTCCACTCCCTGCCCACCGCGCTCGACCGGCCACTGCTGTTCATCGCCGGCGGCGCCCCCGTCCACCGCGAGGGCCGCCTGATCGGCGCGATCGGCGTCGGTGGCGGCGCCCCCGAGCAGGACCACTCGTTCGCCATCTCCGCACTGAAGGAACTCACCTGATGACCCGCACCCCGCGGGAGGTCTTCGCCGACCACGGGACCCGCCTGGGCACCGGCGACCTCGACACCTTCGTCTTCCGCGACGGCCTCATCAGCGCCCAGACCGTCCGTCACACCCTCTCCCCCGTACCGCCTGAAGGAGCGCTCCGCGAAGGCGTCGAGACACTGCGCGCCGCCTGGCGCCATGGCCCGCTGCGACTGCCCCGGGCCGACCTCGGCCTGGACCGGCAGTTGGAGGTCCTCCCCAAGCCGGTGCATACGACGGGGATCCCGATCGCAGTCGCCGGAGGCGCACAGCAGACACCCGAGTGGGTCGCCGAGCATGCCGACGCCTCCCTCAACTACCCACGTGAACCGGGCGCGTTGCGGCTGAAGACCCGTGAGTGGCAGCAGCGCACCGGGGGCGGCAAGCCGTACCTCACGCCCATGGTGCTGGCCCTCCAGGACGACGCCGACGCCCCGGCCCGCCCCATCCGGCTGGGCCTCAGCACCGGCCGCAAGGCCCTGCTCGACCACCTGAACACGATGGCGGACCTGGGCGTCGCTCACGTCTCCTTCAACCTGCGCCCCAACGACCGCCCCGTCGACGAGGTGCTGCACGAGCTCGCCGAGAACGTCCTGCCCCACTTCCCCACGCCTCGGGCCACGCCGCACACGGAAGACATACGACCGGCCGCTCGGGCCTCGTAGAACTTTCTCGGCGGACACCCTTGCATTACCACGCGCTCGCAATTATTGTTAATGAGTGTAAGCAGCTCATGCAAATCATGCGAGCGCCGCTCACCCCGGGCGGACACCCCGCTTCACACCCCGCACTCCGACTCCGTCGATACAGCCATCGACTCCTACAGGTACCCCTCCCCCACACGCCTCACCCCCCACGTCAGGAACCCCCTGACACCGAGGCATCGAACGAAAAGGCTCCATCATGTCCCTCAAGAAGCTCCTCCCCGGCAAGCTCGGCTTCGGCACCGCCCCGCTCGGCAACATGTTCCGCGCGATCCCCGACGAAGAGGCCGCCGCCACCGTCGAGGCCGCCTGGGACCAGGGCGTCCGCTACTACGACACCGCCCCGTTCTACGGCGCCGGCCTCGCCGAGTCCCGCCTGGGCGCGGTCCTGTCCACCAAGCCGCGCGACGCCTACGTCCTGTCGACCAAGGTCGGCCGCGTCGTCCTCGACGAACGGGAGGACGGCGACCGCGACCTCGGCGAGAAGGGCGGCCTGTTCGAGCACGGCAACCCCAACAAGATGCTGCACGCATGGACGGCCGAGGCCACCGAGCGCTCCATCGAGGACAGCCTCAAGCGCCTCGGCGTCGACCGGCTGGACATCGTCTGGGTGCACGACATCGCCCAGGACTTCCACGGCGACCTGTGGCTCAACAAGTTCGAGGAGGCCCGCACCGGCGCCTTCCGCGTCCTGTCCCGGCTGCGTGACGAGGGCGTCATCAAGGCCTGGGGACTCGGCGTCAACCGCACCGAGCCCATCGAGCTGACCCTGGCCCTCGACGAACCGCAGCCCGACGGCTTCCTCCTCGCCGGCCGCTACACCCTCCTCGACCACGAACACGCCCTGGAGCGCCTGCTTCCCATGGCCCAGGAGCAGGACGTCGACATGGTCGTCGGCGGCCCCTACAGCTCCGGCGTCCTCGCCGGCGGCACCCACTTCGAGTACCAGCAGGCCCCGAAGGAGATCACCGAGAAGGTTGCCCGCCTGAAGGCCCTGGCCCAGAAGCACGGCATCTCCATCAAGGCCGCCGCCCTCCAGTTCTCCCTCGCCCACCCGGTCGCCGCCGCGGTCGTCCCCGGCGCCACCCGCCCCAGCCGGATAGCCGAGGACGTCGCCGCCCTCACCGAGAGGGTCCCGGCCGCGTTCTGGACCGAGGTGCGCGCCGCCGGCCTGGTCAGCCCGGCCGCCCCGCTGCCGGGCGACGCCTGATCCCCACCCCGAGACCCTCAGGGAGGCGCGTCCGGGCTGTCGTCAGATCCGGACCCGCTACCGGGCCGTCGTCACGACTGCCGTCCGCCTCCCGGCGGGGCCGCCTTCAGGTCGGCGAGCAGCTCCGCCTGGCCCGCCAGGACGCCGGACAGGATCGAGCGCGCCACCCGCAGCAGTTCGGCCACTTCGGGGCTGGCCAGGGAGTAGTACACGTTCGAACCTTCCTTGCGGGTGCGCACCAGGTTCGCCCGTCGCAGCACGGCCAGTTGCTGGGACAGGTGCGCGGGTTCGATCCCGACCTCGGGCAGCATCTCCGCGACCGCGTGCTCACGCTCGCTCAGCAGCTCCAGGACACGGATGCGAGCCGGGTGGCCGAGGGTTTTGAAGAACTCGGCCTTCAGCTGGTACAGCGGCGTACTCATCCGGCGGTCCTCCCCTCGGCACGGCGCGGCCCCACCGGCCGGACCACTCGGCATCGCGTCCACCCACTCGTAAGGAACATGCGCCCCATCCTCGCCTGTGACACGGGCAGAACCGAACCCGCATCGGGGAAACGGCCCCCGGACCGGGCGGCGGGAGGTCGGTTCAGGCCTTCTTGACCACGCTGGACTTCAGCTGCATGGCGCCGAACCCGTCGACCTTGCAGTCGATGTCATGGCCGTCGCTGCCGTCGACGAGCCTGATGTTGCGCACCTTGGTGCCCGCCTTGATGCCGGTCGGGCTGCCCTTGACCTTGAGGGTCTTGACCACGGTCACGGTGTCGCCGTCGGCGAGCACGTTGCCGACCGAGTCCTTGACGACCTTGTCACCGCTCGCGTCGCCAGGAGTGTCGGACGCCGACCACTCGTGTCCGCACTCGGGACACACGAGGAGGGCACCCATCTCGTACGTGTACGGGCCAGAGCACTTCGGGCAGGCGGGAAGCGTTTCACTCATGGGACCAGTGTCTTTCTCTCGGTAGGCCGACGCGAAGGCCGGGTGGGGATCACGTCGTAGGCGATGCGGGTTCGAAGCTCGGGGCTCGCGTCGAAATCGACGCGGTGGTCGGGGCGAAGTTTGATGCGCGGGTCAGGATGCGGGTGAGACCGGGGTCAGGCGGGCCAGCCGTCGGTGCGCCACTCCTGGTGCACCTCCACCGGCTCCGAGGGTTCCCGGCGTTCCCGGCCGTGGGCGGCGAGGGCGGCGCTCAGGTCGCAGTGAACCGGAATGTCGGGGCAGTCGGCGGCCGGTACCAGTGAGCCGTCGGCGGGGATGGCGGCCAGTTCCAGGCTCCGCCCGCTGTCGGCGAGGCGGCGTGCGGCCTCGGTGATGGCCAGCTGGCCTTCGGCGGACCAGTTGCGCAGCCCGGTCAGGTCCAGGACGACCGGCCCGGTGCCGCGTGCGACGACCCAGCCGATCGCGCCGGTGAAGCGGCGCACCGCGTCGGGGCCGAGATAGCCGGCCACGGAGAGGATGCCGAGATCCTGCTCGATGGTGTAGCGCCAGTCGATGGTCATGGGGGAACTTCCCGTGGGGCGGGGCGGGGCAGGGCGAGGCAGAGCAGGGCAGGGCTGGACAGGCGGGGCTGAGGTCACAGGGGCAGGGTGATCCAGATGGTCTTGCCGCTGCCGTCGGCGTCGCCCCGGGTGACCGCGGTGCCGCCCAGACCGAGCACGAGCTCCATGACCGTGCCCAGGCCCCCATTGCCGGTGCCGGTGCCGGTGCCGGTGCCGGTGCCGGTGCCGGTGCCGGTGCCGGTGACCGACGCGTACAACAGGGGCTGGTAGGGGTGACGGTCGTGGACGCCGAAGGCGAAGCAGTCGCGGCCCGCGGCGTAGATGACGGTGACCTGCGGGGAGAGGGCCGCGGCGTGCCGGACGCTGTTGGTGACCAGCTCACTCAGGATCAGCAGCGCCGGACCCACGGTGGGGTGCCGCAGTCCGACGCCCCATTCCACCAGGGTCTGCTCAGCGGTCGCGCGGGCCACCCGTACAGCCGCCGGTACGGCGTCGAGGGTCAGCACATGGCGGTGCGGCAGCGCCTCCTGCTGGGTGCTCATCGCTCCCCCACCCCCCGGACGAGCCGGAAACCCGTCACCGTCTGGGGGTGGACGCGGACGACGGCGTCGTGCGGGCCATGCGTCCAGCCGGGCAGCGTGCGGCGGTAGTGGGCGGCCTCGTCCGGATCGGTGATCACATCGACCGGTCCGGTCGCGGTCACGGTCCAGCCGGTGCCGGTCCCGGCCTGGACGTCGTCGACCTGGTAGGTCGCGGTCGGCGGAACGGCGGCCGTCTGGAGGGGGGTGCGCACGATCAGCCGGCCGTACTCCCACACGTGTCGGGCGGGGCGAACGACGGTCGTCTCACGCTGCACGAAGACCAGTCGCCCCAGCTCCGCGGCCTGCAGCAACCACAGTGCCTCCGCGCCGGAGACCTCGACCATGCGCGGGGTGGGGAAGGAGGTGGTCATCGGACTGCTTCCTCGCTGGCGGCCGTGTTCTTCGGGCTGTTCTTCGGGCTGGTCCGCCGGGCGGGGACGGCGGGCAGGACTCCGGCCACCTCCAGGTGGTCGCGGGCGGCGGCGATCGCCTCGGGCGTGGTGGCGTACTCGCGTCCCTCGTGCCGCAGCAGTTCCAGGGCGCCGACGGAGTCGAGGACCTGCCGCTGACCGGGCCGTATGCCGGAGGCCAGGACGAGGATGCCGCGCCGGTTCAGCTTCTGCACCGCGTCCTTGAGGACGAGGGCTCCGGTGGCGTCCATCGTGGACACCCGGGACATGCGCAGGATCACGACCCGGACGTCCGCGATCTCGGCCAGCTCCAGCAGGAAGCGGTGCGCGGCGGCGAAGAACAGCGGCCCGTCGATGCGGTAGGCCACGATGTGCTCGGCCAGCAGCACATGTTCCTCGGCCGTGTGATCACCCCGGTCGAGCGGCACCTGGTCGAAGCGGGCCTGCTTGGCCACCGCGCGCAGGGCGAGGGCGCCCGCGACGACCAGGCCGATGATCACCGCGTAGACCAGGTCGAGGGCCAGCGTCGCGACCGCGGTCAGGACGAGTATCAGCGCGTCCGAGCGCGTGGCCTTGGCCATGGCCCTCAGCGAGCCGACCTCGACCATGCGGACCGCGGTCGCCAGCAGGACGCCGGCCAGCGCCGCCAGCGGGATCTTCGAGACCAGGGGCGCCGCCGCGAACACGATCACCGCGAGTACGGCGGCGTGGGTGAGGGCGGCGAGCCGGGAGCCCGCGCCCGTGCGGACGTTGACCGCGGTGCGGGCGATGGCGCCGGTGGCCGGGACACCGCCGAACAGCGGGGCGGCGATGTTGGCGAGCCCCTGGCCGAGCAACTCCCGGTCCGGGTCGTGCCGTTGGCCCACCGTCATCGCGTCGGCGGCAGCCGCGGACATCAGCGACTCCAGCGCCGCCAGCGCGGCGACCGCCACGGCCGGTGCGAGCAGCGAACCGAGCGAACCGAGGTCGAGGAAGGACAGGGAGGGCGCGGGAAGTCCCGCGGGCAGGTCACCGATCGGCTTCACGTCCAGGTGGGCGACCTGGGCCACGGCCGTCGCGGCGATCACGGCGACGATCGAGAACGGCACGGCCGGCCGCAGACGCACGCCGGCCAGCATGAGTACGACCACGCAGGCCGCGAGGGCGACGGCCGTCCAGTTCGGGGCGTTCACGAACTCCTGGAGGGCGTGCCAGGTGACGACGAGGACCTTGTCGCCCTCGGGCTTGGAGACACCGAGTGCGTTCGGCACCTGCTGGAGGCCGATCACCGCGGCGATGCCGAGCGTGAAGCCCTCGATGACGGGCGCCGGCACGTACTGCATGTAGCGCCCGGCCCTGAGCGCGGCAAGGACGACGAGCATCGCACCGGCCATCAGACCCACCGTGAGCACGGCGGTCGGACCGTACTGGGCGACGATGGGCACCAGGACGACCGTCATCGCACCGGTCGGCCCCGACACCTGGAGGTTCGACCCGCCGAACACGGCGGCCAGCGCGCCGGCGACCACCGCGGTCGCCAGGCCCGCTT
This sequence comes from Streptomyces sp. NPDC048297, assembly GCF_043201585.1. Taxonomy (NCBI): domain Bacteria; kingdom Bacillati; phylum Actinomycetota; class Actinomycetes; order Kitasatosporales; family Streptomycetaceae; genus Streptomyces; species Streptomyces sp. NPDC048297. The sequence goes on from NZ_JBICZA010000004.1 coordinate 92,420, forward strand.
CGGCACCCAGCCCGGACGACACCCCGAAGCCGAGGGCGAGCGGCAGCGCCACGATGGCCACGGTGAGGCCGGCGAGCAGGTCCCGCCGCGGATCGCGGCGCATCTGCGCCAGGTCGGCGTGGGAGGGCAGCAGTGAGGTGGTCCGGGCGCGAACCGCCCGTGCGAAGGACGTGCTCACGACGCGGTGACCCCGGCTTCCCGCAGCTCGGCGAGCAGCTCGGACCGCCCGGCGAGCATCTCGGTCAGGATCCGCCGCGCGGCCCGCATCAGGTCGGCGACGTCGCCGCCCGCCAGCTCGTAGACGACGGTCGAGCCCCCACGGGTGGACGTGACGATCCCCGAACGGCGCAGCACCGCCAGCTGCTGGGACAGGCTGGAGGGCTCCACCTCGATGGCGGCCAGCAGATCACGCACCGGCATCGGCCCGTCCTGCAACAGCTCCAGCACCCGGATCCGCACAGGGTGTCCCAGCATGCGGAAGAACTCCGCCTTCGCCTGATACAGCGGAACCGACACGAACCCTCAGCTTCCCTGGCAGGCCCCTGCTCGGGGGCACACGGACAGATGCTGTGCCCCCGGATACCTGCGAGCACAGCAAACACAGCATCTAACCAATTGCATAATTTCGCAATTCAGATATCCGTTGGATGCCGCTGTGCGGAGCCCGCGAGCCGTGACGGGGTGGCGGCGTGGCGTGGTGGCGGGGTGACGGCGAAGGGGTCAGGCGAAGGGGTCAGGCGATTTCGATGCCGCGTACCGGCACCGCCTCGGCTCACGCGCGCGGTGCAGCCGTTTCGGACAGCGGCGCAAGCCCGACGCACCGCTGTGGCCGTACCGTGGCCCCAAGAGCCACCACGGCGCCCGGGGCGCGCGACAACTCGCCTACACCGCGTAGGAGAACACCAGCACGGCCACCGAAAGCGCCAGCATGCCGAGGCAGTTGAGCCAGAACTCCTGCTTGAGGAAGCGTGCTCGGTAGTGGGCGTACGACGCGCACACGAAGTACCCGATGACAGCGACGTTCGTGGTGAACGCGACGCCCTCGTACGTGAGTCCGGCGAACAGCCCGATCGCCGCCATGAGCTTGATGACGATCAGGATCCACCACCAGTCACGCGGCAGCCGGACCCCGTCGAGACATCGCTGGATGAAGGCCGGCGGTCGCAGTGACATGACGGCGTCGCCGAAGAGCACAAGCGCCAGCAGAGCGGTGAGCCACCACGGCTGGGGTGTGCCGATCACGCTTCTCCTCCTTCACGGGCGATCACGAATCCGATCACCTCGCGCAGTTGGTCCAGGGCTTCCGACTCATGGAGGGCGCCGTGCGACACGGTCATGAGAATGCCGAGATACGAGAAGTAGGCGACCCGCGCACCGCGCTCGGCGTCGACGCCGCCCAGGCCCGTCCGCGTGAGCACCTCGGTGATCTCGGCGATCAGGGACAGCGCGAGGTTCTGGAAGATCGCCGAGTCGTGGGCTCCCCGCACGATGATCGCCGCGTACTGGCGCGAGAGTTCCTCGTCGAGCGCGAAGTACTGGATGAAGGGCTCGAACAGGGCCATGATCGCGCCCACCGCCGCACCCGCGGCCAGTGGCGCGGACGCCGCGCGCAGCTCATCCACGCGTGCACGGTGCACGGCGTCGATCCAGCCGTCGAAGATCGCGACGAGCAGTGCGTCCTTGTCGCCCACCGCCATCACCGATCCGGTGCTGACCCCCGCCTCGGCGGCGATCCGGCGGACCGTCGTGGCCCCGAAGCCGTGGTCTCGGAACAGACGCTCGGCCGTCGCCAGCACCTTCTGCCGCGTCGCCTCCCGCCGCTCCGGGCGCGACTGAACACGTTCACTGAACATGTTCAGCAAAGTATCGTGCGGCCTCCCCCGCACACAACTGCCCACCGGGGGAGTTCCCATGACGGCCCCTGGGGCTCTCGCCGACGACCCGAGGGTGCCGTCGGCGAGAGCCCCACAGGCTCGTCACAAACACCTCGCGCTACGCGGCGATGACGGCGACGCCCGTCCTGCCCCCGTCGATGTCCACCACGGTGCCGTGCACAAAACCGGCCTCGTCACTGGCCAGCCAGACCGCGGCGTGCGCGATGGCGTCGGGTGTACCGACGCCGCCCGCCGGGGTGCCCTTCATCATGATCTCGCCGGGGCCGGGCTCGGCCCCCTCTGGCGCCGGGGGCAGGATCACGCCGGGCGAGACGGCGTTCACCCGCACGCCCATCGGGCCGAACTCCGCGGCCCACGCCCGGGTGAGCGTCTCCATGGCCCCCTTGGTGGAGCTGTAGAGCCCGCCGGCGGGAACGCCCAGTCGCGCGATCCACGAGCCGAGGTTGATGATCACCCCGCCGCCGGCCTCCGCCATACCCGGGACGACGGCCGCGGTGAGGAAGAACGGCGCCTTCACGTTCACCCCGTACACCTTGTCGAACGTCTCCTCGTCGGTGCCGACGGTGCTGGGGGCCGGATAGATGCCGGCGTTGTTCACCAGGACGTCGATCCGCCCGCCCAGCGTCTCGCGCGCCCGGTCGGCCAGGTCCTGTGCGGCCTTCTTGCTGCCGTCGAGGTCCGCCGCCAGGAAGTCCGCCCGGCCGCCGGCCGCACGGATCCCTCCGACGACCCGCGCCCCGCGCTCAGCGTTGCGCCCGGACACAATGACATGGGCACCCTCGGCGGCGAAGGCTTCGGCGATGGCCTGACCGATGTTGCTGGTCGATCCCGTGACCAGCGCGGTCTTGTTCCGCAGTCGCTCACTCATGACGTGATCTCCCTTGTCTCGCGATGTGCGGACAACAGTGCGCCCCAAAAAATGGACCAGCAAGTCCAGTCTGGCGGTGACCGGATGGACTTGCCGACCCAGTACGGTGGAAGCGACAAGCGGAGGGGAGGGGACGACATGCCGGACACACTGACCGCGAAGGGCCGTGCGACACGGGCCCGCATCGTCGAAGGCGCGGCCGAGGTGCTGCGGGAGAAAGGCGTCTCCGTCACGACACTCGACGACATCCGCGCCCACACCAGCACGAGCAAGAGCCAGCTCTTCCACTACTTCCCCGACGGCAAGGACGAACTGCTGCTGGCCGTGGCCCAGTTCGAGGCGGACCGGGTCCTTGATGACCAACAGCCCCATCTGGGACGTCTGGACTCCTGGGAGTCGTGGTACCAGTGGCGCGACTCCGTGGTCGAACGCTACGAACTCCAGGGCGACCAGTGCCCGTTGGGAACTCTGTTTCTCCAGGTCGGGCGGGGACGCCCCGGTGCTCGGGCGATCGTCACGGGACTGATGCGGCAATGGCAGGAGCACCTCGCCCACGGCATGCGCGCCCTTCAGGCGAACGGCCTGCTCTCTTCCTCCCTCGACGTCGACCGGACCGCCGCGGCACTGCTGGCCGGCATCCAGGGAGGCGTGACCATCATGATGTCCACGGGTGACTCGACCCACCTCAAGGCCGCGCTCGACACCGGCATCGACCACCTGCGCGCGTCGGCGGGCGAGCCGGCACAGGCCTGAGGCAACGGGCCAGCTGAGGCATCAGGCCGACTGAGGCACCAGGCCCACCTACGGCATCGCCGCACAAGCACATCACCGCCCAGCCCGCGCACCCTCACCGACCCCGGTCGGGTCCGGCTCGCGCGCGGCGGTGCGGCGCCCGGCGCAGGCCCGTCGGCCGGGTGGTCGGGGAGCCGGATGGTCGGGGAGCCGGATGGTCGGGGAGCCGGATGGTCGGGGGCGAGGTGGCGGCTGGCCGGGTGGCCAAGCCGGGCCGGCCAGTCGGCGGGGTGGTTCCGGACACGTGATGGATGTTGCGGCGAGCGGCTTTCGCCGACGCTGGAGCACATGAGTCACGACGTGGCAGACGGGACGGCGGCCGTCCCAGCCCCTCCACGGACCGGCCGGCTGCTCCATGAGCGGGCGGTCGACCTGCACGTATCCGGCGCAGGTCGCAGGATCCGGGGAGCAGTCGTGGCCTGTCGTATCCACGTACAGCCAAGAAGGAGGGCGGTCTCATGACGAACCACCTGACGTTTCTGTGCGCGCCCGGCGGTGACCCCACCATCGACCCGCTCCTCGGCGACGCTCCCCTCAGCGCGAGCGGCCTGCGTATGGCAGGTGCGGCGGGAGCGGGCCTCGCTCCGCACGTACTCGCCGTCCGGGCACCCTCGATCCGCTGTTCGCAGACCGCCGACGCCCTCGGCCTGACGGCGGACGCCGAGCCAGGACTGCACGATCTCGACCTCGGTGCCTGGAGCGGTCGTAGCCTCGACGAGGTCGCCCTGACAGACCCGGACGGGTTCACGGCGTGGCTGACCGACCCGGATGCCGCACCGCACGGAGGTGAGTCCGTGCGTCGGCTCTGCCGCCGGACGGCGCACTGGCTGGGCAGCAGGGCGTCGGACACGGGCCACGTCGTCGCGGTCACCGAAGCGGCGGTCGTCCGGGCCGCGCTCATCCACGCTCTGGGCATACCCGCACGAGCCTTCTGGCATCTCGCCGTACCGCCCCTGTCCGCGGTCTCGTTCACGTGGCGGGACGGCTACTGGGACGTCCGGCTCGACCAGACCGCGCCCCAGGAGGGTGAGCGCTGGATCCACACCGGCGATCAGCGACTCCAGTACGCGCCGATAGTGATCAGCCCCCGCCGGCACGGCGAGGCGCCGGGAACCGATTGGGTTCCCGGCGAAAGCTCGCGCGCCGCCTGACGGCGCACGGCTCACACGGGTTCGGGTTGCGCTTCCGGTTGCCGCAGTGGTGCGGCCTTCGGCTCCCACTGCCTGGTGGTCCATATGTAGCCGCAGATCACCGATGTCATCGCGAGAATGACGAGAGGGCCGTAGACCCAGGGATGCTCGGCCATACGCGTCGGCAGGTACCGATAGGCCACCAGAAGCGCGGCGAAGACCGTCGTGCCATAAGCGGCCAGCTGTATTCCTGCTTTGTCCCAGCCGCGTGCCTCGGAGCGCAGAGCGGCCTCGATCGTGAGCGTGAAGACGACGCCGGCGACGATGTCCGCGCCGTAGTGGTAACCGAAGCCGAGCGTGGCACCGAGTGTGGCGATCAGCCAGAAGGTTCCCGCGCATCGCAGGATGCGTGGGGCACGGCGGGAGTGGATGAAGATCGCGGTGGCCCAGGCGGTGTGCAGGCTGGGCATGCAATTGCGTGGGGTGACCAGGTCGAAGGGCATGGGGTGCGGGCCGGTGATCGGCGGCGGAGTGTCCGGCCACAGGTCGGCCACCGCCCAGTGCCCGCCGTCGGCGCCGTAGGCGAAGATCGGTCCGACCACCGGGAAGATCATGTAGATGCCGGGGCCGAGGAGGCCGATCACCAGGAAGGTGCGCACCAGGTGGTGGCGCGGGAAGCGGCGCTCGGCCGCCACGTTGCGCAGCTGGTACAGCGTGACGACGACCGCGGCCACGGCGAGCTGGATGTAGACGTAGTCGAGGACGTGGGCACCGATCGGGCCGGAGGCCCGCACGATGCGGCCCGCCAGCCACGAGGGATCGCCCAGCGCGTGATCGGCGACGGCGACGTACTGGTCGAGCACCGCGGGGCGGGTCTTCGAGGTGATGAGCAGCCAGGCGTCGCCCGTCTTACGGCCCGCCACCAGCAGCAGGGCGAGTCCGACACCCTTGAGCAGCAGGACGCGTTCCTGACCCGTGCGGCGCGTGACAGCGATGACCGCATATCCCAGAATGACCCACAACGCGCCGTTTCCGAAGGGGTGGCCGGCACCCTCGACCGGCCTGGCGTCGACCGCCCATCGGACCAGAAAGAACACGGCGTCGATACCGACGGCGACACCTGCCGCGACAAATCGTTCCCGCCGAGGGAGTACCACCATCATCAAGGCCATACTGGCGTACAACAACGGCCCCGATTTGGGCGGCAATATCACCTCTTTCACCTGATTGGTGATCGGCCCCGGAAGGCCGTAGTGACGCGAGGCGATCTCCAGCGCGATGAGGAATCCGAGGACGACCACGCCTGCCGTGGCCCACAGTATCGTCCGTGGTCGGCCCCCTGCGGGGAACTTCATTCTGCGGTTTATTCGCGAGAGCACCCGCGAGGCTATAGGTATCAATTGTTCGGCCGATTTGTTAGTTGTTGGTCAAATGAGTAACCCTTCATGCCGGAAAGTGCTTTTTCCAGCGAAGAGCAGGCGATGAGGGCGTCGCCATGAGGTCGATCATGGTAGCGGAGCTGTGAGGTTTCTTTGATCGGCCTGTGCGGATCCGCCGCGCGCCGACGGCGGCAAGGCGGCGAGGTGGCCGCGCAACAGCTCGCGGTCGGCCGTGTCAGACGTGCGTGAGAAGCCGCCGCAGTGGGCGCGGAACGCGGTCGAGTTCCAGGTGCGCGATCAGCGCTCGCGCGTAGAGAGCCTTGCGACCGCTGTGTGTGCCCATGAAACGCCGCAACTGGTGCTCCACAGGCCGCTCCCGCTGTGCCGGCTGCCCCTGGAAGGTGCGGAAGGGGCGCATCTCGCCCTGGTCCTCGATCGCCCGCTGTACGGCCTCGGGCCCCAGAGCGCGGATCAGCTCGTCCTCCAGGTCGGCGACGCACACCTGGAACCCGAGTGCCTCCAGTCCGGCCTGTGTGAGACCGGACCCGAGCCCGACCCGCTCCAGATGGCGCCGGAAATGCCGCTCCTCGCCGATGTCGCAGAGACCGGCCAGCGGGAGGCCGAGCCCCGCGGGGCCGCAGACGTCCAGGAAACGCCCGATGTTCGTCGCGCCTCCGAGCGGTACGACAGCGACGCCCTCCGCATCGAGGTCACGGCCGTAGCGCGTGGCCAGCGCCCCGAGCGCGGCCTGATCACTTCCGCCCTCGACGAGCACGACCGTCCGCACCCCGTCGCCCGCCAGCTCGCGCGCCTCCGCGGCAGCCGCGTCCGCCCCCGCTCCACCGGCCGCCCACACAGTCAGCGCCCGGCGAAATCGCCTCGACTCGTCCACAAGACCTCGCTTCCCGGCGCATCGTGGCACGGCCGACACCCCGTACGCACCCGTGTTTTCCGGGGCCTGCGCGTGGAGCGGGGCCGGGAGGCCGACTACGGGGACTCCGGCTGACTCCGACTGACTCCGGCTGACTCCGGCTGACTCCGCTACAGACGAACGACGACCAGGGCGATGTCGTCCCGTCCGCCGCCGGCCACGCCGAGGCGGGTGAGCAGGGTGTCGGCGAGGTGGTCGGGGCTCAGACGGGCGTGCCGCACGAGGGTGTCGGCCAGCAGGCCGAGGCCGACGTCGATGTCCTGGTCGCGGCGTTCGACGAGTCCGTCGGTGTAGAGGACCAGGGTGTCGCCCGGCGCGTAGGACACCGTGGCCTGCGGGCGCCTGCTCGGGTCGATGGGGACGCCCAGCGGCGGATCGGTGGCCTGGTCGAGAAGGACGACCGTGCCGTCCGTCCGGGACAGCAGGGGCGGCAGGTGGCCGGCGTTGGCGTAGGTGATGCGCCGGTGTCGTGTGTCGATGACCGCTTGGACGGCGGTCGTGGCCAGAGCACCCTCGCAGGTCCGGGCGAAGCGGCTCAGGACGTCCATCGCGCTGCCGGGTTCGTGGGTGGCGCGCAGGGCGGCGGAGAGGGTGCTGTGGAGCATGCCCATGATGGCGGCGGCCTCCAGGCCGTGGCCGACCACGTCGCCGACCGCGACCGTGAACCTGTCCTCGCAAAGGTCCACGACGTCGTACCAGTCGCCGCAGACGTTGAGTGACCGGGCGGCGGGCATGTAGCGCACGGCGATGTCGCTGTGCCCCGCCAGGTCCGGGGCGTGCAGCATGGCCTCCTGGAGGGTGAGCGCGGTGCGGTGCTCCCTGTCGTGGGCTTCGCGGAGCTCCTCGTTGAGGTGCTGGAGTTCCTTCGCCCGCGCATAGAGCTCGGCCTCCATCGCGGCCCGCTCGTCGCCCGGGTCCTGCGGCCTCACATGGAAGGGACCGGTCAGCACGAACTCGGTCATGTCCTCCACGCGGTGGATGATCAACGCGACCTCGTCGTCCGGACCGAGGACGGGCGTGTTGATCGGCGACCACCACTTCGCCCGGAACACTCCCGGACGGCCGGTCACCGGGACGTCGTACTTCTGCACGGCCATCGTGTCCGGTCTCTTCGAGTCCAGGACCCGCTGCAGGGAGGCGCTCAGATTGCGGACCCCGTCGGCGTCGGGGTCGGCCGGATTGTCGGGGTGGACGTCGAAGAGGTACCGGCCGATCAGTTCGTCCCGGGTACGGCCCGTCGCCCGCAGGTACGCCTCGTTGACCTCGACCATCATCAGGTCGGGGTCCAGCACCAGGTAGGGGCTGGGCGTCACGGAGAACAGGGCCTGGTAGTCGATCCGCGGTGGGGTCGTATGCACTCTCCCGCCCTGCCGCACGGGTCTCATGTCAGAAAGTATGCGTCCGGGCGTGAGCCGCGGCTTGTCCGGTCACCAGAGACGAGCCGTCCCGGGGGCGGGTGTGCGGGTGAGGTGGCGGCCGTTCCCACGTGCTCCGGGCCGGGCCGGCGATCGGCTTGGGCGGGGTCGTGAGCTTCGTGAACCTGACCTTCCGGTTGCCCTGGATGCCGGTCGTCCGGGACCGCTCCCGTGCCATGGCAATGCGGGACGGCAGCGGTGACGAGTACGCGATCGCCTTCTCCCCGGCGGGTGCCTTGGCTCTCGACTTCGATCACGAGTCTCCGATGAGCCCGTACCGGGACACGCCTCTGCTGCCCTGGCCCAGCTTGTTCGACGGGGTGCCGGAGGCGTTCCGGCCCCTTCTGGCAGGAGCGGGCCGACACCGGGTGGAGGGCGGGAGCCGTCGAGCCTCCACCGGACGGCATGGAGGACGACGGCAGCGCCGAGTGGCTGTTCGACGTCCTGCTGGACGGCCGTCCGGAGGCGGACCTTCCCGGTCTCGGGCCGGGCGGGCGGTCTGCCCGGCCCTGGGCTCAGACCAGCCAGTGGCCGTCGCGCATCAGCTCGCGATCGGGCAGCTCCGCCTCCTCGCGCCAGGCCTGGACGCGGCGCGGGGTGACGCGGAACCAGCGGTACGGCGTGGTCAGCGTGCGCGGGTCGAAACCGGTGCGCGCGGCGAAGCGGTCACCCTCCTGCTGCGGCAGCTCGTCGATCTCGAGGACTTCGACCTCGCCTTCGACCATGACCACGTCCCGGGTCGGCCCCAGCCCGAGCCGAGCGGTCCGGGTGGCGGCCAGGTTCCTGCCGGTCCGGCTGGACGTCGGGGTGGCCAGCAGCAGGGTCTTGCCGTCCCAGTCGAACGACAGCGGCACCAGGCAGGGGGCGCCGTCCGGCGAGGCGGTGGCCACCCACACGTCGACGTCGTGGGCGAGCCGGTGCTCGGTGTCGCGGAGGCGCTCTGCGCGGGGGCGGGGGCCGGTGCGGGGTTCGGTGCCGGGGCCAGTGCGGGGTTCGGTGCCGGGGCCA
>NZ_JBICZA010000004.1:101936-336751 GCF_043201585.1 Streptomyces sp. NPDC048297
AGTGCAGGGTTCGGTGCCGGGGCCAGTGCAGGGTTCGGTGCCGGGGCCAGTGCAGGGTTCGGTGCCGGGGCCAGTGCAGGGTTCGGTGCCGGGGCCAGTGCAGGGTTCGGTGCCGGGGCCGGTGCTCATCGGTCCTCCAGCAGTCCGATGAGGTTGCCGTCGGGGTCGACGAGGGTGGCCACCAGGCGACCGCCGCCCACGTCGTGGACGGGTTCCTTGACGGTGGCGCCCGCAGCGGTCGCCTCGGCCACCTTCGTCTCGATGTCGGGCACGTGCCAGAAGGCCAGCGACGAGGTCAGACCCTGCGGTCCGCCGCAGGGGAGCAGCCCGACGTGCTGGCCGGCGGCCTCGAAGCCGACGTAGTAGGGCTCGTCGGTCTGCGGCGCGACACCGAGCAGGGCGGTGTACACCGCCTCGGCGGTCTCAAGGTCGGACACGGGGTGCAACACGGTCTTCGTGCCGTGCGGGGCGGAACCGGTCATGGTGACTCCTGTGGTCGTGCGTCGGTCGCCCCGGCGTGCCCTGCCAGGCTCGCCGGTGTCGATCGCTGTGGTCACAGGCTCCCCCGGCAGGGCTGCGGGCCGCCTCCGTGCTGACCACGGAAAGGGCCACGGATAATGAGTCGGTGTCCACTCATGAGCCGGTGTCCACTCCCCCGGTCTCCGCCCGGGAGGCCGAGGTTCTCGCGCTGCTCGGGGAGCACCTCACCAACGCGGAGATCGCCGCACGGCTGTTCATCTCGGTACGTACGGTCGAGTCGCACGTCTCCTCGCTGCTGCGCAAGCTGGAGGTGCCGGACCGTCGGGCGCTGTCACGGCGGGCGACCGAGTCGGTCCGCAAGGCGAGGTCCGACTCTGCGAGATCGGGCCCTGTGAAGTCCGGCCCGGCGTCCGCGCTTCCGGCTCCGCTGACGGCGTTCGTCGGCCGGGTGCGGGAGTGTGGGGAGTTGGCCGGGGCGGTGAGGGCGCACCGGCAGGTGACCGCCGTGGGGCCGGGCGGGGTGGGAAAGACGCGGCTCGCGCTGGCGGTGGCAACGGAGTTGGCCGACGACTTCGCCGACGGGGTGTGGTTCGCCGACCTGGTCCCGGTGACCGATCCGGAACGGGTGGGCGCCACGGTCGCGGCGGCCCTGGGTGTGGGAGAGCAGCCAGGCAGCGGCGTCGACGAGGCGGTGGTGGCCGCGCTGGCGGACCGCGAGGCACTGCTGGTGCTGGACAACTGCGAGCAAGTACGGGACGGGGTGGGGCCGTTCATCGAGCGGCTGTTGGTGGCCTGCCCGCGGTTGCGGGTGCTCGCGACGAGCCGGGCCCGGCTGATGGTGCCGTTCGAGTGGGTCTTCCCGGTGCCGCCGCTGTCGCGGGTCGGAGGCGGCGGCTCGGACGCTGTGGCCCTGTTCATGCAGCGGGCCGCGGCGGTGGGCCGGACACCGGCCCCGGCCGTACGCCCCCAGGTCGCGGACCTGTGCGAACAGCTCGACGGGATGGCGCTGGCGATCGAGCTGGCGGCTGCGCGCTGGCCCACACTGGGACTTGACTGCCTTGCGGCCGGCCTGGGCGACCAGTTGCGGATCCCGGCCGGCGGCCCTCGCGTGGACGGCAGGCACCGGTCGGTACGGGCGGTCCTGGACTGGAGCCATGGCCTGCTCGATCCGAGCGACCAGGCGCTGCTGCGGCGGGTATCCGTGTTCGTCGTGCCGTTCACCGCGCGGGCGGCGGCCGAGGTGGGCGCGTTCGCTCCGCTGGATTCGTCGGCGATAGCCGACGGACTGGGCCGGCTTGCCGAGCAGAGCCTGCACGTTGTGACGGAGTCCGGTACCGGGACCCGCTACCGGGCGCTGGAGACGGTCCGTCAGTACGGGACGGAACAGCTCGCCGACGCCGGCGAGTTGGCGGACGTCCGGTCGCGCCATGTGGATTGGTGCCTTGTCGGCGCGACCCGGCTCGCACAGACTCGGGGCGACGACTGGCGCGCCCGGTTCGACGCCGCCGCGGAGGATCTCCGGGCCGCGCTCGCCTGGGCTGCCGACCAGCCGGACCGGCACGCGGACGCGCACCGACTCGCCTTGTCGCTGGCGGAGTTGTCCTTCGCCCGGAACCTGCTCGGCGAGGCCCAGCACCGGTTCGAGCAAGCGGCCCCGCTCGCCGGTGACAACACCGGCGAAAGCGCAAACGACAGCACAGGCGACAGCACCGGTGCCGAGGCGCTGCGGCAGGCGGCGGCGGTGGCCGGATGCCGCGGGCTCGGTGACGACATGTACCGCCTGCACCGGACCGCCGCCCGAGCCGCCCTCCGTGCCGGGGACAAGGCCGGTGCCTGTCTCGACCTCGCCGCCGCGGCCACCGTCGCGTACCGCTTCTCCAGCACGTTCACGCGGATTCCGCCCGTCGAGGAGGTGACAGCGGTGCTCGCCGAGGCGCGTGAGCTGTCCCCCGAGGGCGACATGGCTGCCGAGGCGGCGGTGATCTCGGACGCGTTCGGCGCGGTGCACGCGGACGCCGACAACACCGCGCACGAGACCGTCGGTTGCGCCGACCGGGCAGTCGAGCTCGCGCGCCGTGCGGGCGTCCCGGTCGCCGAGTCCGCGGCTCTCGACGCGCTCTCGGGCGCCCGGAGTTGGGCCGGTGACCCCTTCGGCGCCGCAAGCGCGGCCAGGCGCCGCGTCGATGTCCTGGCTCAGCTGCCGGACACCCCCGCCCGTACGCACGAGCGGGTCGACGCGCTCGCGATGGCCGCCGGAAACGCCCTCGGCGTCGGTGAGTTGGCACAGGCCCGCCTGTACAGCAGGCAGCTCGCCGACCATCCACTGCTGACCGAGGCGGCGCACCACGCCACGTCCTGGCTCCTGGTCACGGAGGCGTTCGCCGGCCACGCCGACAAGGTCTTCGCGGGCAGCGCCAAGTTCCTCGACGCATGGGAACAGAGTGGCCGCCAGCGGTCGTTCGCGCTCGGTCCGGCCGCCGCGTCGGTCGCGATGGTCCATGGCCTGCGCGGCGACCACGACGCCCGCGCGGCCTGGCTCGCGACAGCGGAGCAGGCGGGCCCCGATCCGGACCACCGACAGGGCTACGGCGCGGTCTTCGACGCCATGTTCCTGCTCGACCGCGGGGAACCCGGCGCGGCCCTGGAGCGGCTGGCACCGGATCCGGACGAGGTGTGGAAGTGGGTGTGCTGGGCCTGGCTGCACTGGTACGTGGCACTCCGGGCGGAGGCATCGGTACTCGCCGGACACCCGGCCGCCCGGAAGCGGATCGACGCCGCCCGCGCCATGGTCGCGGGGAACCCGGTCGCCTCCGCGCAGGTGGACCGGGCCGAGGCACTCCTGGACGGCGACCTGCCCCGGCAACTCGCCACCGCAGCCGCCTTCGAGACGGCCGGCTGCCACTACCAGGCGGCGCGCACGCTCCTGCTCGCCGGGAACGGCCACGCCGCCGCGGGCACGGCAGTGCTAGCCCGTCTCGGCCTCGCACCCACAGGCCCTGGGTAGCTCGGGCGCACCGCGCCCGCTGCGGCATACGGCGTCCACCGCGGCGTATGGGCGGCCGTCACCTCGGCCGTCACCCCGGTCAGGGCGAAACCGGCGGCCCACATGAGGCCGTCGTCGAGCTTCGCCCGGTCTCTGAACTCAAGCGTCGCGCACCGCGCGTTGATGGCGATCTTCGCCAGTACGCCCTGTTCCCCTGCGCCGCTCAGTGCGTCGTACCGGACCGACCGCAGCTCCAGCCTGCTGCCGCGCCCGCCATGAGCGGGGCGCTGATGAGGCCAAGGGCCAGCAGGCCCGTGAAGAAGAGAGCTCCCGCATCGTCCGGTGAATGGACGTCGGGATCACCGAACACCGTGACGTCGAGAAGCCACAGAACCGGCCCCACCACGCCACACGCCGCCACGGCCCAGCAGGCGCGTGCCCGGCCGAGGAACACTCCCAGCAGCGAGGACGGTACGACACTGCAGAGCAGCATGCTCAGCATGACGGTCACGCCCGTCAGGTCCACCATCCCGACGGCGGCCGGCAGCCAAGGAGCGGCGGCGATCAGGGCCGCCCACAGCACAGTCGCCGGAGCGATCTTGGCGAAGCCCTCTACCACCGCTTCTCGTTGATGCCCTGTCATGCGCGTCATCCTCGCCCTCCCGCAACGGTCGAGGACTGATAATCCCACCAAATTTGAACGCGTTCAATACTGGGATTGTATGGCGCCGTGGGCTACGCGACCTCGTGGCCTGCCCGTCCTCAGCGCGCCGCGCGCAGCTCCGCGTACAACTCGGGTCCCGTCCAGGTGCGCGCCGCCGCCTCCGCCTCGTGCACCAGGGCGACAAGGCGCGCGTTGGCCGGGGCGCTCCGCCCGTGCGCGACGGCGAGGGCGACGATCTCGCCCTGCAGCGAGTCGACCTCCGTGGGCCGGCCGCGCCGCAGGTCTTCCCACATCGAGGAGCGCGCGTGGGCGTCGATACGAAGAGAGGCCGCGGCCACCCGCCGGAAGAGGACGTCGGGCAGCCCCAGCACATAGGGCATGACGTTCGGTGCCGTGGGGCCGAGGCGGGCGGGAGTGACACCGGCGGCGCGGTAGGCGGCAAGCGCCTCGCGCTGGCACAGGGCCAGGCAGCGACGGTACGCCCGGTGGCTCAGCTCGTCGCGCAGTGGCAGGCCGGAGAGGGCGTTGATCGCGTTGTTGAGGTTCATCAGCAGCTTGGCGTGCTGCACTTCGGCCATGTCGGTCCGCGCCTGGATGGCCACGCCCGCCTCGCTGAAGGCGGCCAGGAGCGTGTCGTCCGGTTCGGTCATGAGCCTGCCCGGCATGCCCTGGTGCACGGTGCCCGGCGCGGACCGCACCACGTTGTAGGGCACCATTCCGGCCAGCACGGTGTGCCCGGGGAGGGCGGCGCGAAGGGTCTCCGGGTTGTGCAGCCCGTTCTGGAAGCTCACCACGACGGCGCCGGGGGCGAGATGGGGTGCGAGGTCCTTGCCGGCGGGCTCGGTGCCTGCGGTCTTCACGGTGACCAGCACGTAGTCGGCGCCGGCCACGCCCTCGGGGCCGGTGGCCAGGTTCAGCCGGTCGGGCGGGAGGTGGACCGGCGGGCGGATGGAGGTACTGAGAGTGAGCCCCCGCTCGCGCAGCACATCCATGGCGGCGGACCGGCCGATGAATGTCACGTCATGTCCGGCGGCGACGAGGTGGCCACCGAGATGACAGCCGATGCTGCCGGCGCCGAGAACGGCGAAGCGGGGCTTGGACACGAGTTACTCCTGCGACAGGGCGAGGCCGGACAGTGGCCAGCCTGGACCATGGACATGCCCGCTGACCAGGCCCCGGTCCCCTGCCGCAGCGCACCTCCACTGCGGCGCACCCCCGTACACCTCCTGTTCCACCGGATACGGCAGGGTGGCCCCATGCACCCGAACCAGCCCCCGTCCCTCACCTCCGTGAACGACCTCATGTCCCTGCTCGCCGACTGCGCGGACTCCTGGGACACCCCGGACCGCACCGGCGACCCGGTGGACATCCTCGACCACGGTCTCCAGGTCGCCGCCGTCCTCGCCGAGCGGCACCCGGACGACAGGGAACTCCAGGTCGCCGGGCTCGTGCACGACATCGGGCACCACCTCAGGCCCGGTGACGAGGCCGGGCACGGCGAGCACGCCGCCGACGCCGTCGCCACCCTTCTCGGGCGGCGGGTCGCCCGTCTCGTCGCGCTCCACATCCCCGCCAAGCGCTACCTCGCCGCGACCGACCCGGACCTCGCGCTCTCACCGGAGAGCGCCCGGACCCTCGGCTGCCAGGGCGGCGTCATGACGCCGCCGCAAGCCGCCGCCTTCGAGGCCGATCCCGACTTCGCCGCGGCGGTGGCGCTGCGCCGCGCCGACGACGCGGGCAAGGTCGTCGGACTGCGCGTGCCGGGGCTGGAGTCCTGGCGGCCGGTGGTCGGCACCGTGGCCGCCGTGGCCGCCGCGGTCGCCGCGGTCGCCGCGGTCGCCGCGGTCGCCGCGGTCGCCGTAACAGCCGTAACCGCCGAGACGGACAAGACAGATGAGACGCACGAGGCGCACAAGACGGACGAGGCGGGTGAGACGGGCGAGGCCCGGAACTCTGCGTGATCACGAGAACTCCCGCCTCTCACCTGCCTGTTACGACACCGCCCCGCGCGCCTGCCTCCGGACGACGGGGGGCCTCGGCCCAACCCCACCCCCCCCGAACCGCCGTTCGCAGCATCCGTATGCTCCCGCCATGAAACTCTTCCGCTTTCGTGGCCGAAACGATGGTGGGCAGTCGAAGGACTCCCCCTTGGCCCAGGCCGCGGCGCTGTGGCAGGCGGGACGCTATGCCGAGGCGGAGGCCGAGGCCCGCTCCGTGGCCGCGGCACGGTCCCGCCGTCGAGACGACGCGTACGGGCCGCTGGCGTCGAGCATCGCCGCGCTGGCTATGGGCGCCCAGGGTCGGCACGCCGAGGCGGCCACCGCGTACGACGCGCTGCTGCCGGTCTTCGGCAGGGTCTTCGGCGCCGAACACCCGTACACCCTGAAGCTGCGTTCCGACCGTGCCCAGGCGTTGAGCGCGCTCGACCGGTACGCCGAATGCGAGGCGGAGTGCGCGGCCGTCGTCAGAGCGGCGGCCCGGGGCACGGGGCCGGACATGGCGCTCGTCGGGACGGCCGCCCGCAACGGACAGATCTACGCGCTCAACGCGCGGGGCCGCCACCCGGAAGCGGAGGCGCTCGCCCGCGAGGCCCTCGCCGGCCGTCCGGCAGCAGACCGGTTCACCCTGGTTCTGCGGCTGGGACTGGCCCGGAGTCTCAACGGCCAAGCCCGCCACGGGGAAGCTCTCACCGAGGCGGAGGGCGCCGACGAGGTGCACCGCGGCCTGCCCGAGACACAGCGCGTGCCGGAGACCGGAGCGGTCCAACTGGCCAGGGCCACCGCGCTCCTCGGCCTGGGCCGCGCCACCGAGGCCCGCGTCCCGGCCGCCGCCGCCCTCGACGCCTGCCTGGCCGCCTTCGGCCCGGATCATCACCGCACCGCCGAGGCCCGCACGCTGCTCGGCCGTTTCGACGACGCGTGACCGGCCGTATCGACTCGACGACGCGTGACCGGCCGCACGGCGCCGGCAGTGGAGCCGCCCGGTCCGTTCAGCGGCGGATGAGGCCGAGGTCGGTCGCGGTGGCGACGGCGGCGGTGCGTGAGTCGACGCCGAGTTTGCCGTAGATACGGACCAGATGGGATTTGACGGTCCCCTCGGTGAGGTGCAGACGGGCGCCGACGGCCTGGTTGGACAGGCCCTCGGCGACCAGGGCGAGGACTTCCGTCTCGCGCCGGGTCAGGGCGGTGCCGGGCATGCGCAGCCGGTTCATGAGTCTCTCGGCGACGGCGGGTGCGAGGGTGGTGCGGCCGGTGGCGGCCGTGCGCACGGCGGCGGCCAGATCCTCGGGAGGTGCGTCCTTGAGCAGGTAGCCGGTGGCACCGGCTTCGATGGCGGGCAGGGTGTCGGCGTCGGAGTCGTACGTGGTGACGATCAGCACGCGGGGTCCGCCCGGCCGGGCGGTGATCCGGGCGGTGGCCTCGGCGCCGTTCATGCCCTTGCCGAACTGCAGGTCCATGAGGACGACGTCGACGTCCCCCTCGGCGGCCCGCGTGACCGCCTCCTCGGCGGTGGCGGCCTCGGCCACCACCACGAGGCCGGGTTCGGTCTCCAGCACGGCACGCAGTCCGGCCCGCACCACGGGGTGGTCGTCGGCCAGGAGAAGGCGGATGGGGCTGTCGGTCACGGGCGGGCCTCTGGCTCGGTCTCAGTCTTGGTCACGGGCTCGGTCCCAAGCTTGGTCGGGGCGGGCGAGGTAAGGGGCAGTCGGGCGGTCACAGTGGTGCCGTGGCCGGGCGCGGACACGACGCTCAGCGTGCCGTCGAGCGCGTGCACACGGGCGCGCATGGCGGCCAGGCCGAAGCCGCCGTTCTCGGGGTCCGGGGCGGGCAGTGCGTCCGGGTCGAAGCCGGTGCCGTCGTCGGTGATCTCAAGGGTGACGTGGTCACCGAGGCAGCCGAGGGTGACCCCGGCGACGGTGGCGTGGGCGTGCCGGACGGTGTTCGCGAGAGCGGACTGGGCCACGCGCAGCAGGGCGACCTCGTGCGCGGTCGACAGCGGCACCGGGTCGCCGGTGAGCCGGAAGCGCGCGGTGATCGGGTGGCGGGTGCCGGTGGTGGCGCACAGGCGTTCCAGCGCGCCGGCCAGGGTGATGCCTTCCAGTCCGGGCGGGGTCAGGGCGGCGACGAAGCGGCGGGCCTCGGCGAGGTTGTCCACGGCGGCCTGGCGAGCCGCCTCCACATGGCGGGTCGCGGCGTCGGGCCGGTCGGGCAGGGAGCGTTCGGCGGCGCGCAACAGCAGTTGGATGCTGGAGAAGCCCTGGGCGAGGGTGTCGTGGATCTCGCGGGCCAGGCGTTCGCGTTCGGCCAGTACGCCGGCGGTGTGCTGGGCGGCGGCCAGGTCGGCGCGGGTGGCGGTGAGTTCCTCGATCAGGCGCCGGCGGTGTTCGCTCTCCCGGTACAGGGCCTCGTACCCCCACACCACCGCGATCGCGACGGCGGCGCCGAGCGCGGGTCCGATGGCCATGGCCAGGCTGAAGGAGCCCTGGTGGGCGGCGAAGCCGCCGATGGCGGCCACCGCGGTCGCCGCCACCGCGGTCAGTCCGGCGCGCCGGGGCAGCAGATGCAGTTGGAGGAAGTACAGCGGGAAGGCGACCCACACGCCGTCGGGAGTCAGGGCCACCAGTGCCAGCCAGACGGCGCCGACGGCGGCCAGCCACCAGGCGGCCGCCCGCCGGGAGGGGCCCCTGCGCGGCAGGAGCTGCCCGGCCGCGTACACCAGGGCGCACGCTGCCGCGACGGCGACGATCGCCCCGGCGTGGGGTCGGCTGTCGGCGAGGGCGCGCGCGCCGGCCAGGGCGAGCAGGCCGACGATCAGCAGGTGCAGGCACCAGGTCAGGGCCCGGGTGGTCGGGGTCGGAGTGGGGGCGGCGGTGTTCACAGTCCTTCCAGCCTAAGGATGCGGAACAGCACGCGGCCTCCATCGAAAGTTGGAATCCGGCGGTCGCCTTCCGATCCGCCAAGTGCTCTCCCCTGCCGGATGCCGGCGCACGGGTCGGGCGGCGACGGTGGTGACGTACCGATTCCACCGCCGGAACCGCTTCCACCACCGGAAAGGACAGGCCGACCCCGTGTTCGTCGCCTGGAGAGACCTGAAGTTCGCCAAGGGCCGCTTCGCCCTGATGGGAACTGTCATCGTGCTGATCACCCTGCTGGTCGGGTTGTTGTCCGGGCTGACCGCCGGCCTCGGCCGGCAGAACATCTCGGCGATCACCGGCCTGCCCGCGGACGAGATCGCCTTCGATGCGCCCGGCACCGGCCAGGCCCTGTCGTACGCCGACTCCACCGTCACCGAGCAGCAGTGGCGGCGGTGGGCCAGGACTCCCGGCGTCACCAGCGCCGAACCCCTGGGCATCACCACGACCAGAGCCACGGCCGGTGACCACAGCACCGGGGTCAGCGTGTTCGGTGTCCGGCCCGGCTCCCGCCTCGCCCCGGACGGCGGCGGGCTCGACGGCCACGCGGCGGTGCTGACCACCACGGCCGCCGACGACCTCGGCCTGAAGCCCGGCGGCAGCCTCACCCTCGCCGGGCAGCGGCTCACGGTGAGCGCCGTGCGGGGCGACGCCTCCTTCAGCCACACCCCGGTCATCTGGACCGGTCTCGACGTCTGGCAGCGGATCGCACCCCCGACCGGCAGCGGCGGACGCCCGACCGCGACGGTGATCGCCCTGGACACCACCTCCGACGCCGACGTGCCGGCCGCCGACCGGGCCGCCGGCACCAGGACGGTCGCCAAGGACGACTCGCTGTCCGCGATCGGCTCCTACACCTCCGAGAACGGCTCGCTGCAGTTGATGCGCGGCTTCCTGTTCGCCATCTCCGCCCTGGTCATCGGCGCCTTCTTCACCGTCTGGACGATCCAGCGCAGCGGCGACATCGCCGTCCTCAAAGCCCTCGGCGCCTCGACCGCGACCCTTCTGAAGGACGCCCTCGGGCAGGCCGTCGTCCTGCTCACCGGCGGCACGCTGCTCGGCACCGGCGTCGCCGCCGCCATGGGCGCCGTCGTCGCCCGGACGACCGTGCCCTTCGCCCTCACCCCCGCCACCGTCCTCGTCCCGGCCGCCGTGACGGTTCTGCTCGGCGCGCTGGGCGCCGCCCTCGCCGTCCGCCGCATCACCTCCGTCGACCCGCTGACCGCCCTGGGGAACGCCCGATGAGCCTGAACCTGACCGACGTCACCCTCACCTACCCGGACGGCGACTCCCGTCTGACGGCCCTGGACGACGTCACGCTGACCGTTCCCAAGGGCAGCCTGACCGCCGTGGTCGGCCCCTCCGGCTCCGGCAAGTCCAGCCTGCTGGCCGTCGCCGCCACCCTGATCACCCCCGACTCCGGGACGGTCACCGTCGACGGCACCAGCACCACCGGGATGACCCGCGCCGAACTCACCGGCCTGCGCCGCCACACGATCGGCATCGTGTTCCAGCAGCCCAACCTGCTGCCCTCCCTCACCGCGGTCGAGCAGCTCCAGGTCATGGCCCGGATCGACGGCCGCTCCGCGGCGAGGGCGCGTGGCCGGGCCATGGAACTGCTCGACGCCGTCGGCCTCGCCGACCAGGCCCACCGCCGCCCGCACCAGCTGTCCGGCGGCCAGCGCCAGCGCGTCAACATCGCCCGCGCCCTGATGAACGATCCTGTCCTCCTCCTGGTCGACGAGCCCACCAGCGCCCTCGACCACGAACGCGGCGCCGCCGTCATCGCCCTGATCACCCGCCTCACGCACGAGCGGGCCACGGCGACCGTCCTGGTCACGCACGACCGTGCCCACCTCGCCGCCGCCGACCGGATCGCCGACGTGCGCGACGGTCGTCTCAGCCTGCCGACGCCGACGCCGACGCCGACGCCGATGACCCCGCCCACGCCCACGCCGACCCCGATGACCACGCCCACGCCGACGGACACGCCCACACCCACCGCCTGAACGGCTCTGCGGCGATCGGCGCCCCGTTACGGGAACCCGTCGCACGGGCAATGTGGGCGGAAGGGAACGGGAGTGCTCTGGCGGCTCACGGGATCGGCGTGCCGGTGGATCCCGTGAGCGGACGCGAGGAACAGCCCAGGGCCGACGGCTCGGGCGGTCGAATGCAGCGGGTGGTGGTCGAATGCGGCGCAGGCGGTTCCGGGTGGCCGGACTCGGTGCCGTGCTCGCCCACCCGGGGGCCTGGCTCAAGGGCGACCTGACCGCGGGCGTGACCGTGGCCGCCTACCTGGTGCCGCAGGTCCTGGCGTACGCCGGGGTGGCGGGGCTGCCGCCGGTCGCCGGGCTGTGGGCGATCCTTCCGGCACTCGGGCTGTACGCGCTGCTCGGTTCCTCGCGTCTGCTCTCGGTCGGCCCCGAGTCCACGACCGCGCTGATGACCGCCACCGTGGTCGGCCCCCTGGCCGGTGCGGACCCCACACGCTACGCCGCTCTGGCCGCCGCCCTCGCGGTCACGGTCGGTCTGCTGTGTCTGGCGGCCCGGGTGGCCCGGCTCGGCTTCCTCGCCGATCTGCTCTCCCGCCCGGTGCTGATCGGCTATCTGGCCGGCGTGGCCCTGATCATGATGGCGGACCAGCTTCCCAAGCTCACGGGCGTACCGGCGAAGGGGTCACGGTTCCTCCCCCTCCTCGGCTCCTTCTTCGCCCACCTGCCGGACGCCCACCTGGCGACCGTGGTCCTCTCCGCCGCCGTCGTGGTGTTCCTCTTCGCCGTCGCTCGTCTCCTCCCCGTGCTGCCCGGGCCGCTGCTCGCCGTGGCCCTGTCGACGGCGGCCGTCGTGGCCTTCGACCTGGACGCCCGCCACGGCATCGCGGTGATCGGCACGGTGCCCTCCGGTCTTCCGGACCTGGCCCTGCCCGACCTGGGGGCCGTGCCGCGCCTGGTCCTCCCCGCGCTCGGTGTGCTGCTGGTCGCGTACACGGACATGATCCTGACCGCGCGGGCCTTCGCGGACCGGACGGAAGCGCTCGACGCCGACCGGGAGTTCCTCGCCCTGGGCGCGGTGAACCTGGGCGCCGGCGTCGTCCACGGCTTCCCGGTCAGCAGCAGCGCCAGCCGTACGGCCCTCGCGGCGTCCGCGGGCGCTCGCAGCAAGGCGTACGCACTGATCGCGGGTGCCGTCGTGCTGGCCGTCCTGCTGTTCCTGAGCCCCCTGCTGACCCGCACTCCCTCCGCCGTGCTCGGTGCCCTCGTCGTGTACGCCGCCGTCCGCATGATCGACGTCGCGGGCTTCTGCCGGCTCGCCTCGTTCCGAAGGCGCGAACTGTTCCTCGCCCTGGGCTGTCTGGCGGGTGTCCTCGCCTTGGACATCCTGTACGGGGTGCTCGTGGCCGTGGGCCTTTCGGTGGCCGAGCTGCTGACCCGGGTGGCACGGCCGCACGACGCGATCGAGGGGGTGGTCCCCGGGGTGGCGGGCATGCACGACGTCGACGACTATCCGCAGGCCCGCACGATCCCGGGCCTGCTGGTCTACCGGTACGACTCGCCGCTGTTCTTCGCCAACGCGGAGGACTTCCGGCGCCGCGCGCTGGCCTCCGTCGAGGAGCAGGGCGAACCCGTCCGCTGGTTCGTCCTCAACACGGAGGCCAACGTGGAGGTGGACATCACGGCCCTGGACGCCGTGGACGAACTGCGCCGTGAGCTCACGGACCGCGGCATCGTGTTCGCCCTCGCCCGGGTCAAGCAGGACCTGCTCGACGACCTCCAGGCGTACGGCCTCGCGGACTCCGTGGGCGCCGACCGTATCTTCCCGACACTGCCGACCGCGGTGGCCGCCTACCGTGCCTGGTGCGACGAGCGGTGAGCGCCACCGGGCGGACGGGAGGCCGAACCCGCCAAACCCGCCGAACCCGCCGGACCGGCGGAACTCGCCGAACCCGCCGAACCCACCGGACCGGCGGAACTCGCCGAACCTGCCGGACCGGCGGAAGGCCGAACGGCCCGCCGGGGAGGCCGGCCGGCCCCTGCCCACGCCTCCGGCGCCCGCACACGCTGGAAGGGGAACCATCCGCGCGGAACATCGCGGACAACAAGGGTCGGTACGCACCACGTGTCACGCCAGGCCCTCCCGTGCGACGGTCTCCCCCACGTGGCAGCTTGGATACAGCACCGATCTGAGGAGAGGGCGGCGATCATGCGAGCTCACCTCGGCGACCAACTGGTCATCGAAAGTCCGGCGACCGGCGCCGCCAGGCGCGACGGCGAGATCGTCGGACTCCACCACGAGGACGGAACACCTCCCTACGACGTGCGCTGGTCGGACACGGACGAAGTGACGCTCGTGTTCCCAGGGCCCGACGCACACATCCTGCATCTCGAACACGCACAACCCGGCACCACGCGCGGCTCGCTGCCGGACACGGGCAGGACAGGGTCCGGGACGAGCAGGACGGGGTCCGGGACGGACAGGACGGGGTCCGGGACGGACAGGACGCAGTCGGGCACGGGCGGAACACGGTCGGCGTCCGGCGCCGCGCCACCACCGACCGGGGCCAACCCCGGCGACATCGGCCGGCGCGTGGCCGACGCCCGGCACAGGCTGGGGTTCAGCCGGGAGGAGACCGCCCGCCGCGCCCGGATGTCGCCCGACTACCTGGCGTACCTGGAGGAACGGCCTGCCGATCCGACCATGGCGACGGTCATCAGGCTGGCCGACGCCCTGGGCACCACGGTCTCCGCCCTGGAGGGCGGGGGCATGGACCTCCCACCGGGTCAGGGCTACGCACTGCTGCACCCCCGGCTGCGGGACCTCAGCCCGGCGGAGTGCCGCTCCCTGCTGTCCACGCACGGGGTGGGCCGTATCGCGGTGTCGGCTCCCGACGGCCGCCCGGCGGTCGTCCCGGTCAACTACGACGTCGTGGACGAGGCCATCGTCTTCCGGACCGCGCCCGGTTCACTCCCGGCGGCAGCCGCGGGCCTGGAGGTCGCCTTCGAGGTCGACCACCTCGACGAGGCGATGAGCCAGGGCTGGAGCGTGCTCGCCGTCGGCCCCGCGAGTGTCGTGACGGACCCCGACGCCGCGGGACGGCTCACCCGACTGGCCCACAGCACGCCCTGGGCGGGCGGTGAGCGCGCCATGTGGGTGTCGGTCCGGCCCACGAGCCTGACGGGCCGTCGCATCACTCCGGCCGAGCGGTAGCGGCCGGGGACGAATACCTGGGCGGGCCGGCCGCCCGGCCCGCCCTGCGGTCACAGCCAGCAGAGATTTACAACATTGGCTATGAGTGTTAAATTTGTAGCCATGCCGAAGGTTCCGTCTTCCCAGGTCGTCCTCGACAGCGCCTACCGCGCCTTCTGCCGCAACGGTTACCGCCGCACGACGATGTCCGACATCGTCGAGGAGGCGCAGCTGTCGCGCCCGACCGTCTACAAGTACGCCGGAACCAAGGACGAGGTGTTCGCCAAGGTCATCGGCGCCAAGCTGGAACTGGCGTCGGCCGCGGCCGACCAGGCGGCAGCCGCCGCGGCCACGCCCGAGGAGAAGGTCCTCGGGGTACTCACGGTCAAGCTGGAGGTCGCCATCCGGCTGTGGCGTGACAGTCCCACCCACGCCTACGAGCTGCTGTCCGCGGCCTCCGCCCACACGCCCGACCTGGTCACCGCCTACATGGACCATCTGGCGGAGCTGGTGACCTCGGCCCTGGCACCGGTCGTCCCCGACGGCGCCCAGCAGGCGGGCGGCGTGCTGCTCACGTTCACGCGGGGCCTGGAGGACGACCTTCGTGACGTCGAAGCGGCCCGCCGGGACCTCACGGCCGGCGTGCGGATGATCACCCGCGGGGCGCTGAGCCGCCCCGCCCCCTCTCCCCCCGCCTGACTCACCGTCAGGCCCCAGCCGGAAGGCACCGTCGATGAGCCCCACCTCCGCCCCCGCTTCCGCCCCGTCTCCTACCGCGACCAGCAGGCCTGGCGCGAGCTGCAGCGGTTTCTGCCCGCCCGTCTGCGGCTGACCGACGACACCGCGCCCCGCGAGGAGTTCTGGGACTGGCGCGGACACCGCGTCCACCTCGACCGCTACGCCGACCCCGCGGCGAAGGCCAAGGTCGTGCTGCACCACGGCGTCGGCACCAACGGCCGCCAGATGTCCCTCATCCTGGGCGCTCCCCTGGCCGCGCGCGGCTTCGAGACCGTGGCCCTGGACAACCTCGGCTACGGCCTCACCCAGGTCGAGCCGGGCAGCACCCCCTCCTACGACGACTGGGTCGACCTCGTCGTCGACTTCCTCGCCCACGAGCAGTCCCGCGACGACCGCCCCATCGTGCTGTACGGGCTCAGTGCGGGCGGCATGCTCACCTACCACGTCGCGGCCAAGGCGCCCCGGGGCACCCTGGCCGGCATCGTGGGCATGACCTTCCTCGACCAGCGCGACCAGCGGGTCCGCGACGAGACCGCGCACGACAGGCTCACCGCCCGCCTGGGCGGTCCCGTCATGGGCCTGCTGGCCCGGACCCCGGCCGCCTTCGTCACGTTGCCGATGAGCCTGGCGTCCAAGATGTCCGCGCTCGCCAACGACCGGGCCGCCATGAAGGTCTTCATGAAGGACCGCACCTCGGCCGCGAACCGGGTCAGCGTCCGTTTCCTCGACCGCTACATGAACTACGTGCCCGCCGTCGAGCCCGAGGACTTCGACGCCTGCCCGGTCCTGCTCACGCAGCCCGCCGAGGACCGCTGGACCCCTCACCACCTCAGCGTGCCGGTCCTGTCCCGCATCACCAAGGTCCCGGTAGAGACCGTCATGCTCGACAACGCGGGCCACTACCCGCTCGAAGAGCCCGGCCTCCAGCAGATGCAGGACGCCATCGCGGACTTCGTCACCAGGCGCACGGCCTGACGCCGTCCACGGCACCGGCGGACGGCGTCACTTCCGCCAGAACAGGTGGTGCGTCACCCCGCTCGGGCTCGGTACGATGTCGAGGTGGAACCGGTCCCGGAGCTCGTCGGGAGACTCCCAGAGCCGCAGACCGGACCCGTATTTCAGCGGCGAGACCGCCACGTGCAGGGTGTCGACGAGGTCGGCGTCGAGGAACTCGCGGATGGTGGTGACCCCGCCGCCGAGCCGGACGTCCTTGCCCTGCGCCGCCTCCCGCGCCTGCTCCAGGATCGTGGCCGGGTCGCCCTCGACGAAGTGGAAGGTGGTGTCGGAGAGGGTGAAGGACGGGCGCTTGTGGTGGGTCATGACGAACACCGGGGTGTGGAACGGGGGCTCGTCGCCCCACCAGCCGCGCCACTCCTCGTCTTCGCTCCAGGGCCCGCGCTGCGGCCCGAACTTGTTGCGGCCCATGATCTCGGCGCCGATGTTGTGGTGGAAGTCCCGTGTGAAGTAGTCGTCCAGGCCCCGGCTGCCGCCGGGGTCCGTGCGGTTGGGCCAGCTCGCCGTGGCGCCGGCCCAGGCGAACATCCTCTCGGGTCCGTCGAGGCCGAACGGCCGCTCCAGGCTCTGGTCCTGGTCCTCACCGGCGGCGACGCCGTCACTGGAGACGATGAAGTTCTGGACCTTCAACAACTGAGACACGTGATCCTCCCGGGACTGTCAGTACCGATGATGAGACTCCCCCGGCCAGGAAAACTCATCGGCGCGCCGCACACGCAAGCGAGGGTGCCTGACGTCCGCCAGGTCCGTCAGGCACCCTTCGTCCCCCTCCCGGGCGGACGTCACGCTCCGGCCCAGGTCACCAGTCCACGGCGATGTACTTGCTCTCGGTGAACTCCAGCAGGCCGTCGTGTCCGCCCTCGCGGCCGAGGCCGGACTGCTTGACGCCGCCGAACGGGGCGGCCGGGTCCGACACGACCGGACGGTTCAGGCCGACCATTCCGGACTCCAGCGCCTCGGACACCCGCAGGCCCTCGGCCAGGTTCCCGGTGTAGACGTAGGACACGAGGCCGTACTCGGTGTCGTTGGCGAGCCGGATCGCCTCGTCGACGTCGTCGAAGGGGACGACGGGCGCCACCGGGCCGAAGATCTCCTCCGTCAGGATGGGCGCGTCGGCGGGGACGTCGCCCAGCACGGTCGGGAGGTAGAAGTATCCGGCGCGTTCGGGGGCCGTACCGCCGGCCAGGAGGCGCGCGCCGGCGTCGACGGTGCCCGAGACGAGTTCGCCGACCTTCTTGCGGGCCGCCTCGTTCACCAGCGGTCCGACGTCCACGCCCGCGTTCAGGCCGGGGCCGACCGTGAGCGCCGTCATGGCCGAGGCGAGGCGCGTGGCGAACTCCTCGGCGAGCGAGGCGTGGACGTAGAAGCGGTTGGCCGCCGTGCACGCCTCCCCGCCGTTGCGCATCTTGGCGACCATGGCACCGGCGACCGCCTGGTCGAGGTCGGCGCCGGCGAGGACGAGGAACGGGGCGTTCCCGCCGAGTTCCATGGAGGTGTTCACGACCGATCCGGCCGCCTGCCGCAGCAGTTCGCGCCCGACCTCGGTGGAGCCGGTGAACGACACCTTGCGGACCCGGGGGTCGGCGAGCAGGACCTCGGCGATCCGGGCGGAGCGGCGTGAGGGTACGACGTTGACCACGCCGTCGGGCACGCCCGCCTCGGTGAGCAGCGCGCCCAGCGCGAGTGCGGTCAGCGGTGTGTCCGAGGCGGGTTTGAGGACGACGGTGCAGCCCGCGGCCAGGGCGGGGCCGATCTTCCGGGTGGCCATGGCGGCGGGGAAGTTCCACGGCGTGATGAGCAGCGCGACGCCCACGGGCTGGCGCAGCACCATGATCTTGTTGGTGCCGGCCGGTGCCGTCTGGACGGATCCGGTCGCGCGCACCGCCTCCTCGGCGTACCAGCGGAAGAACTCGGCCGCGTACGCCACTTCGGCTCGGGCGTCGGCCAGGGCCTTGCCGTTCTCCCTGACGATGAGTTCGGCGAACGCCTCGGCGCGCGCGGTCATCAGGTCGAACGCCCGCCGCAGGATCTCTCCGCGTCGGCGTGGTGCCGTGGCCCGCCAGGCGTCGAGGGCGCCGTGGGCGGCGTCCACGGCCGCCACGGCGTCCTCGACGGTGCCGTTCGCGACCTCCGCGAGCGGTTCGGCGTAGGCGGGATCGACGACTTCCAGGGTTCCGTCGTCGCCGGCCGGGGTCCACCGGCCGCCGATGAGGAGTTGGGTGGGGGTGTCCTTGAGGGTGGTCACTGTGGGTCTCCCGGTGCCGGTCAGTCGACGCTCTTGGCGACGGTCTCGACGATGCGGGCGGTGCTGGGCAGGGTCGCGTCCTCCAGGGCGTCGGCGGCCGGCAGGGGCACGTGCGGTGTGGTGATCCGCACCAGCGGCCCGTCCAGGGAGGTGAAGCCCTCCTCCGCGACGATCGACACCAGCTCCGCGCCCCAGCCGCACAGCCGGGGGTTCTCCTCGACGGTGAACAGCCGGCCGGTGTGCTCCAGGGAGCCCAGTACGGTGCTGACGTCGAGCGGGACCAGACTGCGCAGGTCGATGACGGTGGCGTCGATGCCGTGCTGCTGCTTGAGCTGCTCGGCGGCGGCGAGGGTGCGGGGCACCATCAGACCGAGGGCGACCAGCGTGACGTCACTGCCGTGCCGGAGCACCTTCGCCCTGCCGAGTTCGTCGACGATGTCGCCGTCGGGCACCTCGGCCTTGGTCGGGTAAAGCCCCTTCGCCTCCAGGAAGATGACGGGGTCGGGGTCGCGTACGGCCGCGGCCATCAGGCCGACGACGTCGGTGGGGTTGGAGGGGACGACCACCTTGAGGCCGGGCACGGCCATCGCCCAGTTGGCGATGTCCTGGGAGTGCTGCGCGCCGAAACGCAGGCCGCCGCCGTTGCCGGACTTGATGACCAGCGGGAAGGACATCTGGCCGTTGGTCATGTACCGGGACTTGGCGATCTGGTTGACGACGATGTCCCAGCAGACCGCGAAGAAGTCGGAGAACATGATCTCCGCGATGGGCCGCAGGCCCGTCATGGCGGCGCCCATCGCGGCGCCCAGGATGGCCTGTTCGGAGATGGGGGTGTCACGCACCCGGGTCGGGCCGAACTCGTCCAGCAGCCCGGCCGTCGTCTTGAACACCCCGCCGGCGGCGGCGATGTCCTCGCCGAGGAAGACGATCGAGTCGTCCCGCCGCATCTCCTGCGCGATGCCGCGGGCGACCGCGTCGCGGTAGGTCAGTTGCGCCATGTCGCACCTCCGTCAGCCCATACGTCCTTGAGCACCAGGTCCTCGCCCGGCTGCTGTCCCGCCTTCGCCTGTTCGGTCGCCTCGTCCACCAGGCGGGCCGACTCGGTCTCGATCCCGGCGAGGACGGACTCGGCCACACCGAGGCCGAGGAGCCGCTGCCGGTAGGCGGGGACCGGGTCGCGCTTCAGCCACTGCTCGACCTCCGCCGTGGGGCGGTACTTGGCGGGATCGGCCCGGGAGTGGCCGCCGTGCCGGTAGGTCTTGGCCTCGATCAGGGAGGGGCCCTCGCCGCTGCGCGCCCGATGGAGTGCGGTCTGGGCGGCCGCGTACACGGCGTCGGGGTCGTTGCCGTCGATGGTGACCGGCTCCAGGCCGTACGCGGCGGCGCGGTCGGCGGCCGGGTTCGGTACGGCGGTCACCGAGCCGATCGGCGTGTACTCCATGTACAGGTTGTTCTCGCACACGAAGACGACGGGCAGTTTCCACACGGCCGCCAGGTTCAGCGCCTCGTGGAAGGCGCCGATGTTCGTCGTGCCGTCGCCGAAGAAGCAGACGGCGACCTGGCCGCTGCCCCGGTACTGGGCCGACCAGGCGGCTCCGGTGGCGATCGGCAGGTGGGCGCCGATGATGGCGTACGAGCCCATCATCCCGTGCTCGACGGACGTCAGGTGCATGCTGCCGCCCTTGCCGGCCATCAGGCCGTTGGCGCGGCCCATCAGTTCGGCGAGGACGCCGGTCATCGGCACACCGCGGGCGAGGGTGTGGGCGTGGCCGCGGTAGGTGGCGAAGGTGTAGTCGTCGGGGCGCATCGCCACGCCGAAGCCGGCGGCGATGGCCTCCTGGCCGAGGGACAGGTGGCTGGTGCCCTTGACGAGGTTCTGCAGGAACAGGTCGTAGGCGCGCTTCTCCATGCCGCGCATCCGCACCATGTGTCCGTACAGTGCCAGACGCGTGGGCTCGTCGACGGCGGGCGCGGCGGGCTCGGTGTGTGTGGTGGTCACGATCCCGTACCTCCTTTCCGGTGGGTCTAGTAGGGGTTGGCGACGAACAGTTCCTGCGCGGGGAAGAGCGTGAGGACGCGGGCGCCGTCGGCGGTGACCACGACCTCCTCCTCGATGCGCGCGGCGGAGTAGCCGTCCGAGGCCGGGCAGTACGTCTCCAGCGCGAAGACCATGCCTTCCTGGATCTCCGCGGGGTGTTCGAGGGAGTTGAGGCGGCTGATGATGGGCCGCTCGTGCAGGCCCAGCCCCAGGCCGTGGCCGAACTGCAGGCCGAAGCAGTCCATTTCGGTCTCGAACCCGAACTCGGTCGCCTTCGGCCAGGCCTTGGCGATGACGTCGGTGGTCTGGCCGGGTTTCACCAGGGCGATCGCGGCGTCGATCCACTCACGGGCCCTGGTGTAGGCGTCGCGCTGCGCCGGGGTGGAGGAGCCGACGTTCAGGGTGCGGTAGTAGCAGGTGCGGTAGCCCTGGTAGGACTGGATGATGTCGAAGAAGCAGGTGTCGCCGGGGCGGATGAGCCGGTCGGTGAAGTTGTGCGGATGCGGGTTGCAGCGCTCCCCGGACACGGCGTTGATGGCCTCGACGTCGTCCGAACCCTGCTCGTAGAGGTACTTGTTGGCGAGCGCGACGATGTCGTTCTCGCGCACGCCGGGCTTGAGGGCTTCGGAGATCTGCTGGTAGGCGCCGTCGACCATCGCCGCGGACTGCGAGAGCAGCATGATCTCGTCGGGGTTCTTGACGGCGCGGGCGTCCAGCATGACCTGCTGGGCGTCGGCGACGGTGAGCCCGGCGGCCTGCATCTCGAAGAGGAACGGCGGTTCGGCGATGTCGATGCCGATGGGCGCGCCGGCGAGGCCGTGGTCGGCGAGGATGCCCTTGAGTTCGGCGACCGCGCTCCGCATCAGTCCGACCTCGGGGGCGACCGCGCCGCGCAGGCCCAGCATTCCGGCGCGGCAGTTCTCGGGGAGCAGCCAGGGCGCGTACAGCTGGTGGTGGCGGGCGGCGGAGCCGAAGTCCCAGACCATCGGCTCGTGGTCGCGGGTCAGCAGCGCGTAGCGGGTCATCTTGTCCCGCGACCATTCGCCGATCATCGTGCCGCTGACGTAGCGGATGTTGTTGACGTCGAAGAGCAGGACGGCGCCCAGCTCCGAGGCGTCGAGGGCGGCGCGGGCGCGGGAGAGCCGGTAGGAGCGCAGTCGGTCGAAGTCGACGCGCGTCTCGAAGTCGACGGCCGTGTGCCCGGGGGCGGCCAAAAGCGCGGTGGGGGTCACCCTGTCCTCCTCGTCGGTGTGAGGGTCTTCTCCTGGCCGGTGCGGCGGCGGTTCACGAGGCCGCGCTGAGGCCGTCGGTGACGTCCGCGTCCTCGGCCACGAGGTTCAGGCCGGCCGCGTGGGCGGTCTCCGTGAGCAGGACGGCGAAGTCGGTGTCGTCGTGGCCGCGGCCGACGGACTGCTGGACGATGTGGTGGGTCAGCGCGGCGACCGGCATCGGGACCTCCAGGTCCCGGGCGGCGGCGAGGCCGAGGTCGAAGTCCTTGCGCAGCAGTTGGGGCGTGAACGTCGGCGTGAAGTCGAGGTTCACGAAGGCGGGCGTCTTGTAGCGGGTGAAGACCGAGCCGAGGACGGAGCCGTTGAGGAAGTCCAGGAACGCGGCCCGGCTCACGCCTCCCTTCTCGGCCAGAACGGTGATCTCGGCCATCGACTGGGTGACGACACCGAGGAAGATGTTGTGGGCGAGCTTCACCAGGCGGGCCACGTCGTTCTGCCCGGCGTAGGTGACCGAGGCGGCGATGGCGGTGAGCAGGGGTTCGGCCTCGTCGAAGACCTCGCGGGGGCCGGAGGCGACCATGGAGAGGCGGCCGGCCTTGACGACCTTGGCGTTGCCGGAGACGGGGGCCACGAGCAGTGCGGTGCCGACCTGCTCCGCCTCCTGCCGTACCTGGGCCGAGACGTCCGCGGAGACGGTGGAGCAGTCGACGAGGACGCGGGGCTTGGCGGCCTGGCGCAGGATGCCCTGCTCGCCGAGGGTGACCTCGGCGAAGTCCTTGCTGGCGCTGACCATCGTGAACACGATGTCGCGGTCGGCGAGTTCGGCGGCGGTGTCCACGATCGTCGCGCCCAGTTCGGTGAGCGGCTCGCACTTGCTGCGGGTGCGGTTGTAGACGGTGACGTCGTGGCCCGCGCGCAGGAGGCGGACGACCATGGCGTAGCCCATGCGGCCGGTGCCGGCCCAGCCGATGGTGGGACGCTGCGGGGTGTCGGTCATGAGTCAGTCCTGTCGGGTGGGGTCGCCCGCGGGCGACGGGAGGGTGGAGGCGAGGGGTGGGGTGGGCCGGGCTCCGGCGCCGAGGTAGAGCCGGCCGACCTCCGGGTCGGAGAGCAGGTCGGCGCCGCTGCCGGTCAGGGCGACCCGGCCGCCTTCGAGGACGACGCCGGTGTGCGAGACGGCCAGGCCGGAACGGGCGTTCTGCTCCACCAGGAGGACGGAGCGTCCGGACGCCGCGAGGTCCGCGACGCTGCGGAAGACGGCGGTACGGGACTTGGGGTCGAGCCCGATGGAAGGTTCGTCCAGGAGGATGAGGACGGGGTCGAGCATCAGGGTCCGGGCGATCTCGACGGTCTTCTGCTCGCCGCCGGACAGGGAGCCGGCGTGGGCGCCCGCCCGGTCGGCGACCATCGGGAAGGAGGTGGCGATCTGCTCCCAGCGCTCGGCGATCAGGCGCCGGTCGCGCAGCACGTAGCCGCCCATCTCGACGTTCTCCCGCACGGTCATCGCCGGGA
This sequence comes from Streptomyces sp. NPDC048297, assembly GCF_043201585.1. NCBI lineage: Bacteria > Bacillati > Actinomycetota > Actinomycetes > Kitasatosporales > Streptomycetaceae > Streptomyces > Streptomyces sp. NPDC048297. The sequence goes on from NZ_JBICZA010000004.1 coordinate 124,936, forward strand.
AGAGGCTGCGGTCCTGCGGTACGTGGACGATGCCGCGCAGGAGCCGTTCGCGGGCGCTGAGCCGGGAGATGTCCTCGCCCTGGAAGGTGACGGTGCCGGAGGCCGGTTTCAGCAGTCCCGAGATCGTCTTCAGGGTCGTGGACTTGCCGGAGCCGTTGGGCCCGATGAGGCAGGTGACCTGTCCGGCGGCGACGGTGAGGTCGACGCCCCGCAGGATCAGGCCCGCGCCGTATCCGGCGGTGACGGCGTCGAGGGTGAGCAGCGCCCCGGCGGGTGCGGATGTGGTGTCGGTCATCATTCCCCCAGGTAGGCGTCGAGCACCCGGGGGTCGGCCTGGATGTCGGCCGGGACCCCGGCCGCGATGGGCCGGCCGCGGTCGAGGACGACGACCGGGTCGCACAGCCGCATCACCAGCGGCATGTCGTGCTCGACGATCAGGAAGGTCACTCCCTGCTCGCGCCGGGTGCGCACATGGCGCTCCATCGTCTCGATCATCACGGGGTTGACTCCCGCGGTGGGTTCGTCGAGCAGCACCAGCCGTGGGTCCGCCATGAGCACGGCGGCGAATTCGCACAACTTGCGCTGTCCGTAGGAGAGTTCGGACGCGTTCAGGTCGGCCTTGGGGGACAGCCCGAAGTCGTCCAGGAGTTCGTCGGCGCGGGCCCGGTCGGCCTTGGCGGCGCGCGGGGCGAGCAGGGCGGACCAGCGGTGGCCGGCCGCGGCGATCAGGTTCTCCCGGACGCTGAGCGAGCCGAAGATCCGGGCCTGCTGGAACGTGCGGGTGAGTCCGCGCCGGTAGAGCACCGCCGGGTCGGGCCGCCGGTAGGTGGTGCCCCCGAACCGCAACGACCCGGAGTCGGCGGCCAGATACCCGGTGATCATGTTGAACGCGGTCGTCTTTCCCGACCCGTTGGGTCCGATGAGCGCGGTCACCGAGCCTTCCTCGACGTCGAACGAGCAGTCGTCCACCGCCCGCACGCCGCCGAAGGACTTGGTCAGTCCGCGTACTTCGAGGAGTGCCGTCATCGCCGGGTCACCCGCTTCCCGAGCCGTTCCGCGAGCGAGGGCAGGATGCCGCGGGGCAGGACGAGCATCACGACGAGGAACAGGCCCGCGTATCCCACCAGGTGCAGCGAGTTGGCGCCGAGCCGGTAGGCGAGGTACTGCTGCACCGGCACGACGAGGAACGCACCGAGCACGGGCCCCCACAGCGTCCCCCGACCGCCCAGGTACACCATGAGCACCATGCCGATGGTGACCAGCGGGTCCACCGCGAAGGGCGGGTAGACGAAGGACACGTAGTACGCCCACACCGCGCCGACCGCGCCGGTGAGGCCGACCGACAGCGCGAACGCCGCGAGCTTGGCGACCGCCGTGGGGGCTCCGATGCCGCGCGCCTTGTCCTCGTCGTCGCGGACGGTCGCCAGGACCAGGCCGAGCCGGGACCTCATGACGAGGGCGGTCACGGCGACGGCGACGGCGAGCAGGGCGACCAGCACGTAGTAGAAGGGGAAGGCGAAGTAGGCGGCGCTGAACGGGGCCGGGCCGATCCCGATGCCCTGCGCGCCCCCGGTGAGGGAGCGGGCGTTGAACGCGAGCGTCTGGACGACGAAGACCAGGGTGATCGTGACGATCGCGAAGGTCGCGGCCCGGGTGCGCATGGCGACCCAGGCCACCGGCAGCCCCACCAGTGCGGTGCCCGCCGCCACGACGGGCAGCGCGAGGAAGGGCTCCCAGCCGGAGACGGGCGGATGGTGGTGGAACCAGATCGCCTCGCCGTAGGCGCCGATCCCGAAGAACGCCGCGTGGCCGAGCGAGGGATAGCCGGCGAGGCCGCCCACCAGGTTCCAGGCGCTGGCCATCGTGGCGTACATGAGCGTGAAGATCAGCAGGTTGACGATCCACGGCTCGCCGACGGTCCAGGGCGCGGCCAGCAGCACCGCGAAGACGACGACGGGCACCGCGATGCGCCACAGCCTGCGATGACGTACGAGCCCGGAGGGTGGTGCGGCCGTCACGGGTGTCGCGGAGAGGGTGGAGGTCACAGCGCCCCCCGCAGCCGGGTCCCGAACAGTCCCTGCGGGCGCAGCAGCAGGACGAGGAGCAGCGCCGTGAAGAAGGTGAATCCGGCCCACGACGGTGACCAGGTCGCGGCCACGACCGCCTCGGCGACGCCCATGAGCACCCCGGCCACGACGGCTCCGCCGAGGCTGCCGAGTCCGCCGAGCACGACGATCGCGAGGAGGCGGGCGATGAGGTCGTAGTGGCTGCTCGAGTTGAAGGGGTAGACGAGGCCGAACACCGCGCCGGCGGCTCCCGCGGTCGCCGTGCCCAGGCCGAAGCCGAGCGCGGAGACGCGTTCGGGGTTGACGCCGAGCAGCCGGGCCGCGGTCGGGTTCTGGACGGTGGCCCGCACCGAGGCACCGAAGCGGGTGCGGTGCAGCAGCAGCCACAGCCCGCCCAGGACGGCGAGGGAGAGCGCGAAGGCGGCCAGCCTGGTCACCGGCAGCCGGTAGTCGCCCACCTGCCAGGCGGTGTCGCGGTAACCGGTGTTGATGGAGCGGAAGGTCGTCTTGTAGACCGACGCGAGCACGCCTTCGACGGCCAGGGCGACGGCGAACATGACGAGCAGACTGAGTTCGCCCCCGCCGGTGCCGAGCGGGCGGAGAAACACCCACTGGACGGCGACGCCGAGCAGGAACATCACGGGGGTGACGATCAGGATGCCGAGGAACGGGTCGATCCCGGCCCAGGTGAACAGGGTGTACGACAGGTAGGCGCTGAGGACCACCAGCGCGCCCTGGGCGAGGTTGATCACCCGCATGATGCCGAAGACGAGGGTCTGGCCGCTGGCCATCAGGGCGTAGACACCGCCGGTGAGAATGCCGAGCAGGATCGCCTGGACAAGTGTGTGCACGTTTCCTCACTTCCCCCAGGCAGGTTTCACGTCGACCGGCTCGGCGGCCGCCACGTTCGCCGGGTAGACCGGTGTCAGGCGGTGCTTCTGCCACTGGACGAGGGTGTAGTGCCCCTTCGGTTCGCCGTTGGCGTCCCAGGACAGATCGCCGACCGGTGTCTTCCACGTGCCCTTGTGCAGCGCGGAGATGAGGGTCTCGTTGTCGAGCTTCCCGGTCTTCTTCGCGACCTCTTCGAACAGCGCGCCGACCGAGTACGCCTCGGCGCTGGTGGTGTCGATGTCCGTCTCCTTGCCGCCGTACTTGGCGAGGTAGGCCTTGACGAACTCGGGAGCGCCTGCCTGCTTGGATCCGGCGTACCAGTCGCCGGTGGTGAAGATGCCCTCGGTGTTGTCGGCGCCGACCTTGTCGGGGAACTCCACGGGGTTGTTGGCGCCGTTGGAGACGAACATCCAGCGGGGGTTGAAGCCCAGCTGGATCATCGCCTTGACCTGGGCGTAGGCGTCCTCGGACTGGGTTCCGGCGACGAGCAGGTCGGGCTCGGCCTCCGCCACCTTGCTGATCACCGGGGTCAGGTCCGTCAGGTTGTCGGGGTAGGTCTGGGCGTACACGGTCTTGACGCCGGCCGCCTCCAGGCGCTTGCGCACGTTGTCGGCGAGGGGCGCGGCGAACGGGTCGTCGAGTGAGGCGTACGCGGCGGTCTTCGGGCGTTTCGCGGCCGGCAGCGAGAGCACGTGGTCGACGAAGATGTCGCCCTGCTTGACGATGGCGGCGGGCTGGACGAAGAACAGGTTGTCCAGGTGCTGGGCGAACACCTTCGGGCCGCCGCCGGCCGGTTCGAGGAAGGCGTAGCCGTAGCGCTTGGCCACCTGGGAGGCCGGGATGGTCAGCAGGCTGGAGTACGGGCCGACGACCAGGTCGACCTTGTCCTTGGTGATGAGGTTGGTGTAGTTCGTCGTGACCTGATTCGGGTTGGACGTGTCGTCGACGATCTTCACGGAGACCTTGCGCCCGAGGATGCCGCCCCGGGCGTTGACGTCGGCCGCCCACAGGTCGTAACCGCGCTTGGCGGCCTTGCCCGGATCGGCGAAGTCCCCTGTCAGGGAGAGCGAGACGCCGATGGTCAGCGTGTCCTTGCCGGGGCCGTCGCCCGCCGACCGGGTGGGTCCCCCGGTCGCGGGTCCGCAGGCGGCCAGCGCCGCCGCGGTCGTGACCGCCAGGGCCGCACGGACCCCATGGCGGTGCCACCGGTGTCTGCCGACCATCAATGGCAATCGATTGTCTTGCATGGCGAGCCGTCCCTACACTCGAAAAGAGGGGATTTCATGGCCGTTCAGGGCGATGCAGCGGTGCGCGGCAGGGGTTTGCGTTGGTTGCGTCACACCGCTGCGCAATCGGTTGCCGTGAAATTAGGCGCGCCGCCAGGGGGTGTCAAGACATCCGGCACGCCTCGATGCAATCCATTGCCATCGCGTCGTTCCGCGGCATACGGTGGGGCGCGTGACGAGGTTGAGTGACGTGGCACGAGCGGCCGGCGTCCATCCCGGCACGGCGTCGAGAGCGCTGAATCCCGACACCCGCCACCGGGTGTCGGCGGAGACGGCCAAGCGGGTCCTCGCCGTGGCCGAAAGCCTGGGCTACCAGCCGAACTCGGTCGCGCGTGCCCTGCGCACCCGGCGCTCGCGGATGGTCGCGATCCTCATCCCCGACCTGACCAACCCCCTCTTCCCGCCCATCGTCACAGGGGTGGAGGAGGCGCTCGCCGTCGAGGGGTACTCGGCGCTGCTGGTCAGCACGGACAACGACGAGGAGAAGGAGGCCCGGCTCTTCGCCGAGCTGCGCGGGCGCCAGTGCGACGGCTTCGTCGTGGCGACCGCGCGCCGCACACACCCCCTGCTCGAACACGCGGCGGCACAGGGCGTACCCATGGTGCTCGTCAACCGGGTCCTGGACGACCGGAGGGTCCCGTCGGTCACGGCGGACGAGACGGCCGGCGTCGACGCGGTCGTCCGGCACCTCACCGGGCTCGGTCACCGCCGCATCGCGCATCTCGCGGGCCCGCAGGACCTGTCGACCGGACTCGTCCGGCGCCGCGCCTTCCTCGACTCGTGCGCTCACGCCGGACTGGACCCCCGGCACACCCCCGTCGTCGACGCCACGTCCTTCAGCGAGGCGGCGGGTACGGCGGCGATGGACGACGTACTGGCCACGTACCGGGGCGCCGACCGCCCGACCGCCGTGTTCGCCGCGAACGACCTTCTGGCCCTCGGGGCGCTCGACGCGCTGGCGGCGTCGGGGCTGCGCTGCCCCGAGGACATGTCCGTGACCGGGTTCAACGACATGCCGTTCCTGACCCGGATGACCCCGCCGCTGACGACCGTGCACGTGCCTCAGCAGCAGATCGGCGCCGAGGCGGCACGCATGCTGCTGCAGTGCATCGAGCGGCCGGGACCGCCCCGGTCACTGCTGCTGGGCTGCGACCTGGTCGTACGTGCCTCCACGGGCCCCGCGCGGCAGAGCTGACCGCACGCCCGCGCCCCGCCCGCATCCGGCCCCTCCCCCGAGTGCGTCTCCTCCCGACGAGAGATCCACAGGGCGCCTTCGGGGCCCGGAACGCGTGAGCCCGCGCACAGGACGCACGTCACGTCCTACCTCGCATCGTAGAACCAGACCGCCCCGAACAGCATAGAAACACCCCAGAACGGCAGATAACGGGCATTGCTCCGTAGTCGGGTAGTACGTCACATCATTGCGCCGCGCCCCGTCGGCTGCTCAACATGGCTGACGTCGCTGGGAGCCACCGACGCAACCGGGCCGAACCACATGGGCCCACCGCACCGGACTCCAGCGCGGGCCCCGCCCACACGCCACCGCACCGCGGCCGGCGCCGAAGACGACGACCCACACTGGAGTACACCCATGACCCGCACCCGCTTCTCCCGCCTGCGCACCCTCGCCCTCACCGGCATCGCCACCACCGGCGCCGCCACCGCCGCCCTCACCCTGATGCCCACCGCCGCGCAGGCCGCCGAGCCCGTGCACACCAAGTCCACCGCCGTCACCAGCGACAGCCGCACCACCCCCAAGGCCCACGGCTACGCGAACAACCTCGACGGCTGGATCAAGCAGTCCCTGGACATCATGAAGTCCAAGGGCATCCCGGGCAGCTACGACGGCCTCAAGCGCAACATCATGCGCGAGTCCAGCGGCAACCCCAACGCCCAGAACAACTGGGACGTCAACGCGAAGAACGGCATCCCCTCCAAGGGCCTGCTCCAGGTGATCGACCCCACCTTCAACGCCTACCACGTCTCCGGCACCGCCCACAGCGTCACCGACCCCGTCGCCAACATCACCGCGGCGGCCAACTACGCCGCCCACCGCTACGGTTCCATCGACAACGTCAACTCCGCCTACTGATCGGGCGTACTGACAGTTGTCTTCGACCGGGCGGGCCGGCCTGAACCGCCGGCGCCGACCGAGCGGGTGCCGACCCGCCGGCCTCAGCCGTACCGGTCGAAGAGCTCCTGGAGATAGTCCTCCAGACGACGGGCGAGAACGGACGACGTCAGATCGTCCCTCCCCAGTTCCCGCCACGGCCCGGCGACCTTCTCCGCGTCCGGCGCGAAGGCGAGCGCGTCCAGGAGACGCCAGTACAGGTGGTCGGACGGGTCCTACATCGAGGCGGCGCATCTCGGACGTCCAGCCGCCTCGCAGCCTGACCACCCCATGGACCCGGTGCCCGGGACGGAGGTTCTGTCGCACCCACCGGCGGGTGCCGGACCAGCCCTCGTCGTCCATGTCGGCCTCGGCAACCGCCGTACTCCCGCCTTTGGTCACGGCGGCAGCCTAGTGAACGCCGGGGGCCGACTCCGGTGAACGTTCGCTTTCGTACCGGTCCGCGTGGCAGGTGGCTGGAGACAAGGCGTCGCTCTACCGCAGCCTCAAGCTCGCGTCCACCGAGATGATCTGGATGGCGTAACGGGGGAACGATTCGCCGGGTGAGATCACGAGCCGGTCAGCGGATCGGGGCTCAGCGATCGGTGATCATGAGTGCGCTCCCGGCCGAGGACCCCGCGTCCCGTCCCGGCAGCGCCTCCCTTCACCTCTCTCCTCACAAGGAGCTCGTCGTGCGTGTCCGTCGTCTGCTGACCAGCACCCTCGGTTCCGTCGCCCTCGCGCTCACCTTCTGCGGCGCCGCCGCCGCGGCCCCGGCCGCCGCCGAACCGTGCGGCTTCTACAAGACCGGCTCGGACGCGTTCTACAACCACTGCACCTCGGACGGCTCGAACGTGGTCATCAAGGTCGAGGTGGCCTCGGGGCCCGACTACGAGGCGTGCGTGAACCCGGGCAGGCACTGGCTCGGTTCCGCCTCCAAGATCCAGGGTGCCTACTACACGGGCCGCACCTGCTGAAACCGGGGACGAGCCTGATCACCCTGGAGGGGGAGCGCGGGGTGTCCATCAGGCGCGGTGGCGGGAGTTGAGGCGGGCGGCCTCGCGTGTGAGGTGGTCGCGTTCGGCGAGGTTGGGTGCCTTGCGGGCCGCCTCGGCGTACAAGCGGGCCGCCGTCGTCAGGTCCCCGTCGCGCTCATGGAGGTACGCCGCCACCGCGGTGTGGCGGGGCAGTGAGTCGTCCAGCGCCGCGAGCGCCGCCAGCCCGGCGCGCGGTCCGTCGGCCTCCGCGACGGCGACAGCGCGGTTGAGGCGGACGACCGGGCTGTCGGTCAGGCGCGCGAGTTCGTCGTACCACTCGACGATCTGCACCCAGTCGGTCTCCTCGGCAGTGGGCGCGTCGGCGTGGAGTGCCGCCACCGCGGCCTGGGCCTGGAACTCGCCCAGGCGGTCGCGGGCGAGGGCCGCCTGAAGGATCGTGACGCCCTCGGCGATCAGCCCGGTGTCCCATCGGCCCCGGTCCTGCCGGGCGAGGGGCACCAGGCTGCCGTCGGGTGCGGTCCGGGCGGCACGCCGGGCGTGATGGAGCAGCATGAGGGCGAGCAGCCCGGCCACTTCGGGGTGGTCGATCGCGGCCGCGAGCCGGCGGGTGAGCCGGATGGCCTCGGCGACGAGGTCGACGTCGCCGGAGTAGCCCTCGTTGAAGACGAGGTACAGGACGCGCAGAACGGTGGCGACGTCGCCGGGTTGGTCGAACCGTATACCGGAGACGGTGCGCTTGGCCCGGCTGATCCGCTGCGCCATGGTCGCCTCGGGAACCAGGTAGGCCTGGGCGATCTGGCGGGTGGTCAGCCCGCCCACGGCGCGCAGCGTGAGCGCGACCGCGGACGCCGGGGTCAGCGACGGGTGGGCGCACAGGAAGTAGAGCTGGAGCGTGTCGTCCGTCGCGGACGCGGGGCCGGGCGCCGGTTCCTCGTCGACGAGGTCCTCGCGCCGGCGGCGGGCGGCGTCCGCCCGTGCCGCGTCGAGGAACTTGCGCCAGGCCGCGGTGACCAGCCAGCCCTTCGGGTCCCGTGGGGGGTCGGTGGGCCAGACGCGGACCGCTTCGACCAGCGCGTCCTGTACGGCGTCCTCGGCCGCGGCGAAGTCGGCTCCGCGGCGGACGAGGACGCCGAGCACACTCGGCGTGAGGCTCCGGAGGAGGGCCTCATCCATGGAAGGCGCACTCCGAGATGGTGGGCGGCGCGCCCAGGAACGGGCGCACCTCCAGCCACTCGTGGATCGGCCTGCCGCCCGCCCCGGGGGCGGCCGACAGTTCCCCGGCCAGTTCGACGGCGCGCTCGTAGCTGTCGACGTCGATCACCATCCAGCCGGCGATGAGGTCCTTGGTCTCGGCGAACGGCCCGTCGGTGACCGGCGGGCGCCCCTCACCGTCGTACCGGACCCACGCTCCCTCGGGGGCGAGCGCCTGGCCGTCGACGAACTCGCCGGTCTTCTCGAGCCGGGCCGCGAAGTCGTTCATGTACTGCACGTGGGCCGAGATCTCCTCGGGCGTCCACTGGTCCATGGGCACGTCGTTGACCGCGGCCGGGGCGCCTCGGTAGTGCTTGAGAAGCAGGTACTTGGCCATCGTGTCTCTCCTTGGTGCTGTACGACCCATTCTGGTCGCGTTCACACCGGGGACGGAGCAGGTCACGGGTTCTCGACATCGCCGCCGGAACTTTTTTGGCCCGTGTGGACGCCGAGTCCGGGTCGCGCCGCGCACCGAGGTCCGAATCACCCCGCTCACCGAGTCCGGGTCACCCCGCTCACCAGGGACTCTTCTCGCCCCACACCCACGGGTGATGGCGCGTGCGTCCGAGAACGTCGCCGCTGTGCAGCGCCGCCACGACACCGGCCACGGGGGTGGTCAGGAAGGTGAACAGCACCGGGCCGTAGCCCACGTCGGTCGCGACCGCCACGACGAGGGCCTCCCCCAGGAACACGGTGCTCGCCACGGCTCCCGCGAGCAGTCCGCGCAGCGGGGCCCGGGACGCGAGCCACTCGGGGGACAGCGCGAGAACGACGCCCGTGGCGGCACCGAGCAGAACACCGACGCCCAGGCTTCCGGCCACCCCGACGAAGCCGTCGCGCACGAAGGCCGCCGGATCGCCGGTGTTCCTGTCGAAGATCAGCCACATCGCGCCGCCGGTGAGCCACAGCGTTCCGAAGAGGAGCGCCGGTACCGATCCGATGCGGACTCCGAGCCGAATCCCTCGGCGCACCACCTGCCCGACCGCCACCCCGCCCCTCGGCTCCGTCGTCACGAGCCCCGCCGCTCGCCTCGGACACACAAGGTACGTCACACACAGCGCGAGAGGTCCCGTCCTCGAAAATACCCCCGGGGGTAATCGTGCTACGGTCTATATACCCCGGGGGGTAATCGACACTGGAAGGGAGTACCTCGTGTTCTTCGTCGACACGATCGAGGTGCCAGGGCTCGGCAACCGCAGCTACCTGGCGGGCGGCGAGCGGACGGCCGTGGCGGTGGACCCGCCGCGCGACATCGACCGGGTGATCACGGCAGCGGCACGGCGCGGGGTGCGCATCTCCCACGTCGTCGAGACGCACCTCCACAACGACTACGTCACCGGAGGCCTGGAACTGGCCCGGGTCACGGGCGCCGCCTACCTGGTGCCGGCCGGGGCCGGGGTGTCGTACGAGCGCACGCCCGTGCACGACGGCGACAGCGCGGAGATCGACGCCCGTGCCTCCCTGACGCTGCGGGCGCTCGCGACCCCCGGTCACACGGCGCACCACACGTCGTACGTGCTGGAGGCGGACGGGACGGCGGTCGCGGTGTTCACCGGCGGCTCGCTGCTCGTCGGTACGGTCGGGCGTCCCGACCTGGTCGAGCCGCGTCTGACGGAACGGCTCGCCCGCGCCCAGCACGCCTCGGCGCACCGGCTGGCCGCCGAGCTGCCGGACGACGCGGCGGTCCTGCCCACGCACGGCTTCGGCAGCTTCTGCTCCTCCGGGCAGGCGGACGGCGCGTCCACCACCATCGGCAAGGAGAAGGCGTCCAACGAGGCGCTGACCCGGGACGTCGACACCTTCGTCGCCGGCCTGCTGGCCGCTCTGAGTGACGTTCCCGCCTACTACACGCACATGGGTCCGGCCAACGCCGCGGGCCCCGCGCCCGTCGATCTGACGCCGCCGGCCGTCGCGGACGCCGAGGAGATCGCCGCCCGGCTGGCCGCGGGCGAGTGGGTCGTCGACCTGCGCAACCGGGTGGCCTTCGCCGAGGGGCATGTCGCGGGTTCGTTCAACTTCGAGGGCGAGGGGCAGCTCGCCACCTATCTGGCCTGGCTGATCCCGTGGGGGAAGCCGGTGACCCTGCTCGCCGAGTCCGCGGAGCAGCTCGCCGCCGCACAGCGTGAGCTGGTCCGGGTGGGCATCGACCGCCCGGCCGCCGCGGCCACGGGAGCACCGGAGCGGTGGGTGCGGGACGGCGACGATCTCGCCTCCTTCCCGCGCGCCACCTTCGCCGGCCTCGCGGAGAACTTCGAGGACGGCGGCTCCGTGCGGGACGGGGTCGTCGTGCTGGACGTCCGCCGGGCCGCCGAGCGGTCCGCCGGTTTCATCGGGGGTTCGGTGCACATCCCCCTCCACGCTCTGCACGGGCGCCTCAAGGAGGTCCCCGCGGGGCAGGTGTGGGTGCACTGCGCCGGCGGCATGCGCGCGGCCATCGCCGCCTCGCTGCTGGACGCGGCGGGCCGCGACGTCGTCGCCGTCGACGACTCCTTCGCCGCCGCCGAACAGGCCGGACTCACCGTCCGCGCGTCCTGACCGACCGCGGCGGAAGCCCGGAGGTTCGGGCGGACGAGAAGTACGAGCAGACACACCAGGAGCCAGAACGACGATGAGTCACTTTCGACGCGACGAAGGACCGGGGCGGGTGACCGTCCAGGAGGCCGCTGCCGTCACCGGCCGCATCCAGGCCGACGCGGGCAGCAGGGACGGGGGCGGCGGAGGCCGGGACAGCGGAGGCGGGGGCAGCGCAGGCGGGATACTGCTCGGCGTCCGTGAAGCCCATGGGTGGGAGGCGGGGCACGCCTCCGGCCGCGGCGGCAACGGGATCGTCGCGTGAGCGCTGTGGTCCTCGCGCTGGCCGCCGGTGCCGTGATCGGCCTGGCTCTCGGCGCGCTCGGGGGCGGTGGCAGTGTCCTGGCCGTCCCCGCGCTGATCTACCTGCTCGGTTTCGCCCCGGTCGCGGCCACCACGGCCAGTCTGGTCATCGTCGCCGTCACCTCGGCCACCGCGCTGTCCGCCCATGCGCGTGACGGGCATGTCCGCTGGCGTACGGGGCTGCTGTTCGCGGCGGCGGGGATCGGTCCGGCGATGCTGGGCGGCGCGCTCGCCGGGCGCCTGCCGGCGGCTGCCCTGACCTCGGCCTTCGCCCTGGTCGCGGTGGCGGCCTCGCTCCGTATGCTGCGGCCTCGTCCGTCGTCGCAAGCGCCGGTGGCGGTGCGGCCGGGCCGGGCGGCGCTCGCGGGTGCCGGGCTGGGCGCGGTCACCGGTGTCCTCGGCGTCGGTGGGGGCTTCCTCGCGGTCCCCGCGCTGGTCGGCGTCCTCGGTATGCGGATGCGCCAAGCGGTGGGCACGAGCCTGCTCGTGATCACCGTCAACTCGCTGGCGGCACTGGCCCTGCGCGCCGGTACGGCGGAGGGACTCGACTGGGCCGTCATCGGCCCGTTCGCCGGAGCCGCGATCCTGGGCGCCTGGGACGGCAGGCGCCTGTCCTCGAAGCTGTCCGGGCACACACTCCAGCGGGTCTTCGCACTCGTCCTGCTGGCGGTGGCCGGGTTCATGCTGGTGGACGCGGTGGCGTGATGCGCGAAGAGTCGCCCTGCGCGCGGGCAGCCGTCACACGAGCGGACCCGGGCGCCGGCACGCCGCCACACAGGCGAACCCGGGCACCGACGCCCCGCCACACCAGGCGGACCCGGGCCTCGGCAGGCCGTCACGCGAGCGAGAGGAAGAGCTTCTCCAGCCGGGCGCGCATCGCCTCCGTGTCGTCGCCGTTCTTGCGGCCGGACTCGATGTCGGCGACGCACTGCTGCAGTCCGGTGGCGATGATCGCGAAGCCGGCACGGTCCAACGCCCGTGAGGCTGCGGCCAGTTGCGTGACGACGTCCTCGCAGTCCCGCCCCTCCTCGATCATCCGGATCACACCGGAGATCTGGCCCTGCGCGCGCCGCAGCCGGTTCAGGACGGCCTTCAGGGCCGCACCCTCAAGCTCCAGTTCCACGATCACTCCTCAAAAAATACCCCTAGGGGTACTCTACGTCCTGGTTCGGGACGGCGACGACCCATGGCGACGACCAATAAGGATCACCTCTGTCATGACCAGCCCCCTCACTCCCCTCTCCCCCGTTGTCCTCGACACCGCGCAGGCCCACGCGCGCCTGCACGAGTTCACGGTGATCGACGTACGCACGCCCGGCGAGCACGCCTCCGGCCATCTGCCGCAAGCCCTCAACATCCCGCTGGACCAGATCCGCCGGGCCCTGCCGGAGATCCGCGACGCGGCCGACCGCGGCAGCGTCCTCCTGGTGTGCGCGTCCGGCGCACGTTCGGAAAGCGCCTGCGCGCTCCTGGCCGAGGAGGGCGTCCAGGCCGCCACCCTCGCCGGTGGCACGAACGCGTGGGCGGCCGACGGCCACGAGCTGCGGCGGCCGGCCGCCCGCGACACGCGCACCGTCTGGAGCATGGAACGGCAGGTCCGCTTCACCGCGGGCACCGTGGTGCTGCTGGGGCTGCTGCTCGGGCTGCTCGTGCACCCGGCCTTCCAGCTGCTGTCCGCCGGCATAGCGGGCGGCCTTGTGTTCTCCGCCCTCACCAACACCTGCGGCATGGCCGTCGCCCTCGGGAAGCTGCCGCACAACCGTCCCCGCGCGGCCGACCTGGACGCCACGCTCGCCGCCTTGCGCGCCCGCTGAACGGACTCCGGAGCACCGGTCAGAGCAGGCGCAACTCGCCGTCCCCGCAGGCATACAGGGGCGCGGCGTCGCGCTCGCCCGGACCGGCCTGCTCGAGAAGCAGGTGGGCGAGGCGGCGCGCCTCCTCGGCGGTGAGCGCCGCCCAGGTTCCCGGCTCGCCGCCCCGGTCCTCCCCGACGTCCAGGGCGATCCGGCCGACAGGCCGTTCGGGAGAGCCGAGCCGCAGGCCCCGCACCTCGATCCTGCGTCCGCAGGTGGTCACGAAATGATCCTCTTCGGTCGACCGAAGCCCGTCGTTTCCTGCCATCGCCATGGGTTCACGCTCCTCCGCCCGTCGGTTCCGCCCGCGGGGGTCACCACCCGGCCCGATGAAGCGGACGCTGTATCAGGTGGAGCACGCCGAGGGCGGTGTTTGTTCCCGCTCATGGAGTGACGGCCCGAGGACCCGGGCCCGCGAGGATCCGGGCCCATGACGTCGTCGGGGCCCGCGCCTTCACTGACGTGCGTCGGTGTAGCCGCGGGCCCGGACGACGTCGTGGGCCAGACGGGTGAACGCACGGGCGGCGGCGCTCTGGTAGCTGCTCTCGCGCCGCAGCAGGGTGACGGTGCGTGCGGGAAGGGGGGGTTCGAGCGGGACGGGGTGCAGGTGGGGGTGGTCGTGGGTGACGGCGTCGGCAAGCACGGTGGAGACCGGGGTGCGCCGCACGATCTCGACGAGGGCCTGGACGGAGTCGGCCTCCACGGCGATCGAGGGCCGCACGCGATGGGCGGCGAAGTGGGCGTCGACGTGGCTCCGGGTGGCGAAGTCGCCGTTGAGCAGGGCGAGTCGATGATTCACCAGGTCGTGGACCGGTAGGGGCCGGGCCGGGCCGTCCCGGCGGTCGGGGGTGCCGGTGACCAGGCTCAGGGTCTCGGTGAACAGGGTCGTCGCAACGATGCCGGGCAGGTGCGAACCGGCGAAGGCGATGCCGACGTCGAGGTCGTCGGCGAGCAGGGCCGACTCGATGTCGTCCTGGGTCATCTCCTTCAGGTCCAGGGTGACGCGCCGCACACGCTGTTCATCGGCTGCTCCGACGCCCGCGTGGTGCCGGAGCTGATCACGGCCAGTGAGCCGGGCGAGCTGTTCGTCATCCGCACCGCGGGGAACATCGTCCCGGCCTACGCTCCGGGCTCCGACGGCGTGGCGGCGAGCATCGAGTACGCCGTCGCCGTGCTGGGGGTGTCCGACATCGTGCTGTGCGGTCACTCCGGGTGCGGCGCCATGACGGCGCTGGCCGAGTCCCACGATCTGAGCGGTGCGCCCGCGGTCGCCCAGTGGCTGCAGCACGCGGACGCCGCCCGCGCCCGTACCGCCGCCCGCGGAGACGTCAGGGCCCTGGTGCGCCAGAACGTCCTGGCCCAGCTGGCGAACCTGGCCACCCACCCCTCGGTCGCCGGCGCCCTCGCCGAAGGCACCCTCACCCTGCACGGGTGGGTCTACGACATCGCCTCCGGCGGAGTCGAGGCCCTCGGCGGCCACGCGAAGGTGACCGTGCCCGCGGCCTGACCGCCGGTCCCGCCCCTCGTCCCGGCACCCCCGTTTCTTGCCCCTCTGTGAACTCTCGACGTTCGCACCCCTGAAAGGAAATCCCCATGCCGCACGCCCAGTTCGACCCCACCGCCCGTGAGGCCCTCGCCATCGCCGCGGTCGAGGCCAAGACCCGCAAGGACCTCACCTGGCAGCAGATCGCCGACGCCTCGGGCCTGTCGGTGGCCTTCACCACCGCCGCCGTGCTCGGTCAGCACGCCCTGCCCGAGGCTTCCGCGCAGGCCGTCGGCGAGCTGCTCGGCCTGGACGCCGACGCGGTGACGCTGCTCCAGACGATCCCGACCCGCGGTTCGATCCCCGGTGGCATCCCGACCGACCCGACCATCTACCGCTTCTACGAGATGCTCCAGGTCTACGGCACCACGCTCAAGGCCCTGGTGCACGAGGAGTTCGGCGACGGCATCATCTCCGCGATCAACTTCAAGCTGGACGTGAAGAAGGTCGCCGACCCCGAGGGCGGCGAGCGCGCGGTGATCACCCTGGACGGCAAGTACCTGCCCACCAAGCCCTTCTGATGCCCCTCTTCGACCCCCGCTCCGGGGCGGTCCGGTCCGCCCGGCCGCCCCGGGCCTCTTCCTCCCCCACTCCCACCGAACGCCCCCACCGCACGCCCCCACCGAAAGACCCGCCTGATGGACTTCGCACAGCGCACCGTCGACCTCGCCCGCCGCAACGTCGCCGAGGGCGGCCGTCCCTTCGCGACCGTCATCGTCAAGGACGGCGAGATCCTGGCCGAGAGCCCCAACCTGGTCGCCCAGACCAGCGACCCCACCGCGCACGCCGAGATCCTCGCCATCCGCGAGGCGTGCACCAAGCTGGGCACCGAGCACCTCGTCGGCGCCACGATCTACGTACTCGCCCACCCCTGCCCGATGTGCCTGGGCTCGCTGTACTACTGCTCGCCGGACGAGGTCGTCTTTCTCACCACCCGGGACGCGTACGAGCCGCACTACGTGGACGACCGCAAGTACTTCGAACTGGACACCTTCTACGGCGAGTTCGCCACGAACTGGGACGAGCGCCGGCTGCCGATGCGCCACGAGCCGAGTGATGCCGCGGTCGAGGTCTACCGGCTCTGGCAGGAACGCAACGGCGGCCGGCGCCGTGTCGCCGACGCCCCCACCGCCGCCTGAGGAAGCAGCCATGACCCCCTTCGAACCGACCCCTGCCGAGCTGCGGCACCTGGAGCGCGCCGTGGAGCTGGCGGCCGAGGCGCTTCGGGCCGGGGACGAGCCGTTCGGCTCGGTCCTCGCCGGCGCCGACGGCCGGATCCTTACGGAGGACCGCAACCGGGTCCGCACGCTCGACGACAACACCCGCCACCCCGGGTTCGAGCTGGTCCGCTGGGCCACCGCCCACCTCACCCCGCGGCAGCGGGCGCAGACCACCGTCTACACCTCCGGTGAGCACTGCCCCATGTGCGCGGCCGCCCACGGCTGGGCCGGCCTCGGCCGCATCGTCTACGTGCACTCGGCCACCCAGTTGTCGCAGTGGCTGACCGCGCTGGGCGTGCCGCCGTCCCCGGTGCGCTGCGTGCCGGTCCAGGACGTGGTGCCCGGCCTCGACGTGCGGGGCCCCGTCCCGGGCCTCACCTCCCGCATGCACGACATGCACGTCGCCTTCCACAGCGGCAGGCCCGACAGCACCGCTCCCTGACGCAGGGCTCGACGGCGCAGGACTCCACGGCGTGCGGTTCGGCGGCGTGCGGTACGGCACTCACCCGTACAGACCGGCCGGGGCGCTCCTCACCCCCGCAGTGCGCAGGCTGGTACAACGCACACGGTGCGGGTACGAGTCCGGCGTGGGGAGGACGACATCGGCAAGACGCGAACGGCACGCTCCCGCGGGGACTCGATCGCTCGGCTGCTCGCACGCTGCGCCGTGCTGGCGGCGGTAGGCGCCGTGCTCGTCCTGCTGCTCGCTCTGGGTGGAGGCGGACTGCTGATCATCGGGGCCGGGCTCCTCGGGGTGGTCGTGTGCGCCGTCGGCGTCTGGTGGTTCCTGGCGCACCGCGGGGCGGTACGGCTGCTGGGGGCGCTCGTCGTGGTCGCGGTGCCCATCGGCATCGTGATCCTGTTCGTGCACCGGTGGCTGTGGCTGACGGCACTGGTCTCCAGCCTGTGCTGGGGCGTCGCGCTCGCCTGCGCACGGACCGCGCTGCGCAGATCGCGTCCACAGCGGCCCGTACGGGCGACCGCCGCACCCCGCCCCGACCGGCCGGTCCTCATCATGAACCCGAGGTCCGGAGGCGGGAAGGTCGGCCGCTTCGGGCTCGTCGAGCGGGCGGAGGAACTCGGCGCGCGGGTCATCCTGCTCGACCCCTCCGTCCAGAGCGACGTCACCGAGCTGGCCCGGCAGGCCGTGGCCCAGGGCGCGGACCTGCTCGGCGTGGCGGGCGGCGACGGCACTCAGGCGCTCGTCGCGGCGGTCGCCGCCGAGCACGACCTGCCTTTCCTCGTGGTCTGCGCCGGCACCCGCAACCACTTCGCCATGGACCTCGGCCTCGACCGGTCCGACCCCGCACGCTGTCTCCACGCCCTGACCGAAGGCGAGGAGCTCCGGGTCGACCTCGGCGACGTGGCCGGCCGTGCCTTCGTCAACACCGTGTCGTTCGGGGTGTACGCGGACGTCGTACAGCACCCCGACTACCGCGACGACAAGGCGGGCACGGCGCTGAACCTCATGCCGGACCTGCTGGTCGGCGAGGGGGTGCGCCGGCTCGACGCGCGGGTCGACGGCACCGTGCTCACGTCCCAGCAGGCGCTGCTGGTCAGCAACAACGCCTACGTCTCCCCCGACGAGCTGGGTGGCACCGGCCGCCGGCCCCGGCTGGACGACGGCGAGCTGGGCGTGCTCGGGATCCGGGTGGAGGGCGCGGCCCAGGCCGCCGAACTGGCCGTACTGGGCTCGCAGTCCACCGGACTGACCGTCATGACCGCGCACCGGGTCGAGGTTGCCTGCGACGCGGACGAGATCCCCGTGGCGGTGGACGGCGAGGCACTGCGCATGGCCACGCCGGTCGTGTGCTCGCTGCGTCCGGGCGCGCTGCGGGTCCTGGTGCCGCGCGACCGTCCGGGCGTCGTGGCTCCCGCGCCGCCCGTGAACTGGCGGCAGCTCGTCGCCCTCGCGTTCGGCCGCCCCGAGCGGACGCCCGAAGGAGTCTCCCGTGCCTGACCGGAACACCACCCCGCCCACCCCGCCCCCCGCGTCCGTCCGCCGGACGGTGGCCAGGGCCCGGTACACCGCGACCGCCGTACTCGGCGACCTCCGCGCGATCGACGGGGCACTGTACGCGGCCGTGGCCTCCACCCCCACGCCCACGCTGGACCGCGCCCTGCGTCGGCTGTCCCACGCGGCCGACCACTCGAAGATCTCGCTGACCGTCGCGGCGGGCCTCGCCCTTCGGCCCGGCCGCCCCCGGCGCGCCGCGGTGGCCGGAGCCGGCGCGGTCGCGCTGGCCTCGGCGGCGGCGAACCTGCTCGGCAAGCGGATGGTCCGCCGCGCGCGTCCCGACCGGGAGAAGGCCCGGGTGGTCGTGGCCCGGCACGTGCCGATGCCGAGGTCGGCGTCCTTCCCCTCCGGTCACACGGCATCGGCCACGGCGTTCGCCACCGCCGTCGGTGTCGTACTGCCCGCGGCGGCGGCACCTCTCGCCGCACTGGCCGTCGCCGTCGGCTACTCCCGCGTCCACACGGGCGTGCACTACCCCGGTGACGTCGCGGCCGGAGCGGTCCTCGGTTTCGCCGCGGCGGCGGTGTCCCTGGCGGCCGTGCACATCCCGCCCAGCCCCGCCTTCGACGTTCTGATCGCCGGGCGGCGGGCGCCGGGCGGAAAAACGCGTTGGCCGGCGGCTGTCGTGCTGCGATGATGCGCCTGCTTGTCAACACGGAGGATATTTGTTCGTTTTCGTGTGCGCGGGGTGCGGCGCAGAGGTGACCGCCGCGCTGTCCCACGTCGCCTTTCCCGCCCACGGTCGTCAGAAGTACGGGAACGGGATCCAGCTGCCGGTCCTCATGGAGCCGGGAACCTTCGCCGTGGACCCGGACCCCTGGGGCCCGCCGTGGCGCCGGTGGGACGAGATCGGTCCGGACGAAGCAGCTGCCCGCGGCGTCT
Source organism: Streptomyces sp. NPDC048297 (assembly GCF_043201585.1). Lineage (NCBI taxonomy): Bacteria > Bacillati > Actinomycetota > Actinomycetes > Kitasatosporales > Streptomycetaceae > Streptomyces > Streptomyces sp. NPDC048297. Next base: position 143,927 of record NZ_JBICZA010000004.1, read on the forward strand.
ACGCACCGGTGTACGCCCTGTCCGACGCGGAGCCCGGAACGACCGTGATCGCCCCCGGAGACACCCGTGGCACCGTGCTGATCCAGGATGACTGCGGCGGCTACTGCTGCGGCCTTGACGGGGGCGACGGCCCCAACATGGCCTGCGAACAGTGCGGGTTGGGGGTGGCGACCCGGGTGGACGACTGCTCGCTCTGGCAGGCGGTGTGGCTCGCCCCCGACGCGGTGCGCCGCGTCCCGGTCGACGGCACCGGCGAGGCCGCTCCGGTCTCCTGGACGGCCCTGGCGGCGGAGGGGCAGGGCACACCCGCGTTCGCGCCGATCACCTCGTGGGGGTCACGGCCGCACTGGAACCGATGGTGGTCCTGGAACCCGCAGTGGGAGGCCGCGGCCTCGCAGGCCCTGGCGCACCTGCTGGCAGCCTCGCGGGGACGGCCGGTGACCGTCCCGGACGGGATGACCGCGCGGGTGTTCCGTCGGGCCCTCGACACGCTGTTGCCCCCGGGCCCACCGGCGCGCCGAGCCGTCCTGGCAGGACCGGGACTGCCGGCCCCTGACACGCACGCCGACTCGGACTCCGATAGCGACGCCGACGCCGACTCCGACTGCGAATCCGGTGCGGGTGCCGGTGCGAGTGCCGGTGCGGGTGCGGGTGCGGGTGCCGACATTCTCCTCGTGCCCAGTCATCCGCGGACGGGAGAGATCTGGGCGCCGTCCGGTCCGGCAGCCACCCCGGCGGCCCTGGTGCCGTTGCCCGCCGGGGTGTGGCTCGGTCTGGTCTTCCCCGAGCGGCGCCTGCCGGTGCCCGCCTCGGGCGGCATGCCCGACGGCGTGCTCCGCGACAACCCGGACGCGCCGCTTTCCCCGTACCCGTTCCGGATGGACTTCCAGGTGTTCCTGTACACGCTGTCCAGGCTGCCGGCCGTCCGCAGTCCATGGCTGCGCCGGATCCACCAGGAGGTGTCGCAGCACCGGCACACCGGCCTGTTCTGAACCGGACGGGAAGACGGACGGAAAGACGGACGGGACTTCGAGCGCGATGCCGGACGTTGCGAAGTCCTCGCTGCCGTTGAGCGGTTGAGCGGTTGCGCGGTTGCGCGGTTGAGTCAGCGTGCGGAGGCCTCCGGCGCCGGGCCGAGGACGCGGTCGAGATACGGGTTGGCGAACACCCCGGTCGGGTCGTGGGCGTCGCGCAGGGCCACGAAGTCGTCGAAGCGGTCGTAGCGGGGGCGGAGTCGGCCGGCGTCGAGGTCGTGCATCTTGCCCCAGTGCGGACGGCCTCCGTAGCCGCCGAGGATGTCCTGGCAGGCGCGGAAGTACCGCTGGTAGGGCATGCGGTGGTACTGGTGGAAGGCGATGTAGCAGGTGGCGCGGCCCTGCGCGGTGGAGAGCCAGATGTCGTCCGCGGCGGCGAAACGGACCTCCAGCGGGAACGACACCCGCTCGTCGTGGTCGTCGATCCAGCGCTTGAGTTCGCGCAGCGCGTCGGCCGCGTGCTCGCGCGGGATCGCGAACTCGCCCTCGTGGAAGCGGACATCGCGCACCGAGGCGAACACCTTGTAGGAGTGGTCGGTCCATTCGCGGGAGGACATGGCCCGCGCCGCGAACCGTGCGATCGGCGGCACCAACCCGGGGAATCGGGTGCCGATCCGGTTGAGTCCCTCGAAGCCGAGGCCGCTGACGGTCTCGTCGAGGCGGCGGGCGAACGCGCCGATCGGCCTCAGCGGCGCGTCGCCGGGCAGCCGGGTGAAGCGCCGGGTGAGGGTGGTGGTGCTGTGCGGGAACCAGAAGAACTCGAAGTGGTCGTCGGTGTCGGCGAACTCCTGTGCCCGCTCCAGCGTTTCGGCGACGGGCATGGCGGTGTCACGGGCGTGCAGGGCGAACAGCGGAACGCACTGCAGCGTCACCCGGGTGATGACACCGAGGGCGCCGAGGCCGACCCGGGCCGCCGCGAACAGCTCCGGCCGCTCGATGGGTGAACAGGTGGCGACCGAACCGTCGGCGAGAACCAGCTCCAGGGCACGGACCTGGGTCGCGATGCCGCCGAACCGGGCACCGGAGCCGTGCGTGCCGGTCGAGATGGCACCGGAGACGGTCTGCCGGTCGATGTCGCCCATGTTCTCCAGGGCCAGGCCCCGCGCGGCGAGCAGCGGGTTGAGCTTCCACAGTTCCATGCCCGCCCCGACCGTCACCAGACCCGTGTCCGCGTCGATGGAGGACACCCCGTCCAGACGGTCGAGGCGCAGCTGGACGTCGGGGGCGACGGCGGCGCCGCTGAAGGAGTGCCCCGAGCCCACGGGCTTGACCCGCAGCCCGTCCCGTACGGCGTCCTTCACCGCGGCGGCCACCTCGTCGGGGCTCCCGGGGCGGACCACGCGACGGGGTCGCGCTTCCTCGTTGCCCGCCCAGTTGCGCCATACGCTGCTCATGCCTGGAGTCCTCTCGACCGGATCGGCGGGCCGCGCCCGACCCGGCGACGGCTTGCCGGAAGCCTGAACTTGGTCAACCGTCCAAGTCAAGCGTCCGGAAGCCTTGACTTGGACAGGTGACCAAGAGACGGTGGCCGCTCCTCACCGGTCCACGGAAAGGCCGCACCCCATGCCGAGCGCCGCACCGGACGACAGCACCCGCACCGACACCCGCGCTGCCACCCACCGCTCCGCGCGACCGGCGTCACCCGCCGGCTTCGCCGAGCTGGAGAAGGCGACGGCCGATCTCCAGCCGCCGTTCGCCGTGGTCGACCTGGGCGCCCTGCGGGCCAACGCCGCGCAGATGGTCCGGCGCTCGGGCGGCAAGCCGATCCGCCTCGCCAGCAAGTCGCTGCGCTGCCGCGCCCTGATCGGCGACGTCCTGCGGCTGCCGGGCTTCTCGGGCGTTCTCGCGTTCACCCTGCCGGAGGCGCTGTGGCTGGCGCAGGACGGGGCGCTGGACGGAGAAGGGCGACTCGGAGGGGACACCGAAGGCGCGGCCGGCGCGGACGGGCGACCCGACGGCGGCGCAACCGGCCCGGCGGGCAGGAACGCGCCGGCCAGCGGACGCACGGCCGGCCCGGCACGCGAAGACGAAGCACGCGAAGGTGCAGGGGGCGAAGACGAAGGACGCGCAGGGCGAGCCGAACGTGCGGCCGTCGGCGCTGCGGACAGGGCCGGCCCAAGCATCCTGGTCGGCTACCCGACGGCCGACGTCCCGGCCCTCCGTCGCCTCGCCTCCGACGAGCGTGCCGCCTCGCGGATCACGCTGATGGTGGACTCCGTCGAACAGCTCGCCCTCATCACCGAGGCCATCGGCCCCTCCGGTCCGCCCGTCCGGATCTGCCTCGATCTCGACGCGTCGCTGCGTCTGCTGGGCGGCCGCCTTCACCTCGGCATGCGGCGCTCGCCGCTCCACGCGCCCGAGCAGGCCGCCGAGTTGGCCCGCGCCGTCGAGGCCCGGCCGCGCCTCCGCCTGGTCGGCGTCATGTCGTACGAGGGACAGATCGCCGGCGTCGGGGACAACCGGCCCGGTCCGGGCCTGACGCGGGCGGCGGTACGGCTCTTCCAGCAGTTCTCGGCCCGTGAGCTGCGCGCCCGCCGAGCCGCCGCGATCCGCGCGGTGCGCGCCGTGGCGCCGCTGGAGTTCGTCAACGGGGGCGGCACCGGCAGCCTGGAGCAGACCTCGGCCGAGCACGCCGTCACCGAACTCGGGGCCGGATCCGGCATCTACGCGCCGGTCCTGTTCGACCACTACCGCGGATTCCGCCCGCTGCCCGCCGCGTACTTCGCCCTCAGCGTGGTCCGCCGCCCCGCGCCCCGCCACATCACCGTCCTGGGCGGCGGCTGGATCGCCTCCGGCGCCCCGGGCACGGACCGGCTGCCGCTCCCCGTCTCACCCGCCGGCCTGCGTCTGCTGTCCGCCGAGGGCGCCGGCGAGGTCCAGACCCCGCTGACCGGCGTGGCAGCGGACGGCCTGCGGCTGGGCGACCGGGTGTGGTTCCGGCACGCCAAGGCGGGCGAGCTGTGCGAGCGGGTCGACCAGCTTCATCTGGTCGAGGGAGACCGGATCGTGGACGTCGTGCCCACGTACCGGGGCGAGCAGCACGCCTTCCTGTGACACCCCGGCGGGGTGCGAACCACGCTGGGGTACGTTGACCCGAGCCGGGCATGCCCGAACCTGTCCACCCCACTCCCCGAGGGAGCGCGCCATGCCCCGCCTGTCAGCCGACGAGCGCCGTGAGCAGCTGGTCGAGGCGGCCATCCGGGTCATGATCCGCGACGGTGTGGCCAGGACGACGACCCGCGCCGTCGTCACGGAGGCGGCCGTCCCGCTGGGGGCCTTCCACTACTGCTTCCGCTCGAAGGAGGAGCTGCTGCAGAGCGTGATCGAACGGATCATGGAACGCGCCCTCACCCCGGTCGTCGCCCAGCCGGAGGACGCGAGCGCGTACGACGTCATCCACGCCACCCTGCACGCCTACTGGGACCGGGTGCGCGAACGCCCCGCCGAGCATCTGGTCACGTACGAACTCACGCAGTACGCCCTCCGTCAGCCGGGCCTCGCCGACCTGGCCCGCAAGCAGTACCGCCACTATCTGGCGATCAACAGCGCCTACCTGGAGTCCCTCGCCCGCACCCTCGACATCCACTGGACCGTGGACCTCCCCGTCCTCGCCCGCCACGGCCTGAGCGTCCTGGACGGCCTCACCCTCAACTGGCTCGTCGACCGCGAGGACGCCGAAGCGACCGCGGCCCTGGACGAGTTCGCCCGCTACCTCACCTCACTGGCCCGCCCGAACCCCTGAGGGCACTCGTGGCGCGGGATCCCGGCAACGCACCTTCCCAGTAACGCCGTACGCACGCCCCTACGCACGCCGTACACATGCCCAAGCGTGCGGACTTCAGCCTTCGTCCAGGACCGGCTCGCCGAGCGCCCCGGCCCCCGTGCAACACGGGCACAACTCGCCGGAGTCCGGCCGGCAGTGCGAAGAGCCGAGGGCCGTACGGTCCAGCGGCTCAGGTGGCCACCTGATGCTGTGCCGGGCTGAGGTAGTGGACGGTGGTCCGCTCCGCGTGCGGGAAGAGCAGGCCCTGCAGTTCGTCCGCCGCGACCTTGAGGAGGTCGCCGTCCCGGTCGGCCCGGAGGGTTTCGAGGAGGAAGGCGACGTGCGTGGAGTCCTCGGTGACGCGGGTGCGGTGCGCGTCGCGGTGGTTCCAGTGGCGGGTCAGGACGCCGGCGGTGTCGGCGTAGACGATCTCGCCGGACCTGGGATGTTCGACGGTGCCGGGCTCGCCGAGCGGGGTGAAGGACTCGGTGCCGTCCGCGTGACGGATCGCGACGTCGCCGCTGACGTGGTCGAGGTCGAAGGCTCCGGCGGGCAGACCGTGTCGTACGGAGACGGTGTTGTAGGAGTCGACCGCGGGGTTGATGCGCGGCAGCGTCCCCTTCTTCAGGAAGCGGCGGCCCAGCGCGTCGACGCTGGGGCGGATGCGACGCGGGTTGGTGCCGAACGAGCGGTAGGCGGTGTGCCATGCCTCGATACGGGGGTCGGTCTCGTCGGCGGGCTGCCAGGTGCCGTCGGCGAGTTGGCGTTCCAGTTCCTCCAGGCCGGTGGCGGTGTGGGGCCAGGGTTCGCGCCCGCGCAGGCCGGTGGCGGTGACCATGGCGATGAGGGTGCCGGGGAAGGCGTCGGCGACGCGGGCGAAGTGCGTGGGGACGACGGCGGGCGGGTGACCGGGCAGTCCGTTGACGCTCAACTGGCCGAAGTCGTGGCCTTCGGCGATCCAGGACTGCCATTCGGCCTCGTCCAGGCCGGCGTCCCAGGGATGAACCAGCATGCCGTCCTCCTTGGTTCGGTGATGAGTTGAGATGAGTTGATGATGCGGGCCGATGCTATGGGCCGATGCCATGGGCCGCTGGCTCGGTCAGGACCGGCCAGGTCCGGTCAGGCAAGGTCAGGGCAGGGCGAGGAGGCTGACGGCGACGGCGGCGGTGCCCAGGCCGACGAGTTGGCCGCGGGCGATGCGCTCGGAGAGAACGCCTCGGGCGAGCAGCACGGTGCCGGCCGAGTACAGGGCGGTGAGTACGGCGACGACGGCGAGGTCACCACTGCGGGCCGCGAGCAGGAACAGCAGGTTCGCGATCGAGTCGAGCACGCCCGCGCCGGCCAACAGGGCGTAGGCGGGCTTCTCGGGTCCCAGCCTGCGGCGCAGCAGTCCCGCCGCGACCAGGGTGACGGCCGAGGAGACCGCCCGGCCCATGATCAGCGGGGCCACTCCGCTGTCGGACGGCGCCTGGTGCAGGAAGACCAGCTGAAGGGCGATGGCGGCACCCGCGCCGAAGGCCAGCAGGAGCGCCGTACGCGAGGAGCGTGCCGAGCCTGCGCCATGTCCGGCGCTGACCAGGACCACCGCCATCAGCGCCAGGGGCAGCCCCACCAGCCCGGCGGCGGTGAGGTGCTCGCCCTGCATGAGGCCCACACCGACGGGCAGTGCGGCGGACACCAGCGCGGTCACCGGCGACAGCACGTTCATCGGGCCGATCGCGAGTGTGCGGTAGAGCAGGGCGAACGCGGCGGCCGAGGCGACCCCGGACAGGGCACCCCAGCCGAGAGCCCCGCGGCTGAACGAGGCGCCGAGCACCGGCCACAACATCAGTTCGACCGCGAGACTGGCCGGGGCCGCGACCATCACGGTGCGCAGCACATGCGCCTTGCGGGCGCCGAGGCCGCCGAGGAAGTCGGCGCATCCATAGGTGAGTGAGCTGCCCAGGGCCAGCAGCAGAGCGATCACGATACTTCCCTTACCATTCAGTGGAGCGACCACACGGTACAACAGAACGACCGAGACGTGCCAGCCAAACGACCGTGCGGTGCATTCAAATGGTCAATCGGCAAGGAAGGTGATCAGGTGGCCGAGACAGCCGCAGCCCTGCGGACGGTCGCGCACAACGTCCGGGCGGCCCGCGTCCGCGCAGGGCTGTCCCTGGAGGAACTCAGCCGGCGCGCCCAGGTCAGCAAGGGCGCCCTGGTGGGCCTGGAGAAGGCCCAGGGCAACCCCAACCTGGCCACCCTGGTGCGCCTGGCCGACACCCTCGGCATTTCGGTGAGCGCGCTCATGCAGGGATCGCCCGAAGGCCGCGTCCGCATCGTCTCCGCCGACACCGTCGCACCCCTGTGGTCCGGCGAGCGGGGCAGCGAGGCCCGGCTGATGCTGACGACCTCCGGGCCCAGCCCTGTCGAGGTCTGGCGCTGGCGGCTGGAACCGGACGAGGAATACCCGAGCCACCCCCACCAGGCCGGAGTCGTGGAAACGGTCAGCGTGACCGCCGGCCGGATGACCCTCGTCGTCGACGGCACCGAGCACGCCCTCGAAGCCGGCCAGACCGCCACCTTCGACGGCGACACCCCGCACACCTACCGCGGTTCGGGCGCCGGCACCTGCCATCTGATCATGACGGTCCACCTGCCCCCCGGACCTGCTGCCACCACCTGACCCGCAGGGCATGGGGGCGTACACGAAAGCGACAGCCGCCGCGGCCGGTTGGCGCGCGACGGCTGCGGGTCCACCGGCCGGCGGACGGCCGGCCAGGCGGGACTGGTCAGACACCCCATGACGTTTGAGGTCAAGCGGCATGGGGTTGTGCGTGGTGCGACCAGGCGGTCGCTTCGTCGTAGTGGGTGCGGGTCTTGAGGCATCCGTGGAGGATGCCGACGAGCCGGTTGCCGACCTGGCGGAGGGCGGAGTTATAGCCGGAATCGCGGGTGCGTTGCTTGTCGTAGTGGCGGCGGGCGCCCGGCGATGCACGTAGGGCGGAGAATGCCTGGCGCTGGAGGGCGTCGGCGAGCCGGTTGTTGCGCACGTAGCGGGCCTGGACGTTGTGGCTCTTGCCGGAGGCTCGGGTGACCGGGCTGGTCCCGGCGTAGTTCTTGCGGGCCTTCGCACAGCTGTAGCGGGTGGGGTCGTCCCCGAACTCGGCGAGCACCCGGGCGCCGGTGATCTCTCCGATGCCGGGCATGGAGAGGTAGATCTCAGCGTCCGGGTGCGCGAGAAAATGCGCCTTCACCTGCTCTTCCATCGCGGCTATCTGCTCGTTGAGGGCGATCAGAAGGCGGGCGTGAGCGGCGGTGGCGGCCGCGTAGGCGGCGGCCACCGGCTCGGGCAGCTCCAGCTGCTGCTCGCGCAGCGCGGCCTGGATCGCGCCGGCCTTCTGGTCCCGGTTGTGCCTGCGAGCGCGGGCCAGGACCGCGGTGATCTGGGTGCGAGTCAGCTTCGCCGCCGCCGGTGGCGTGGGCGCCTTGATCAGCAGTTCCAGCGCGTCAGTGCTGGTCAGCTCCAGGCTCGCGTAGGCGGAAAGCGCGGCGGGGAAGTACTCCCGCAGCGTGTTGCGCAGCCGCTGGAAGGTGCGGGTGCGTTCCCAGATCAGGGTCTGGTGGGCGCGAGCGACGACCTTGACGGCCTGGGCCTGGTCGCTGTCCCCGGCGACAGGCCTCAGCTGGTCGCGGTCGATGCGGACCATGTCGGCGAGCGCGTGGGCATCACCCTTGTCGCTCTTGGCACCGGAGGTGCCGTACCGCTCCTTGAACCGGGCCACCTGCCGCGGGTTGATCGCGTAGACCTGGTAACCGGCCGCGAGCAGAGCCTGCACCCACGTGCCCCGGTCCGTCTCGATGCCGACGATCACGTCGGCCGGACCGGGCCCCTCGCCGGAGTGCTTGGCCACGAGCTCGTGGAACCTGGTGATGCCCTCCGCGCCCTCGGGCAGCCTCGCTGTCGCGAGCCTGCGGCCAGTGGCGTCCTGGACCTCAACGTCGTGGTGGTCCTCGGCCCAGTCGTCGCCGATCAGCGGCAACTCTTCCTCCCCATCGCGTACTTCCCAGTCGTGCAGCCCGCGGAAGACACGGCACGCGGCCTAATGGATCCAGTGCTCACGCCCATCTCGGCGGGCACGCCACCCCATCAGCGGTCATGGCCTTCCGGCCGACCAGCAGGGGCACGGTCTGACCACAGAACTCGCAGTGGTTCCGGCGAGGGAAGTGCTCACCTGCTGGCGGCTACGGCACCGAGTCTCTACGACCCGGCAGGTCCCATTAGGCGAGGCGGGTCAGAACGGCCACACCACGACGTCGACGGTGTCGTTGTACGGCAGCGGCTCTTCGAGGCGCTGACCCGGGTGCAGGTCCTGTCCTCGTCGCGGTCCAGATCCAGGAGGCGAGACGGCGACCGGGTGTTGTTCACCCAGGAGGAGACGTTGTTGGCGGCACTGGGACCGCCGGATCCGGGCATGGGCAGGGTGCGGAGGTCGACGTTGTATCCCGCGCCGTTGCCGTACGCGCGCCTCTGGAAGCCGTAGTCGCGGTAGAGGCACAGCGTGAAGACCGGACCGGACCTGTCCCTCCCCGCGACGACGCCGTCGGCCCGAAGGGTGGCCCGCCTGGTTCAGCTCTCCATCGTGGTGAGCCAGTCGGTCAGCAGGCTGTTGACCTCGTCGGGGCGTTCCTGCTGGATCCAGTGGCCGCAGCCGTCCAGGAGGTGGGAGGCCGACAGGCGGGGGAGGGTGGTGGGGTAGGCGTCGATGGCGTCGGCCATCCAGGTGGTGGAGGCGTCCAGGGCGCCGCCGATGAACAGGGCGGGCTGCTTGATCGGGGCTCCGCGGTGCGGGGCGAGGTCTTCCCAGTCGCGGTCCATGTTGCGGTAGCGGTTGAGGGCGCCGGTCAGGCCGGTGCGCTCGAACTCCCCGGCGTAGACGTCGAGGTCCTCCTCGCTCAGCCATGCCGGGAGCGGGCCGGCGGGGAAGCGGTCGCGCAGCTGACGGCCCAGGGTGACGAAGTGCGGGTCGGGCTCGCCCTGGGCGGGCATGGTGTCGGCGGACAGGGCCGCGTAGAAGCCTGCGAGCCAGCTCCGGACGTCGGGCTCGATCTCCGCCTCGGCACGGCCGGGCTCCTGGAAGTAGGAGACGTAGAACTCCTGCTCGGGGCCGCCCATCTGGCCGAAGATGTCGGTGGGGCGGGGGCCGCCCGGCGGCGCGTACGGGACGCTCAGCAAGCCGACCGCGCGGAAGACTCCGGGGTGGAGCAGGGCGCAGGCGGCGGCGATGTTGGAGCCCCAGTCGTGGCCGACGATCACCGCGCTCTCCTCGCCGAGGGCGCGCACGACGGCGACGTTGTCCTCCACCAGGTCGAGCATTCGGTAGGCGTCGGTCGCGGCGGGCCTGGAGGAGCGGCCGTAGCCGCGCACGTCGATCGCCACTGCCCGGTACCCGGCCGCTGCGAGGGCCGGGAGCTGGCGGCGCCAGGAGTACCAGGACTCGGGGAAGCCGTGCACGAGCAGGACCAACGGGCCGGTGCCCTGCTCTACCAGGTGCAGGCGCCCGGCAGGGGCCTCGACGGTGCGGTGGCGGGGTGCGGCGGTCGGCTCGGATCGCATGGGGGCTTCTCCTCGGTACGCGGGTGGCCGGCGGGAACCCATCGATCATGCGGCGCCGCGGCCACTCGGCGCGATCAGCGTTGCCATTCTGGCAAGATTGCAGGGCAGGGGGGTGAAGCGGCGCGGCGGGAAGGAACGGGGACGATGACAGGTGACGACGTGGCCCGGACGCTGGCGGCGATGGGGCCGCGGCTGCGGGTCGTGCGCGAGCGCCGTGGCGTCACACTCGCCGATGTCAGCCGCTCGACCGGCATCTCGCCCAGCACGCTGTCGCGGATCGAGACCGGGCGACGCAAGCCCACCCTGGAGGTGGTGCTGCAGCTGGCGAAGGAATACGGAGTCGCCCTGGACGACCTGGCCGGCACCGCACCCGCCCCCGCGGCCGAGCCCCGCAGCACGGCGCCGCACAGCTTCGGCGACGACAAGGCAGTGTTGCCGCTGACCCGGTACGTCGGCGGCCTGCACGCCCACAAGCACGTCCTGCCTGCCGTCGCGGAGCCGCCCGGGCGGCCCCGACAGGTGTCCCACGAGGGCTACGAGTGGCTGTGCGTCATGTACGGGCGGTTGTGGCTCGCACTCGGCAGCCAGGACCTCGTCCTCATTGCCGGGGACGTCGTCGAGTTCGACACCCGCATCCCCCACGGAGTCGCGAACGCCGGATCCGCCGGACCGGCCGAGTATCTGGTCATGTTCGGGCCTCAAGGAGAACGTCTACGGCTGCGCACCCCTTCAGCCGCTGGTCGCGGGACTGGTGACAGACAGGCTGCTGAATGAGCAGTTGTGACAAGCCGCGTGCCTCGTCGGTGACAACGACGCTGCTTCGTTCGGTCTCATTCGCCACGTCATCCGGCTCTGCCGGTGACAACTACTGAACTTCGGCCATGGCCTTCCAGAAGGGAGGAGACGCATCCCACGCCTGGGGCGGCCGCTTCGGGCCCGCTGGTCGGCCCGAAGCCCAGGCTGCCGCGGAGGCACTCGCGAGCGTCCCGTCCCCACAGGAACACCCGGACGTCCGGGACGTCATCGACGGGATTGAGAGCGACGACGAGTACCGCGACATGGACCGGCAGAGGCAGGTCGCCGGCTGTGACACCTTTGGTCTGCCCGGTGACCCAAACAAAACGGCCTAGCTGCTATCGCGCGGCCCTCGCCGGCGGGCGTTCGCGCAGCGCTCCGTAGGCCAGCCAGTACGCGGGAACGCGGCGGGTCCAGGGCGCCCTGGCCAGCACGCGCGCGAGGCGCCGGGTGCGCGACGCGCTGCCGAGGGGTGGGCGGCCCTGCAGGACGGGAGCGATGACGACCGCGTGGGCCGTCCGCTGGAGGGCCTGGGTGACGACCGTGGTGGGAAGGCGGCGACGCTGCACCCTGCGCAGGTCGGCGTCGCTCAGCGTTCCGCGGCGCAGTGGCCCGGCGAGGTAGCGGGCGGTGGCCACGGCGTCCTGGACGGCGAGATTGATCCCGATACCGAAGACCGGGGACATGGCGTGGGCGGCGTCGCCGATGCAGAGCAGACCGGGCCGGTACCAGCGGCGCAGGCGGTCCAGGCGTACGTCGAGAAGCTTGACCTCGTTCCACGAGCGCAGCGCCCGGGTGCGGTCGGCGAGCCACGGTGCGGCGGCGGAGAAATCGGCCCGGAAGCGATCGAGGCCCGCGGCCCGGCGCTGCCTGTCGGTCCCCTTGGGGATGAGCACGGCGCACTGCCAGTACTCGCCGCGGTCGATCATCGCGGTCAGGAAGCGGTCGCCGGCGGCGCCGACGAGTCCGCGAGGGTCGCCCTCGTCGCGGGGCAGGCGGAACCACCAGACGTCCATCGGACAGGTGTAGCGCCTCGGTCCCAGTTCCGGCCTCAGCCGGGCCAGCGATCCGCGGCCGTCGCAGGCGACGGTGAGGGTCGCGCGCAGCTCGCCGGTGCGGCCGTCGCCGGTGCGGTAGCGGACACCGGTCACCCGTCCGGATTCGATCAGGAAGGAGGTCGCCTCCGTGTTCATGCGCAGGCTGAAGGAAGGTTCACGCAGCGCCTCGTCCGCGAGCAGGTCCAGCAGGTCCCACTGCGGCACCATCGCCACGTAGTTGTACGGCGGACGCAGTACCGAGAGGTCCGCGACCGTGACGGACGAGCGGCCGGCTCCGACGGGCAGCTGGAGCGTGGTCACGCGGCGCTGCGGCAGCCGGGCGAAACGCTCGGTCAGGCCCAGCTCGCCCAGCAGTGCCAGCGTGGACGGGTGGACGGTGTCGCCGCGGAAGTCCCGCAGGAAGTCCGCGTGCTTCTCCAGCACCGTGACCTCGACGCCGGAGCGCGCGAGCAGCAGGGCGAGCACCATGCCCGCCGGGCCGCCGCCGACGACACAGCACGTGGTCCGATCCCGGGTGGCGCGTTCCTGTGCCGCCTGCTCCTGTCCCGTCTCCTGCCGTGTTGTCCGTCCCATGACGCCCGCCCTCCGGAAGAGCAGTAATTCATCGGTCGATGAATATTCTACTCCTCGCGGCGCACCTCGCGCAGATGAAGGTGGGCCCGTGGCGAGATCGCCTTGAGAAGAAGACTTGCGCCCGATGGCGCACGCGGGCTGACAGCTTGCGGGCGACCGTGACATCACGACAGGAGGTGAGACCCATGAACGCCGTATCCGTATGGGTGCTCCCCCTCGTCGTCATGGTCGGGCGGTCGACATAGCGCCGACATAGGTGTCGCCGGGAGCGCCTCGCTGACAAAGGCCTCCCGAAAGGCAACAACCTGTGCATTCTCTTCAGTTCACTGAGCAGTCGTCGTCGAACGGTGTCGTGGAACGCGAGTTCACCGTCGGCGACATCCCCGGCGCCCTCTGGTCCCCCGCATCCAGCCCGCCTGCCGCATCCGTTTGGTCCCCTGCATCCGTTTGGCCCCCCGCATCCGATCGGTCCCCCGCATCCGGCCGGTCCCCCGTATCCGGAGCCGATCGCGCGCCCCTGGTGCTGATGGGGCACGGTGGCGGCACCCACAAGAAGTGGCCGGGCATGGTGGGCCGTGCCGAACGCCTCGTGCGCGACGGCGGCTTCCACGTCGCCCTCATCGACGCACCGGGACACGGCGGCCGGCCACGCACGGCGCACGACGAGCAGGAGATCGCCGCGCTGTACGCGGCGCGGTCGGCGGGCGGCGGGCAGCGGGCGGCGGGCGAGCCGGAAGGCCCGGTCGTCGTCCGCTACAACCTCCACCTTGCAGAGCGCGCCGTGCCAGAGTGGCAGACGACGCTCGACGCCCTCCAGGCGCTGCCGGAGATCGGCACCGACGGGCCGGTCGGCTACTTCGGCCTGAACATGGGCACCGCGATCGGGGTGCCGCTGACGGCGGCGGAACCCAGGATCTCCGCCGCGGTCTTCGGAATGTTCTGGCCCGACCCGCTGGCCGAGACGGCGAAACAGATCACCGTTCCGGTCGAGTACGTCCTCCAGTGGGACGACGAGCACATCCCGCGCGAGTCCGGTCTGGCGTTGTTCGACGCCTTCGCCTCGCAGGAGAAGACGTTGCACGCCAACGCGGGGCGACACAAGGACGTGCCCAGGTTCGAGGCGGACAGCGCGGTCCGGTTCTTCGTACGGCACATGGGCGGCGGGACGGCCGCGTCCTAGCCCTGACTGCGCGTCCAGGCCCTGACTGCGCGTCCAGGCCCTGACTGCGCATCCAAGACCTGACATGAGGGGGCCGTTTTCACCGGCCCGACCTGAAGGCGATCGGCGTCCGGCTCACCGGCCGGACGCCGCTTCCTTTCGCCTCAACTCGCCCGCTCCCAAAGCTCTGTTACCACGCTCCCGACCCCGTTCCCACGCATCGGAATTCGCCGGAAAATCTCTGCCGGAAACCCGAATTGCGCGCCCCCTCATTCCCCCTAGCATGAGAGAGATGAGACCGAGGAACACGGAGGGAAATCAAGAGAATACGGAGCGGAACTCGGCGAGGAATCCAGAGGGGAGTGCCGTCAGATGAACGCGATGCAGGGAACCACGGCGGCGGGCATCGATCTCGTGACCGTGGGTTCGGGCAACGGACACCCGGTCGTCCAGCCTCCCGCACCGGGCGGCTCCGAGCACACCGACTACTACCTCCTGAACGATCTGCTCGACGAGGATCAGCAGGCGCTTCGCTCGAAGGTCCGCGAGTTCATGGACCAGGAGGTCACTCCGGTCATCAATCCCTACTGGGAGCGAGCTGAATTCCCGCATGAACTGGTCCCCAGGCTCGCGCAGCTGGGCATTTCCGGATTCCAGATCCAGGGTTACGGCTGCCCCGGGATGAGCAACGTGACGGCCGGTCTGGTGATCATGGAGCTGGCGCGCGGCGATCTGAGCATGTCCACCTTCATGGGTGTGCACTCGGCGCTCGCCATGAACTCGATCGCCCTGCTGGGATCGGAGGAACAGAGGCGGCGGTTCCTGCCGGGGATGGCGCGCATGGAGAAGATCGGCGCCTTCGGCCTGACCGAACCCGCGCACGGCACGGACGTGGTCAAGCTGGAGACGATCGCGCGCCAGGACGGCGATTCCTACGTGCTCAACGGTCACAAGCGCTGGATCGGCAACGCGACCTTCGCCGACCACGTGATCGTCTGGGCCCGGGGCGACGACGGCCACGTCGGCGGCTACATCGTCGAGAAGGGCACGCCCGGCTTCCGGGCCGAGGTCATCACCGGCAAGACGGCACTGCGCTGCGTGCAGAACGCGCAGATCTCCCTCACCGACGTCCGCGTACCCGCCGAGAACCGGCTGGCGAACGTCAAGACCTTCCGGGACACCGAGAAGGTCCTGCTGGCGTCGCGTTTCTGCGTGGCCTGGGAGGCGGTCGGCGCCGCCGTGCGCGGTTACGAGACCGCGCTGGCCTACGTCAAGCAGCGCAAGCAGTTCGGGGTCCCGCTGGCGGCCAACCAGCTCATCCAGTACCGGCTGTCGCGGATGCTGGCCGACATCACCGACATGATGTGCATGCAGTACCGGCTCAGCCAGCTCATGGACGAGGGCAAGTACTCGATGCCGCGGGTGGCGCTGGCCAAGATGCACTACACCGAGCGGGCCCGTGCCATCCTCGCCGAAGCCCGCGACATGCTCGGCGGCAACGGCATCCTCCTCGACTACCACGTCGCCCGGCACCTGTGCGACATCGAGGCGATCAACACCTACGAGGGCACCGACACCGTCCAGGCACTGATCGTCGGCCGGGACATCACCGGCTACAACGCGTTCGTGCCCTCGACTCCCGGCCAGTGAGGGAGGGTCCATGCAAGACACGCCCCTGCTGCACGGGTTGCACGTCGTCGACCTCGCCAGCTTCATCGCCGCCCCGGCCGCGGCCACCATGCTCGGCGACTTCGGTGCCGACGTCGTCAAGGTGGAACCACCGCGCACCGGTGACACCTACCGGGCCCTCGGCCAGATGCCCCCGAACCCACGGGTCGACGGCGTCAACTACCCCTGGCAGCTGGACAACCGCAACAAACGCAGCATCGCCCTCGACCTGAAGTCGCCCGGTTCCCGAGCCGTGGTGGAACGGCTGGTGAAGTGGGCGGACGTGCTGGTGACCAACTTCCCGCCCGGCGCCCGGTCCAAGCTGGGCCTGGACTACGACGACCTGGCCCCGCTCAACCCCCGGCTGGTGTACGCCGATGTCACCGGTTTCGGCGAGGAGGGCCCGGACGCGCACCTGCCCGGGTTCGACGTCACCGCGTACTGGGCGCGCAGCGGTCTGATGGACGTGACGCGCCAGCGGGGCGCGCCGCCGGCGATGAACGCGTTCGGGTCGGGTGACCACCCGACGGCGATCACCCTGTTCGCCGGGATCATGACCGCGCTGTACCGGCGGGAGAAGACTGGCGAAGGTGCCCGTGTCACCGCGTCGTTGATCGCCGAGGGCGCCTGGGCGGCGGGCATGTGGCTGCAGGCCGTTCTGGTCGGCGGGGAGGCTCCCCGTCCCCTCGACCGTAGGGACCCACCGAACGCGCTCGCCAACGCGTACCGCACGGCGGACGACCGCTGGGTTCTGCTGGCCTTCGTCAACGAGGACAAGCAGGTCCCCCTGTTCCTGGAGGCCATCGGGCACCCCGAGGCGACAGGCAACCCGAACTACGCCGACACACCGAGCCGTCGCGCCCACGCGGCCGAGATCGTCGGCCTGCTGGACAAGACGTTCGCGACGCGCACGCTCGCCGAGTGGCGTGACGTCCTCGACCGGGCGGGCCTCACCTACGGAGTGGCCCAGACCCTGGAGGAGTTCGCCCACGATCCCCAACTCCTGGCGAACGAGATCCTCGTACCCGTCGACGACGGCAGCCCCGAGCCCTATCTGACGATCGACAGCCCCGTACGCCTGGACCAGGAACGCAAGGTCCGTCCGCGCCCGGCTCCCGGACTGGGCGAACACACGGAGTCGGTGCTCCGGGAACTCGGCTACGCCGACGCGGAGATCGAGGACCTGCGCCAGAGCCGAACCGTCGACTGACATCGCACAGCGGGAGACCGCAGGAGGGAAGAAGGACCATGACGGAACCAGGCGGCCATGCCGGCGTGCGCACCGAGACGCGCGAGGGCATCTTCATCATCACCATCGACCGGCCGGAGGCCCGCAACGCCATCGACGGCGCGACCGCACGCGCGCTGGCCGCCGCCATCGACGAACTCGACTCCAGCGACAACCTCCTGGTCGGCATCCTCACCGGCGCGGGCGGCGTGTTCAGCGCGGGCATGGACCTCAAGGCGTTCGCGAAGGGCGAGAAGCCCGTCGTACCCGGACGGGGCTTCGCGGGGATCACCCGCACCGAGATCAGGACCCCGCTGATCGCCGCCGTCGAGGGCTATGCGCTGGGCGGCGGTACGGAGATGGCGCTCGCCTGCGACATGATCGTGGCCGCCCGGGACGCCACCTTCGGCCAGACGGAGGTCCACTACGGGATCGTGGCCCCCGAGGGCGGCATGGTGCGCCTGCCCGAGCGCATCCCCCACAACATCGCCGTGGAACTCCTGCTGACCGGCGACCCGCTGCCCGCCGCACGCGCCGAGCAGCTCGGTCTCGTCAACCACCTCACCGAACCGGGCGAGGCGCTCACCCAGGCCCTCGAACTCGCCCACCGCGTCGCGCGCAACGCGCCCTTGGCGGTCGCGGCCGTCAAGCGCGTCGTCAACGAGCGCACCGCGTACCGCGATCAGGACGCCCTGCGCGACCAGGACCAGATCGTCGGTCTGGTCCTCGACTCCCAGGACGCGCGGGAAGGAGCCCGAGCCTTCGCCGAGAAACGCACGCCCCACTGGCAGGGACGCTGACTCTGTGCGGGGCTCTGTGGCAGGGGCCCTGCACTCACTGCTGAACCCAGCCTCGGGCGGCGGGACGATCTCCCGTGGCGGGACGACCTCGCGTTCGAGGACCGGACCTTGCCGATCGCCCCCATGGGCAACGTGTCCGCGATCGAGGCCTTCCCCGGGACTTGCACGCGGCGACCTGGCGCTTGACGCAGTCGCGCAGGTTCGCCGGGCGTCGCAAGGTGAGGCAAGCACCGCAGACCATGGCGGAGTTGAGCGTGCGCGTCTGCCCGAACGCGTCGGCCTCGGCCTGGCAGCTGTCCCGGATCCGACCCGCCGAACCACCGGCCGCCGAGCGCGCCGACGGGGACCTGGTGGCCGGCTTCCGCCACCTCGTCCGTTCCCCGGTCCTGCGCGGCTACTACGGCGCGGTCACCACCCTCAACCTGTTCAACTTCGCCTTCCAGGCGGTCTTCGTCCTCTATGCCACCACCAGCCTGGGCCTCGGCCCCGGCCTCCTGGGCGCCGTACTCGGCTGCGGCGCGGTCGGCTCCGCGCTCGGGTCCCTGCTGACCGGCCGGATCGTACGTCGCGTCGGCATCGGACGGGCCACGCTCCTCGGCCTCTTCGCCTTCCCCGCGCCACTGGCGCTGGTCCCCCTGGCGCAGGGTCCCGTCCCCCTCATGGTGACGTGCCTGTTCCTGGCCGAGTTCGGCGCCGGGTTCGGCGTCATGCTCCTCGACATCGCGGGCGGATCACTCACCGCGACGCTGATACCCGACACGCTGCGATCCCGCGTCGCGGGAGCCAGCCGCCTGTTCAACTACGGCGTCCGCCCCATCGGCGCGCTGGCAGGAGGGTTGCTCGGCTCGACGATCGGCCTGCGCCCCACCCTCTGGATCGCGACCCTGGGCGCCCTGCTGGGTCTGGCCTGGGTACTGCCCTCCCGAATCCTCGCGAACACCACGCCGAGGGGCGGCATGTGGTCCCGGTCGCTGCCACCCAGCAGCGACCGGGCATGCCTCCCCGCCGAGGGCACGGATGCTCGATCTGTACCCTGAAAACCGCCGGGGCCGCTCAAGGTCCGGCGGATCCTCCGATGGACCCCAATCCACCCGGACGCGGCACGCTGTGCGCGTACGCGTGGATGTCGGAGCCTATGCCCGCGTCAGAGCCGCTGACCCGGGTCAGCGCCTGCTGTCGTGGGAGGCGGAGTCGCCGTCGTGGTGCGGCTGCCGGCCACGGTGGTCGTCCCAGCGGTACGACCCCTCGTGGTGACCCCGCACCCAGCGGCCGTCACGGCTGTCGTGCCGGTACGCGTCACGGCGGTCGTCGTGGCGGTGTCCGTTCCGCTCGTGGCGGTAGCTGTCGCGGTCGTGGCGGTAACCGTCCCGGTGCTCGCCGTGCCCGTGGTCGACACGGTCGAAGCCGGCGGACCGGGCGGTGACGGCGACAGAGGAATCGGCCGAGGGGGTCGCCGCCGATGCCGTACCTCCGGTGGCGAGGAGTGCGCCGGCCGCGACGGCCACGGATGCGACCGCTACACCAACTCGACGCGCAATCTTGGATTCCATGTTCTTCTCTCCTCAGTGACTTCACGGTCCATGGATAGGGAATCCGCGAATGCCTTGTTTTGAATGGCAATAGCGACCGTACTCCTGCACATTCAAGGAATTGCAAGGCTGTTGGCGTGATCTATGCCATGCCTGGGACAGGCGCCGAAACGGAATATTCCGCGAGGCTCGAACACTCGATTTCCCCCACCGGGCCGCCCACGTCTTTCACCCGCAAATGAATTCAATCCGCTCGCGAGGGAGCCTCAATCAGCTCGACGGGGGGCGAGTTACCCGTGAGGTGTGGGGGCGCGTTCTTTGGCATCGTGAGAGCGGGACGAGCAACGTACGGCTGCTCGCCGATCTCGTCCCGCGCGTGGAGAACGATCTCGGCGGTGCCGAGGCGGCAGGGTGGCTGGCTCACGATCCGGACCGTGCCACCCTGTTCCGGAGCGCGGGGGGCACTCGATGCTGGTGGTGCCGCTCGCGGCGTGGCGCTGGGCCTCGCCGCGTTCTACCGCCTCGGAGACACGGAGCCGTTCGACGACGCGGACACCGATGCCGCCGGGGAACTGGCCTCGCGGGCCGCGCTCTGCCTGGACAACGCGCGCATGTACACGCGCGAGCGGATCGTGGCGCGCATCGCCCAACGGGACCTGCCGGACGGACCCGAGGACGACTCACTGATGCTCCTCGCCCGCACACGGACCCTGGGGCCCTGTCACCTGGCGAGCTGGACGCCGGCCCACGACCCGCTCAGCGCGTCCGAGGCGCGGCAGCTGATCGCCGACCGGCTGACCTGCTGGGGCTTGGGCGACCTGGTCTTCAGCGCCGAGCTGATCGTCAGCGAACTGGTCACGAACGCCGTCCGCTACGCCGAGGGCACCATCGGGGTGCGCCTGATACGCGACGACTCCGTGGTTCTCGACGTCCTACGGCGCCCTACGACATGCGGCGCGGCGACGGACGAGTCACCCTGTACTTCCCTGGGCACTTCCTTGTGCCGGTGCCCATCGGTCGCTCATCGGCCCCGAGGCCGGAGGCCGGACGCTGGAGGCGATCATGTCCGCACCGAGTGACCGCCGGCCGATCGTGGTCGGTGTGGAGGACGACCCCACCGGGCGGGCGGCGCTGGCCTGGGCGGCCGACGAGGCGGCCCGTCGGCACGTGCCGCTGCGTCCGGTCCGGGCCGAGGGCGTGCCCACCCGAGGAGATCGGGGCCTGAAGGTCCCGCCGTCCTGGGAGGAGTGGAACACCGAGCTGCACGGAACCGGGAAGCAGCTGCTCACGGAGGTCGCCGACTTCGTCACGGCCCGGCATCCCGAGGTCGTGGTGGACATGATGCTCGCCGAGGGCGACCCGGTGTGGGTCCTGAGCGAGGAGAGCACCAGAGCCACATGCGTCGTGCTGGGTTCGCGGCATCTGAGCCGGACCGAGGCGGCCTTCGGTTCCCAGTCGGTCGCGCTGCCCTTGATCTCCCGCGCCCACTGCCCGGTGGTGGTCGTTCCGGACGCCGAGCACACCGTCCAGGAGCCCGGGTTCTACGTCGTCGGCGTCGACGGCAGCGAGCATTCCGCCGTGGCCGTGGACCTGGCGTTCGAGGAGGCCGCTCTGCGCGGGGCGCAGTTGCGGGCGCTGTACGTCTGGCAGCCCGGACCACTGCGCATCTTCGACGAGTACGAGGCGCAGCAGGAGTGCCGCCGGCTGCTCTCCGAGACCGTGGCAGGCCGTCAGGACCGCTACCCCGATGTGGAGCTGCGCCTCGAACTGGTCGTCGGACATCCGGTGGAAGCGCTCGCCGACGCCTCGGCCCAGGCCCTGGGCCTGGTGGTGGGCACGCGGGGGCGCGGGGGCTTCGCCGGCATGCTGCTGGGCTCGGTGAGCCAGGGTGTCCTGCGCTACGCCCGCTGCCCTGTCACGGTGGTTCCGTCGGAGCGGACCTGAGACCCCAGCCTTTGATCCCGGCCCGAGAACCTGGCCCGAGAACCTGGCCTGAGAACCCGCCCCGAGAGCCCGGCCCGAGAACCCGGCCGTCGGGGTCCTGCATCACGCAAAGCCTCATGGTGACGCGCCCGTCGCGTGCGCGTCCGCGTAGTCCAGGTCCGCCAGGAGCCGTTCCACGTCGGTCATGAGGGAGCCGTACACGTGCCACGCGCCGGGCTTGGTGAGGGCGCCCCCGCCGATCAGCGCGGTCACGGTGTCGTGCCAGGCCAGTACCCCGTCCATCGCGAGCCGCAGACGTTCGCGGGGCATGGCGCCGGCTGCTCCGGTCGGGCCGGGCGGTTCGACGAACCCCTGGACGGCGGCTCCCGCGCGCCGCAGGGTCTCGGCATAACGGTCGAGGAACTCGTGGCCCAGGTGGTGACCGGTGTGACGGTCATGGGCATTGTCGGCGAGGGTCCGGGCGATGCCGCGCACCTGGAGGGCGACCCCGCGCAGGGCGCTGAACGCCTCCGCGGCGGGCACTCCCCCGCGCCGGGTCTGTGCGACGCAGCGCGCGTTCCGGTGCAGACTCTCGTCGGCCGCGCGCACCCCCTCCTCCGCCCGCACGATGCGCTTGTCCAGGCTGCGTGCGCGGTGGAGCCAGCCGTGCGCCCTGGACGTGAGCCGGCGCCCTTCCAGACCGGCGCCCATGTCGTGCAGCAGTGAGCCCATGGCCTGCGCGAGCTCGCGCACGGCCGAGTCGGACTCGTCGAGGTGCAGCGGGGGCAGTACCAGGGCGTTCACGGCGATCCCCACGACCGCTCCCGCGAGGGTCTGCAGCGCCGGGTCCACCAGTCCGCCCACGGGGCCGGTCGCCGTGGCGGTCAGCGCGAGTACCGCTGTCGAGGCGATCTGGAGCCGGTCGTCCGCCGCACGGCGGGGGCCGGCCGGCACCGCCAGGAGGGCGATGACCGCCGCGGCGCCCGCGGTGGGCCCCAGGAGCCGTGTGGCCCCGAGCGCGAGAACCAGACCCGCGACCCGCGCCGCGACGCTGTGCACGGCCTTCGTCACGGACTGGTGCACGGTGGAGGCGTTGACCATGAGCAGAGCCGTGGCCACGGCCAGGAAGGGCCGTCCGGTCGCGGCCCAGGGCGCCGCGGCACACCAGGTGAGCAGGGCCGCGATCAGCGTCTTCGCCCCGTGCACCACATGCCCGGGGCGCCCGGCGGACAGGCGACGCACGAAGCGCCGTGCCGACGGTGACACCCGCGCGGAGACCGACCTCGACGACATGGTTGAACGTTGCACGTTTTCGAGGATGACACCCGCTGCCGCCACCACGGGCGTGACATGCGCCACGATAAAGGTATAGACCTCTCATGGAGGCATAAGGCAGACCGGACGGGCGTTGCCACCCACCGCAGACCCCGCCACCCGGACAGCAGCCAGGTGACGTAGCCCACCCAAGTAGTTCATTGTTCAACCACTTGGGGGTGCATAACCTGCGTATCGCCGTCACCACGGCAGGATCCAAGGCTCGCCGTTCCACCGCGACGCGCCGCACAGGAAGGCAAGATGATGACCAAGCTCATTCGCCGCACCGCACTCGCAGGCGCCTCCACCGTCCTCGCCGGAGCCGCTCTCCTGGCCACCGGCGGCTCCGCTCTCGCGGCCACCGACCACCTCGGCACCCACACCCCCGCCAAGGTTGTCGCGACCGGGAACGTCAGGACTCCCGCCGCCCACCACACCCACACCCACAAGAGCGCCCGGCCCGACGCCTGGATCGCGGGCCAGCTGGAAATGGTCTCCCCGTGGATCTCCGACCAGCTGGCGCGGTTCGTGCCGACCGGGCACTCCGCCTGACGCATCGTCTCGATTCCGGGTGGGTGGGCCGAGGAGGTCGCACCACTCCCCGCAACAGCCAACTGCCCGCCACGGTCAACTCCCCGCCACTGTCAACGTATAGCCCACTGGGGGGCTTGCGGCAAGGCCCCTCCCGTGCCGGAGAATCTCCGGCCGTGGCCGGAACACGGCCCGGAAATCCATGGATCGAGGGGGCTCACGACGTGCGTGCTTTGTTGTCGACCTACGGGTCACGGGGGGACGTCGAACCGCTGGTCGCGCTGGCGATGCGGTTGCGGGAACTCGGCGCGGAGGTACGCGTGTGCGCGCCGCCGGACGAGGACTTCGCTCAGCGACTGGCCGACGTCGACGTCCCGTTGGTGCCGGTCGGCCCGTCGGCACGCGCCCTGACGCTCGCGGCGCCGCAGCCGTCGGGTCTGCCCGAGCGCGCGGCGCGGCTGATCGCCGGCCAGTTCGACGCGATGCCGGCGGCGGCCGAGGGATGCGATGTGCTGGTGGCGACCGGCATGGTGCCGGCCGCGGCCGGCGCGCTGTCGGTGGCCGAGAAGCTGGGCATCCCTTCCGTGTCCGTGACCTTCCAGCAGATCACGCTGCCGTCACCGCACCGCGCGCCGCTGGCGTATCCGGGCCGGCCGTTCCCGCCGGACGTGACGGACAACCGGGTGCTGTGGGACATGGACGCCGAGAGCATCGACGTGCTGTTCGCCGAGGCACTCAACACGAACCGGGCGTCGGCCGGCCTGCCGCCGGTGAAGGACGTCCGCGACTACGTCATCGGTGACCGGCCGTGGCTGGCGACGGATCCGGTGCTGGATCCGTGGCAGGGGATGCCGGACATCGACGTCGTCCAGACCGGCTCCTGGATCCTGCCGGACGAGCGCCCGCTCCCGGACGAGCTGACGGCGTTCCTGGACGCCGGCGAACCCCCGGTGTTCGTGGGCTTCGGCAGCATGCCCATGCGCGGGTCCGAGGACGTCGCCCAGGTGTGCGTCGAGGCGATCCGCGCGCACGGCCGTCGCGCGGTCATGGCCCGCGGATGGGCCGACCTGGGGCTGATCGACGACCTGGACGACTGCTTCGTCGTCGGCGAGGTCAACCACCAGGCGCTGTTCGGCCGGACGGCCGCCGTCGTGCACCACGGGGGCCAGGGCACCACGACGACGGCCACGCGGTCCGGGGCGCCCCAGGTGGTCGTCCCCCAGGCGGCGGACCAGCCGTACTGGGCCGGCCGCGTCGCGGACCTCGGCATCGGCGTCGCGCACGCCGGCCCGACCCCGACCGTCGAGTCCCTGTCCGCCGCGCTCGACAACGCCCTGGCCCCCGGGACCCGTACCCGTGCCGCCGCCGTGGCCGGCGAGATCCGCACGGACGGGGCGATGACGGCCGCCAGGCTGCTGGTCGACCTGGTCGGCACGGTCGGCGTGGTCGGCTGAGAAGGGCTCCCTGAGACGCCAGGGCCAACGGCGGCACCCGACTGAGACGGTCAGGTCAGGTCAGGATGCGGCCTCGAAGGCGTCGACCCGGACGTCGTTCCCGCACACGTCGAAGGAGCCCGGGGCGCCGCCGTCCTTGGTCACCCGCACGGTGCGCGCCATGTCCTTGGGCAGGGCGATCTCGACCTTGGACGCCTGCACCGCGCAGACCTCGCGGCCCGACGGGCTGCCGTCGAAGTTCAGGTCGGTGTAGGCCACCCACGCCTGCGCGGTGGCGCCGGGCTCGATGTCCACGGCGTCCGTGCCGCTCTCGGAGTTGTCGGTCTCGACGGGATCGGCCTTGCCCTGGTCGTCCTTGGCCGTCAGGGTGACGGCGCCGACGATGGTGCAGGTCGCCTTCGAGGTGTTGGTGACCCTGATGGCGCCCGTGGCCGCCTGCTGCTCACTGGCGTGGTGTGCGGACTGGATGAACTGGATCTGGGTGTTCTTCGTCGTGCACGCCGACGTGACACCGCCGCTGCCACCGGAGCCGCCGCCCGAGGCGGAGGTGTCGGCGCCGCCGCCCGTCGCGGACCCGCCCGAGCCGGTCTCCTTCGCCTCCATGTGCCGCCGCGCCCGGACCAGCAGCTGCCGGCACGCCGCCTCCGAACGTCCCACCACCGCGGCGACGTCGTCGAACCCGAAGGCGAAGACCTCGCGCAGCACGAAAACGGCCCGTTCGAGCGGGCTGAGCCGTTCGAGCAGCAGCAGGGCGGCCATCGAGACCGAGTCGGCCAGCTCCACCGCCCGAGCGGGGTCCTGGTACGGATCGCTGAGCAGGGGCTCGGGGAACCACGGGCCGACGTACTCCTCCCGACGCACCCGGGCCAGGCGCAGCACGTCGATCGAGATGCGGGTGACCGTGGTCGACAGGAAGGCCTTGGTCGACGTGGGCCGCGTCGAGGACCGGTCGAAGCGCAGCCAGGTCTCCTGCACCGCGTCCTCGGCCTCGCTCACGCTGCCGAGAACTCGGTAGGCGATCGAGAACAGCAGCGGCCGCAGATCCTCGAACTCCTCGACCTTGCTCACACCCACTCCCTCTTGGACCTCTCCCACCCCTTGCGCCCCTCCCACCCGTGGACCTCCCCACCCCGCCGTAATCTTCCGCGCCTACCGCGCCTTCCGCACCCCTGCGCGCGGGCATCCTCCGATGATCACGCACGCCGGCCCCCGGGCCGGGGTCCTCGGACGGGCCCCGGGCCGGTCATGGGCGGGTGCTCAGTGGAACTGGCCGGGCTCGTAACTGCCCGCGGGCTGCTGAGTGATGACGTTCAGCCGGTTCACCGTGTTCATGAAGGAGACGAGGACCACCAGGGCGGCGAGCTGGTCCTCGTCGTAGTGCTTGACGGCACGCGCCCACACCTCGTCGCCGACCCCGCCGGCCGCGTCGGCGATCCGGGTGGCCTCCTCGGCCAGTTCGAGCGCGGCGCGCTCGGCCTCGGTGTAGACCGTGGCCTCGCGCCATGCCGCGACGAGGTTCAGCCGTACCGGGGTCTCGCCGGCCGCGGCGGCGTCCTTGGTGTGCATGTCGACGCAGGCGGCGCAGCCGTTGATCTGGCTGATGCGGAGCGCCACGAGTTCCCGTGTGGCCGCCGGCAGCGGCGAGTTCTTCAGCTCCTTGCCGACCGACATGAAGTACTTGAGGCTCTTGGAGGCGGTCGGATTGGTGAAGTAGTCCAGTCGTGCGTTCATGGTGCGCGCTCCTTCGTGGTCGTCTCTTCCCGCACCTCCTGAGACGGGGTCACCCGTTCTCCTGTGACATGACAGGGTGTGACCCGCGTCTCCTCGCTCCCGTGCGTGACCGCATCGGGTGTCGGGCGCGACGCCACACGCGCACCAGCCGAGGTGAATCCCGGCATACCGGATGGTATTTTCAGCCAATTCTGCTTGGCCGAACACGCCCTTTCTGGTGCTACATCCCTCTTCTCTCCCCCTCGTGCGATCGGGAGAAAGTGAAAGGGTGTAGCTGTGAAGCAGTCCAACTTGGCATATTGCCAACACGGTTGATCTCCCGCACTCACCGAATGCCACCACTTCGGCCGGGGACCGTTCCGATGCCAGCGACCCATGGGGAGAGCGTGCGTACGACCAGGAAGATGAGGCGGCTCGCCAAGGCGCTCATCGACCCCATCGCCGTCCCGGTCCCCGCGGACCCGGACGTCCTCCTCGATGCCCTGGTCGAGTCCGCAACCCGGTGGCGGGGGCGCCCGATCGTCGTCCACATGGCCAACTTCCCGACGCCGCACACCACGACGACGGGTCTGTGGATCGACCGCGGCACACGCGACGACATCATCATCGAGGCGGACGCCCCGCCGTGGATGAAACTGGTGATCCTGGGCCACGAGTTGTGGCACATGGCCGACGACGACCCCGTACCGCCCGACGGGCACGCGGGCGGACTGCTGCCCGCTCCGGCCGGCGAGAGCGCCCAGGCGACCGCGGCGCGCACCCGGTTCCACGAGGCCGCCGAGCAGCGGGCCGACCTGTTCGGCATGCTCATCGGCGACCGGCTCAGGCCGTGGCTGAAGGCGTCTCCCGACTCGGTCTACGCGGCTCAGAGCGCGGTGGGCGACGATCTCGCCAGCCGTATCGGCGCCGCCCTCAACTACCGGGGGACGGGCCGGTGAGCGGGCTGATCAACTACATCAGTTGCGGGATCCTGTGGCTCGCGCTGCTGGCCAAGGCTCCGGACGTGGCCCGTAATCGCCGTGATCCGTTCCTTCTCTCCATCAGCGGGGTGCTGGTCTTCGCCTCGTTGTGCTTCCTGTTCGGCGCCCCTCCCGTCGTCGGGTTCATCAACCGGGCCGGCGGTGTGCCGAACCTGGCGGCCCCGCTGACGTACGCCGCCGTCACCGCCTACAGCGCCTCGTACGTGATCCTCATCGTGTACTGGCGCGGCGGGCCGACGACGACGCGCACCGCGAAGCGCTGGCTGTTCGGCTATGCGGCCGTGCTGTGCGGGATCGCCGTGACGTTCGCGTGCGGCGACGCGCCGGTGGAGCGCCGGACGGACTTCGACACCTACTACGCCACGACCCCGTTCGTCGCCGAGATGATCGTCCTCTATCTCGTGGCGCATCTGACGGCCGTCGTCTTCGGTGCCGGCCGGTCGCTCGGCTGGGCCCGGCACGTGCACGGGCCCCTGCGTGCGGGGCTGCTGACGATGGGGCTCGGAGCCCTCGTCACCGGTGGCTACAGCATGTCCAAGGTCGTTGCCGTGGTGGCGCGTTGGTGCGGACGGGACTGGTCCGTGCTCGGCACCACGATCGCCCCCGTGTGCGCCGGGGTGGGCGCGGCACTGACGGTCGTCGGCATCCTCGTCCCGCTGGCCGGTCATCATCTGGCCCGTCATGTGAGTCTTTGGCGCGCGTACGTACGGCTGCGGCCGTTGGAGCGCGTGCTGGAAGAGCTCCTGGAGCGTGAGTACCTGCGCATTCCGCGGCCGTCGTGTCCTTCCGCCGCCACACGGCTGGCGTGGCGTCAGAACAGCATCTGCAACGGTCTGCGCTATCTGGCCCCGTACTTCGACTCCGGGCTGTTCCAGCGCACGTACGCCGATCGGCTCCGGGACTCGCAGGACGCGGACCGGGCGGAGGCCGCCGCGTGGGCCACGGCCATCGCCGCGGCGACGCGCGCGGCCCGTGCGGGAGAGGCGGCGCTGTCGTCCGCCGGCGGACTCGGCTCGTCGCCCTCGGGCCCCGAACTGCCGGTCCTGATGACCGTCGCCGACGAGCTGGCCCGCCGCGACGGCGCCGCGACGGCGCGCGTGGACGACGGCGCGCTCACCGCGGGATCGGTGTGAACCGGTGTCCGCCCGCCGCCCCCTCACCGCGTGCCACGCGTGCCAGCCGGCACTGAACGGAGTTCTCAGCCCATGAGCCTGGTCGTCTACTCGGCCGCGTGCATCCTCGGCGTGGCGGCTCTGCTGATCCTGCGCCGGCCGCGTCGCGCCCTCAGCGATCCGCTGAACGCGTCCACCTGTGCGGCGATCCTTCTGGGCGGGGTGTGTTTCGTCTGCTCGGCCCCCGCGACGCTCGCCGCCGTCAACGAGCTGACGGGTGTACCCAACTTCGGTGCCCCGATGACGTACAGCGCCATCTCGGCGTTCAGCGCCTCCCTGATGATCCTGCTGATCAACTGGCGTGGTGGGCCGGCCGAGCGGATCAGGCGCTGGGTGTACTCGATCGGCATCGCCTACACCCTGGTGATCGCCGGCGTCATCGCTCTGTTCGCGCTGGCGGACGCGCCGGAGGAGCGGCTCACCGACCTGGACACGTACTACGCGAACACGCCGTACATGCGCGAGATGATCGTGCTGTACCTCGTGGGCCATGCCGTGTGCACGCTCGTGATGTGCGTGGTCTGCGTGCGGTGGTCGCGGGAGGTGACGGGCATCCTCAGGGCGGGCCTGCGGCTCATCATGGCGGGGCTGGCCCTGGACTTCGTCGGCTTCGTGGCCGCCAAGACGACGGCGGTGGCCGCCCGTTGGGCGGGACACGATCTGGACGTCCTGTCCACGGTGGTCGCCCCGCCGGCGGTGTCACTCGGCGGTCTGGTGTTCAGTGCAGGGTTCGTCCTTCCCCGCCTGCTGCCCGCGGCCCTCGCCCAGTGGCGCAGCTACGGGGACCACCGGGCGCTGGCTCCCCTGTGGGCCGAACTGCGCACCGTGCCCACCGCTCCCAAGCCCTCTCCCCCGCGCTGGCAGCTCCCCAGGGGCAGGCTCTACTACCGCGAGGTCCGCATCCTCGACGCCCTGCTCGCCCTCCAGTCCCGTTACGACGGCCAGGTCCGCGAGCGGGCGTACGCCCAGGCGCGGGGGCAGGGCGCCTGCGCCGACGAGGCCCACTTGCGCGCCGTGGCCGCCATGGTGGTCGACGCCGCCCGCCAGAGCCCGCAGGCCGAGGACCGTGTCGTCACCGAACCGGTGGACGCGTCGCGCCTGCCGACCTCCGCGTTCTGCGACACCGGTGAACTCGTGCGACTCTCAAGGGCGTTGGCGAGGCCGCCCGCTGTCGGATCGGATCGTGAAGGTACGGTGAGGGCCTCTCATGGCTGACACACGAGGAGCATGATGTCGCGTAGAGCTGTCGTCCTCGGCGCGGGAATCGCCGGCATGCTCGCGGCGGCGGCGCTGTCGCCGGCCGTCGACCATGTGATCGTCCTGGACCGGGACGAGTTGCCTGCCGGGCCCGAGCACCGCAAGGGCGTACCCCAGGGGCGCCATGCCCATCTGCTGATGCCCGGCGGGCTGGAGGCGATGGACCGCCTGCTCCCGGCGGTGGGCATGCGCGAACACCTGCTGGCCTCCGGGGCCCGGGAGGTCTCGCTCAGCTCCGGAATGCTGGCGCTCACCCCGGCGGGATGGTTCCGGCGGTGGCGGCACGACCACCACCACGTGATCACGTGCAGCCGCGCCCTGCTGGACTGGGCCGTGCGCACCGCGGTGCTGCGCGGCACCACCGTCGAGGTGCACCGCGCCCAGGCGACCGGACTACTCGGCAGCGCTACGCGCGTCACCGGGGTGAAACTCGCGACGGGCAAGGGCAAGGGCAAGGGCAAGGGCACGGGCACGGGCACAGACACAGACACAGGCACGGGCACGGGCAGCGGGTTCGACCCCGCCTTCCTCGCCCGGCACGGTGTGCGCCTGTCCGCGGACGGACGCGAGGCCGACCTGGACGCCGATTTCGTCGTCGACGCGACCGGCCGGGGGACGCGGATCGTGTCGTGGCTGCACGACCTGGGGATCCGTGACGTCCGGGAGAAGAACATCGACTCCGGGCTGGTCAACGCCACCCGCATCTACCGCACTCCCGAGGGCGCCCGGGACTGGCCCCTCACCCTCATCCAGCCCGACCCGTACACCGGGCGGCCCGGCCGCAGCGGCATGATCGTGCCGATCGAGAACGATCAGTGGATGGTGAGTTTCGGCGGCTCCCGCGGCGGCGAGCCCCCCAAGGACCCCGAGGGCTTCCTCAAGTACGCGTTCGACCTGCCCCATCCTCTGGTGGGCCGGCTCATCGCGGGTGCCGAGCCCCTCACCCCGGTCTTCACCAGCCACAGCACCAGCAACTCGCGGCGGTACCTGGAGAAGACCCGGCTGTGGCCCGAGCGCTTCGTCGCGCTGGGCGACGCCGCCGCGACCTTCAACCCGCTGTACGGACAGGGCATGTCGGTCGCCGCGCTCGGCGCGCTGAAACTGACCGAGGCCGTCGGCTCGTCCGATGTCGCCGCGCCCGGTCTGGCCCGCCGTGTCCAGCGTGTGGTGGCCCAGCCGGTCGAGGCGGCCTGGACGCTGGCCGTGAGCACCGACGTCCTGTACCCGGGGGTGCACGGGGGTAGTCCGACCCTCGCGGACCGGCTCGCCGCCGGCTACTCGCAGCGGCTGACACGTGCCGCCACCGGCTCGTACCCGGCCGCGTCCGCGCTGTGGGACGTGACCGGGCTGCGCACGGGTCCGTCCCGGCTGATGCGTCCCGCCACGGTACTGGCCGCCCTCGCCGGCTCCCCGCTGCCGCCTCTCGCGGGGCCGCCGCTGACCGCCCAGGAGCGCGCACTTCTCACCCGGCTGACGCGCACCCCGGCGCCGGTGTCCGCCCAGAACGAGGGCAGGGTCTGACACCGACTGCCGTTGGCGGTGTGGCTCGTGGTGCAGGAGCCGGTGCCGCCGGGGGTGCTGTGGGGACGTCCTCGGCGGGCGGACGGCGGGCGGTCCTGTCTCGGACCGCCCGCCGGGGCCGTATCACCACGCCTGATGCCCCATACACATCGGCCGTCCGGCCCTGGGGCGCGCCCAGTACTGCGGCTCAGCACTTCCCTCGGTTCTGCGACTCAGTACTTCTTCGCGCCCGCCTGGATCGCCTCGCGGATGCGGTGGTACGTGCCGCACCGGCAGATGTTGCGGATCTCGTCCAGGTCGGCCTCGGTGATCTCGCGCCCCTCCTCCCGGGCCTGGCGGACCTTGGCGACGGCGGTCATGATCTGGCCGGGCTGGCAGTAGCCGCACTGCGCGACGTCCTGTTCCAGCCAGGCCTCCTGCATGGGGTGCAGGTCCTTGCCGACGGTGGCGGGCAGGCCCTCGATGGTGGTGATCTCGTCGTCGGCGCCGATGTCCTTCACCGGTACCGAACACGGGTTGAACGCCTTGCCGTTGATGTGGCTGGTGCAGGCCTGGCACACGCCGAGCCCGCACCCGTACTTCGGTCCGGTGACGCCGAGGACGTCGCGCAGCACCCACAGGAGCCGGACGTCGTCCTCGATGTCGACGGTCACCCGCCGGCCGTTGACGATGAAACTGCGTTCGGGCACGGGGACTCCTAGTAGGCGCGGTCCAGGCCGTCGACGGGCGAGGCGGGGATCGGCGGGGTGGTGGGCAGCGGCTCGAAGCCGAGGGGCTCGGTGTGGTTGATCGGGAACGTCGTCGGCATGGTGCCGGTCGCGCGGCCGTACGCACACGCCACGGCGGCCATCGCGGCCGGGACGCCCAACTCGCCGGCGCCGCCGGGCTGCCCGGTGGTCGGCGGCATCACGACGATCTCCAGTTCCGGCGGGGTGTTCCACTGCCGGGTGTAGAAGTAGTTGTCCCAACTTCCTTCGAGGAAGTGCCCGTTGTCGAGGTGGAGGCCGGAACTGAGGGTGAGGGCGATGGCGTCCGTGATGCCGCCCATCATCTGCGCCTCCAGGCCGCGCGGGTTGACGGCCAGGCCGACGTCGACCGCGCAGACGACCTTGGTGACACGTGGTCCGGTGTAGGCGTCGCGGATCTTCCTCCCGGTGGTCTCCGGGCGGCAGTCGATCTCCGCCAGGACCGCCACGCACGCGTGGTACTCGGGGTGGACCGCGATGCCCTGCGCGGTGCCTGCGGGCATGCTCCGGCCCCACTTCCCGACCTCGGCGACCTTGTCCAGGACCGCCCGCGCCCGCTCGTTCCTGAGGAAGGACCGGCGGAACTCCAACGGGTCCTTGCCCATGCGCTTGGCCAGTTCGTCCACGACGAGTTCCTGCGCGCACCGCACGTTGGGCGAGTAGATGTTGCGCATGGAGCCGGTGGGGAAACCCTTGTCGGTCTCGCTCAGCAGCTGGGTGACGACACCGAAGTTGTACGGGGTCTGCTGGGTCAGCGCGAAGACCGTCTCGGAGAGGGTGAGATCGCCGACGGGCGGCCGGGCCGCCTCGGCGGTGATGATGTCGCCGAGGCCGTGGCCGAAGTCGGTGGAGACGGAGGTGTGCCGCTGGTCGTAGGTGAGGACGTTGCCCAGCGCGTACGTGGCCCGGACCCGGGAGGTGGACATGGGATGGGTGCGGCCCTGGCGGAAGTCGTCGGTGCGATGCCACATCAGCTTGACCGGCTTGCCGATCGCCTGGGAGACCTCGGCGGCCTCACCGGCGGCGTCGTGGAAGAGCTTGCGCCCGAAGGAGCCGCCGCCTTCGGTGACATGGACCTTGACGGCGGTGGGGAGCAGCCCCAGTTTCGCCGCGATCTCCTGCTGGGCGACGACCGGGGACTTCAGGCTCGCCCAGATCTCCGCGGAGTCCGCGCGTACGTCGGCGATGGCGCAGTTGGTCTCCAGCGCGCTGTTGCTGGCGAAGTGGAAGGTGAATCGGGCGTCCACCGACTTGGTCAGCAGGTCGAGCGCGACGAGCGGGAGTTCGGCCTTGCGCAGCTCGTCCTGGATCACCTTGTCGCTCTTGCCCTCGGCCGTCCCCGGCCCCCAGGTGACGTTCAGGGCGCGCACGGCGTCGATGCACTGGCCGAAGGTGCGGCCACGGACGGCGACACCGGTGGAGATGGTGACGACATCGGTGATGCCGGGCATCGCCCGCACCTCGGCGAGGTTCCCCACCGAGCGGACGGTCCCGTTGATGGTCGGCGGCCGGCAGATCATGGTCGGCAGGGCGCCCGGGATCTGCAGGTCCATCGCGAACTTCTTCTGCCCGGTGACCGCTTCGCGGGCGTCGATGCGCCCCTGGGCCGTACCGATGACCTTGAACTCCGAGGCCTGCTTCAGCGTGACCGGTTCCTGACCGGTCGTCATGGAGGCTGCCTTCTCGGCGAGTTCGCCATAGGAGAGGCTCTTTCCGGTCACCGCGGAGGTGATGAGGCCGGCCTTGGCCGTCAGGGTGCCCAGGGCCTCGCCCAGTTCGAGTGCCGCGGCCCGCAGGAGCCGGGCGCGGGCGAGGGCGGCCGCCACCCGGATCGGCGTGAACGTGGAGATGGTGGTGTTGGATCCACCGGTGAACTGGTTGAACAGCAGCTCGGGCCTGGCGTCCGCGAGCGTGACCTTGATCCTGTCGATCGGGAGGTCCAGTTCCTCGGCGATCAGCATGGCGCTGGACGTGGTGACGCCCTGACCCACCTCCGCCCGGGGCAGCGCGAAGGACGCGGTGCCGTCCGGGTCGATCCGCAGCGTGATGAGGTTCGCCGTCGGCAGGGTCGCGTAGGTGAGGATGTCGTTGAGGTCGACGATCTCTGCCGGACCCGGCAGGGTGGGCACCACGGCCTCCGCCTCCGCGGGGGCGAGGACCGCCTCGCCGAGCTGTGCCGCCACCGTCAGTGTCGAGGCACCGATGACATAGCCGAGAAACCTGCGCCGCCCGATCCCGTCCGCGCCCGGTATGGGCGCGGGCTCCGACGAGCGCTCATGTATGTCCGTCAACTGTCCTCCCGGTAAGGCGGAACGCGCCCGTTCTGTGCGCGGCTCGTGGTGCGTCCTGAAACAGCCCCCACCACACCAGCTGATCCTCCATGGCGACAGCGCCCCAGTCGTACTTTTCACCAGGGCCTTCACTTCTTCCCCATGTCTCTCGTGCGGCTCACTCATCAGGAGGTGCCGGGGCGGACGACACCGGCCGCGCCGCCAATCGGCGGGAATCGGCGCCGGTACGCCATCGGACGACTCGCGCGGTGGTACGGATCGAGGGCCGGGCATGCGACGAGCGGGAGGGCACGTGATCCGGGTCCTGGTGGTCGACGACGAAGCCCTGGTCCGCGGTGGCTTCACCCATATCCTCAACGCGACGGACGACATCGAGGTCGTCGCGGCGGTCCCCGGTGGCCAGGCCCTGCCGGCGGTCCGCGCGGCACGCCCCGACGTCGTTCTGCTGGACATCCGGATGCCCGACGTGGACGGCCTGACCGTCCTGGAAGGCCTGCGCCGGATGCCGGACCCGCCGGTGGTGGCGATGCTCACCACGTTCGACGCCGACGAGTACGTGGCGACCGCGCTGCGTTCGGGCGCCGCGGGCTTTCTGCTCAAGGACACCGACCCGGAGCAGCTCCCCTACCTCGTGCGCGCCCTGGCCGAGGGCGGCACCGTGCTGTCGTCCAAGGTCACCCGCGCCGTGGTGGACGGCTACCTCGACAAGGACGCACGCGAGCCCGCCGTCCGGCTCGCCGCCCGGCTGAGCGAGCGCGAGCGCACGGTCCTCGTGCTCATGGCCGAGGGCCTGGCCAACACCGACATCGGCGAACGGATGCACCTGAGCACCGGCACGGTCAAAGGCCATGTCAGTGCCGTGCTCAACAAACTCCAGGTCACCAGTCGTGTCCAGGCCGCGCTGATCGCCGAGCGCGCGGGCCTGCTGGCGTCCGCGTGCGAGGAGGACGCCGGGTGAACCGCCGGTCGGGGCGGGACGTGCTGCGGGACTTCGGGCTCGTGCTCGTCTCGCTGGCGGACGCCTGGGTGCACATCGACGTCGAGACGGACGTGGCCATGTTCTGGGCGGTGGTCGCCGCCCTCGCGCTCTTCCTGCGCCGCCGGCTGCCCCTGCTGACGTTCGCCCTCACCCTGCCCACCGCCCTCATCTCCGACGCCGTGTTCGCCACCACGGCCGCGCTCTACACGCTCTCCTCGCTCAGCCGTCACCGTGTGCTGCTGGCCGGGTGTGCCCTGCTCTACACGGTCGCCGACTTCCTGCCCTGGCCGTGGTCGTCGGTGCGGGCCTCGGAACTCGACGAGATGAACGACCTCCTGCACCTCACGTACACGCTGGCCACGGCGGTGGCGCCCGTCTTTCTGGGCCAGCTCGTCCAGGCCCGGCGTGACCTGTCCCTGCGGCTCAGCGAGATCTCCGAGGCGCGGGAGCAGGAACGGCTGCTGGCCGCGCAGAGCGTCCTGGCCCAGGAGCGCGCGCAACTGGCCCGGGAGATGCACGACGTGGTCTCGCATCAGGTCAGCCTGATCGCCGTACAGGCCGGCGCGCTCCAGGTGGGCGGCCCGGACGCCGAGACGAAGGCGGCGGCGGCCACCATCCGGCAGCTCAGCGTGCAGACGCTGGACGAACTGCGGCACATGGTCAGCGTGCTGCGGGCAGCCGGCAGCCGCCCCACGGAGCTGACCCCGCAGCCGTCCCTCGCCGACCTGCAACGGCTGGTCGACACCAGCGGCATCGAGGCGGAACTCAAGACGGACCTGCCCGAGGACCTTCCGGCCACGGTCCAGCGCGCCGTCTACCGCACCGTCCAGGAGGCGCTGACCAACGTCCGCAAGCACGCTCCCGGTGCCGCGGCCACCGTCAGCATCCGCCAGATCGACGGCACCATCCGCACCATCGTCACCAACACGGCGCCCACCCGACCCGCCCTCCCCCTGCCCGGCGCCCATCACGGCCTCGTCGGTCTGCGCCAGCGCGCGGAACTGCTGGGCGGCACCATCACCTCCGGCCCCACCCCCGACGGCGGCTACGAGCTGCGCCTGTACCTGCCCGCCACCGACGCGCGGTGACCGGCGGCCATGGCATGCGAGGCGTCGTAAGATCCAGGAACGGGGAGCCCTCGCGCCCGAGCCGCGCCCGAGCCGCGCCCGTCCGAGGGCCCCGGCAGAGGACCTGCGGAGGCACCGGCACGATGGACGAGCGACAGCCCCTCCCCGACGACTCACTGGCCGAGGCGGCGGACGTGTTCCACCGGCTGCGGCCACGCCTGTTCGGTGTCGCCTATCGCGTCCTGGGCAGCGTGACCGAGGCCGAGGACGTGGTGCAGGACGCGTGGGTGCGCTGGCAGGGCGCCGACCGCAGCGCGGTGCTTGATCCCGGGGCGTTCCTGGCGAGGACGACCACGCGGCTGGCGATCAACGTGGCGCAGTCGGCGTGGGCGCGCCGCGAGGCGTATGTGGGGCCGTGGCTGCCCGAGCCCGTCGACACCAGTGTCGATCCGCAGGTCGGCGCGGAACACGGTGAGGCGCTGGAGCTGGCCGTGCTGCGGGTCCTGCAGAAACTGAACCCCGTGGAGCGGGCGGCCTTCGTGCTGCGCGAGGCCTTCGACTACCCCTACGACGAGATCGCGGGCATGCTCCCGCTCAGCCAGGCCAACACGCGGCAGATCGTCAGCCGGTCCCGTAAGCGTCTGGCCACCGAGCGCCGTGATCCCGTGGACACGGCGGAGCACCGGCGGCTGCTCGACGCCTTCGTCGCCGCCGCGCGCCACGGTGACGTCGCCGCGCTGCGGGACGTGCTGGCCGCCGACGTCGTCGCCTACGCGGACGGGAACGGCATGCGCGGTGTGGCACGGCTGGAGGTCGTCGGCGCCGAGCGTGTGGCCAGGATCAGCGCCTTCGCGCCGAGGTTCTTCCCCGGGGCCGACTACGGCGTGGCCGAGATCAACGGCCGGCCCGGCATGGTGCTCGTCCAGGACGGGGTGACCGTCGCCCTGATGAGCATCACGGTGGGACCGGACGGCGTCGACGGGCTCTACTGGGTCATCGCGCCCGACAGCTGCGGGCGTACGAGCGATCCGCGCGCAGGCTCGACGAACGGCGGCCGTGACGCCGGGGGGCGCCGGGGCCCCGCGGTGTGCGGGGAGGCGGCGCCCCTCATCCCGGCCATCGGTCCGGCCCGCTGGACGACTGGCCGGCTGGTCGGCCGGCCGGCTGGTCGGCCGGCCGGCCGGTGCCGGTCAGTGCTTCCGCAGCCAGTCCTCGTAGCGGGTGGGTGCGACGTGCACGGTGTCGTCGCCCTTGAGCACGTCGGGCATGCCCGCGAACAGGCCGGCGGTCTCGTCCGTGACGACCGTACGGCCGTCGGGCTTCGCCGCCAGGGTGATCTCGGCGAGTCGGTCGAGTCCGTACACCTCGGGGCCGGAGATGTCGCGGATGCCGTTCGACGGCTCGCTCAGGGCCGCTTCGGCGACGGCGGAGGCGACGTCGGCGGAGGCGATCGGCCGCAGCCGCAGGGACGGCAGGCGCACCTCCTTGCCGTCGGTGGACATGTCCATCACCGGGCCGATGAACTCGAAGAACTGGGTGGCACGCACGATGCTGTGGGGCACCCCGCCGGCACGCACGGCCTTCTCCTGGGCGACCTTGGCCCGGTAGTACCCGTAGTCGGGCACCTGGTCGACACCGACGATGGAGAGCGTGACGTGATGGCGGACGCCCGCCTCCTTCTCCGCCGCGAACAGGTGTTGCGCCGAGCGGGTGAAGAAGTCCAGCGCGGGCTCGGTGTCGAAGGACGGGGAGTTGGACACGTCCACGACCACGTCCGCGCCCTTGAGGGCGTCCGCCAGGCCCTCGCCGGTGAGGGCGTCGATGCCCTTGGAGGGACTGGCCGGCACGACCTCGTGACCACGGTCGCGCAGCAGCGCGACCACCTGTGAGCCGATGAGACCCGTACCGCCGATGACCACGATCTTCATCACTGTCTCCGTTCCCTGCTTCGTTGCTTTGCGGCTTCCTTGCTGTGCTGCTTCCTTGCTGTGCTGCTTCCTTGCTGTGCTGCTTCCTTGCTCGTTGCTTTTGTCGCCTTATTGCTTCGCTGATTCGTCGCTCCGCCGGTGCACCGGCACGGCAGGCCGACCGGAGATCACGGAACATGCCGTTGAGTGGAGCAATCACCGGTGTTCCGCGTCCCCTCGGACCAGGCTGTATGCCCTGCCGAGGTCGTACAACTGGAGTCCCGAGTGCCAAGCCCGCAGAGGCCGAACAGTCAGGCGTGGCGTCCGCTTGCGCGCCGGCGTGTCGACCCTGAGGTGGAACAGGCGTGGGCGCGGGCGGAGATCGGCCCGCGGACCCGTCTGCCCGCGCCTCCGGCGTGGCTGCGCTGGCTGCCGGTCATGTTCATCGCGGGAGTCCTGCTCCTGGAGCCGGTGACACCCGTGGACTGGCCGGTCAGCTTCGTGCTGATCGCCCTGCCGCTGGTGACCGCCTTCGCCCACGGGCCCCTGGTCGTCGCCCTGGCCACCGTCGGAGCCGTCGTCCTCGAAGGGATCCTGGCCGGTACGCCGTGCTGTGCGGGCCGGTCGGTCGGCTACCTCTGGGACCGGCACTACGTCGCCTCGTACTTCTGTACGGCCCTGGTGGGCGCCCTCGGCACGGTCCTCGCGGCCCATCGCACCCGTCGTGAACGCACGCTCGCCGATGTGCGCTTCGTCGCCGACATCGCGCAGCGCGTCCTGCTCCGGCCGGTCCCCCACCGGATCGGCAACCTCGGCCTGGAGAGCCTGTACCTCTCCGCGGCCGCGGAGGCGCACATCGGCGGTGACCTGTACGAGGCCGTCCCCACCGCGTACGGGGTACGGCTGCTCATCGGCGACGTCCGCGGCAAGGGGCTGCTCGCGGTCGAGACCGCCGCGACGCTGCTCGGCGCGTTCCGCGAGGCGGCGCACGACGAACCCGGTCTCTCCGCCCTGGTGGACCGCGTGGAGACGAGCATGAGCCGCAGGGCGACGCAGCTCGGGGGCAGCGAGACGACCGAACGGTTCGTCACCGCCGTCTTCGCCGAGATCCCCTCCGACGGCCATGCCGTCCGCATCGTCAACTGCGGCCACCCGCCGCCGTTCCTCATCCGGCCCGGCGAGGTGCGCGAACTGGACCGGGGGCGGCCGGGCCCGCCCCTGAACCTGGGTGTGCTGGTCGTCGTTCCGTACCACGTCGACACCTACCCCTTGCGCCCCGGCGACCAGCTCCTCCTCTACACGGACGGCGTCACGGAGACCCGGGACGCCATCGGCGCGTTCTACCCCCTCGCCGAACGTCTCCGCTCCTGGGGCCCGCTCCCTCCCCGAGAACTCCTCGACCGTCTCCACGACGACCTCCTGGCCTACAGCCACAAGGGCCTCCAGGACGACACCGCCGCCCTGAGCGTGCGCCTGCTCCCCGACGAACCACCCGACGGACCACCCGAGGAGCCTCCGGTGTGCATGAGCTGAGCTTGAACTTCCACGAGCCCGGGAACCGACCCGGTGACGTCGGGTGGCGGTGATCCGTTCGGATGTCCCGGACGGCGCGGTTCGGGTGGCCCGGTCGGTTCGGTGGTGGCGTGGTGCGGATGACGGTGGTGGCGGTCAGGAGATGCGATGCGGCACGGGCTCGCGCGGTGGTCGACGTGGTGGGGGTCCCTGCTGTTGTCGTTCGGGCTGGTGACGGGTGCTTCCGGTGCCACCGGCGCGATGGCCCTCGGCGGTGGCGAGTCGGTGGCCGGACGCTGTGACGAGGCACCGACGGGGAGCGGGGTCGAGGACTACTTCCTGCCGTTCACCGTGCCGGACGGCCTCATGCCGGACCGGCGGTTCGACGGTCGCAGGGCGCAGATCCAGGTGCACCG
Organism: Streptomyces sp. NPDC048297; assembly: GCF_043201585.1. Lineage (NCBI taxonomy): Bacteria > Bacillati > Actinomycetota > Actinomycetes > Kitasatosporales > Streptomycetaceae > Streptomyces > Streptomyces sp. NPDC048297. Next base: position 183,934 of record NZ_JBICZA010000004.1, read on the forward strand.
GGTACGGCCGGTGTACGCCCACGGGAAGTGCCGGGAGGTTCCCGGCAGAGCCGCGATGCTGGTCCATGGCCGCAGCGTGCCCGGCGCACCGACGTTCGACCTTCGGCATCCCGGCGCCGAGGGCGGAACGCTGAGCGTGCAGCAGGCGCTCGCCCGCGCGGGGATCGACTCCTTCGCTCCGAGCCTGCTCGGATACGGCCGCTCGACACGGTTCGGCACCGGGCTCGACGATCCCGGCAACGCCGGCCTCAGGCCCGCCCTGGCGGACGGGTCGTGCCCGTACCCCGAGGGGTGCGACCGCAGCAACCTCGCCTACTTCCGGCTCGACCAGCAGGGGACGCTGCTGCTGAGGAACCCGCTCGGCAGGGCACGCCGCGCGCACTCCAGCGACGTCCGCTTCGGACGCACCGATGTGTGGGTGCGCGACATCCGCCAGGTCATCGACGACGCGATCGCGCGGGGCAGGCCGAAGGACGGGAAGGTCACGCTCGTCGGCTACTCACTGGGCGGGCAGCACGTCGCCCGGACCCTGTACGCGGCCGACCCGGTGCTTGGGGGCAGCGCCGCCGTCATCGCGAAGGTCGACCGTGCCGTGTTCGCGTCGTCCGTCTTGGGCACCCCGACCGAGGAGGGGGCGCCGGCGACCGGCTTCACGTCTTTCCCGACGGACCTCAGCACCCGGTCGGACATCGACGGCGGCTGGGCGATGCCGGCCGCGCGGGACGCCGCCTGCACCGGCCACGTCGTTCCCGGCAGCCGGCAGCGGATGTGGACGCAGCTCATGGACGCGGACCCTGTCGGCAGCACCTGGGGAGGCGGGGACCCCCGGCATCCGGCCGGCGTCAGCCGCGCCCCGACGTTCTCCAGCTACGGCTGGAACGCCGAGGTCGCGCACCGGCAGACCACGCCCTCGCTCGTCATCGACGGCCTTGAGGACCGGACGCCGCTCGCGGCCCCAGCCGACTCCAGGTCCCTCTACATACAGTCTCGGTACGACGCACAAAGTGCTGGTGCAGGTGCAGTGCGCGAGCCACGCGATGCTGTGGGAAGGCTGCTCCGGCCCGCGCTGCACCCCGCGGTCGGGAACGCCGTACGGCGGACACCCCGGCCGCCCCTGGGCCGGCCCGCACGCCACGGTCCAGGCCGCGCTGATCGAGTGGATCAGGAACGGCACCTTCGACCGGTCGGCGAACGGCCGCTTCACCGTCAACGAGAGCGGCGTGGCGAACCCGGCCCCGCGATCCGGGTCGACGGCGTAGCGGACGACGCCGTGCGGGATGACCGCTGGTGGCCGGTGGAGCCGACGGCGACCTGCACGTCCTGGTCGCCGTGCGCGGGGCCGCCGTGGGGTCAGGGCGTGAGCATCCGGTCCTGCTCCACCGGGGGTGTGCCGTCGTACCGGGACAGGGCCTTGCCGAAGCGGACCAACTCGCCGTAGAGGGAGGGATCGACGCCGTCCGCGAACACCAGGTCGAGCGGGGCGGCCTTCGCGGAGGACTGCGCCTGGCTGAAGTCGCTGAACCAGGGGCGTGACGTGGCGGTGTCGACCATGCCGGGGCACACGGCGGCGATCAGGGTGCCGTCGGCGAGATCGCGTTCCCGGCGCTCGGCGGCGACCGCGCGGACGGCCGCGCCCTGGGCCACCTTCGAGGGCCCGTCCGCCACAGCCTGGTCCAATACCGGCTGCCCACCACCGGTGAACTCGTCCCCCTTCTGCAGATCGTTCCGTCCAAGACGGACACCGAGCAGCTGCGGCTGGTCAGCCCCGAGCTCGCCGACGTACTGAGCGCGATCATCTGCCGAGTCCGGCATACCACCGGCGCTGTTCCCCTGGTCCGCTCCTACGACCGCGGCGAATGCGAGTGGCAGGAGCCCGCCCCGCTGCTGTTCCAACGGCGCATCTGCGGCGCGGACCGCGCGTTCACCGATGAAACCGTCCGCACCATGCCGGACCAGGCCCTCATCGACACCGGCCTGACCGACGCCACCGGCGCCCCGCTACACACCACACGACTTCCGACGGCTGTTCATCACCGACGCCGTCCTCAACGGACTGGCACCGCACATCGCCCAGGTGATCGCAGGCCACCAGGACATCATCGTGACTCTCGGCTACAAGGCCGTCTGTCCCGAAGAGGCGATCCAGGCGCACACGGCCTTCCTCGCCTGCCTCCGATCCCTCCGCCCGAGCGAGGAATACCACGTCCCCACCGACGAGGAATGGCAGGAGTTTCTCGGCCACTTCGAGCGGCGCAAGGTCTCCATCGGCACCCGCGGCCGCGCGTTCGGTGCCCCCTGCATCCACGAACACGCCTGCGTCCGCTGCCCGATGCTCTGGCCCGACCCCACCCAGCGCGAGCGGCTCGTCGAGATCCGCGACAACCTCGTCGCCCGCATCACCGAAGCCGAACGCGAAAAATGGCTCGGCGAGGTGGACGGGCTGCGGGTGAGCCTTGCCGGAGCGCAGAAGAAACTCGCCCGACTTGACCGACGCCCCACCGGCCGCAGCGTCATTGACCTCCGAATTTCCACGATCACCAGCCGTCCATCACAGAACAGTAGAAGATCGCTGCCCTCTCTTGACATACTGTCTGCCCCACCTGGATGGAGAAGCGGTGCCGTCGATCGCCCTGTACTACCCGTGGATGCACTTTCAGGACGACAACTGGCTGAAGCTTGCCCTACTGACCTGGGGTCGCATCGTCCGTATGCGCCCGGGGGGAGTGGAAGACAGGGATCGAGAGCTCGTCCGACAGCTCCGTGCCGAGACTGACTTCATTGTGGAGGCGGCTCCAAGTCCGACGGTATTGACGACGGTTGCGGAGAAATTCACCGAGATCATTGATACCGACCCGTATCGCATCGTCGAGCGATACGGACTCAGGGATTCTTTTCGCGAAGAGATTGATCCGAGCCCCCATGACCTGCGGTACTCAACCGATTGGCTCGGCTACGAACCTCCCGTCCCCCAAGGGACATGGGACATGGTGCGCAGCGTCTACATGTTGCGGATGCACACCGGCGGCAACGACTCGAAAGTGGCGACCGCCCTGAGCGAAAAGCTCGTCGATATGGGCCTTGCGGAACCGTCTGGCGGCCCGTGGGTGCTAATGCATCCAAAACTGGGATCAATCTACCTGGCCGTGCTCACCGACGTCATGGCACGCAGCGAAATGCTCTCCCCGGCAACCGACGACCTGCGGATCCACAAGGCTGTCGGCGCAGTCGACCAGTTGACCAACCTGCTTCTCGATGATCACGCCCGTGTCCTGGCGGTTGAACATGCCGAGAGCGCGTACATGCACGTGGCCCTGCGGACCGTGATCGAGCCGGAAAGACTGGCCGAGGTGCCGGTAGCCAAGCTCATCAGATTCCGCGAAGCCCACGGGGATGAACTGGCCGCCTTCCAGGATCACGTCGCGAGTCTGACCACAGAGTTGCAGGCCATCGCCGAGGTGGAGAATTTGGAGGTGGCGTCGGCTCACCTCAAGTCGTTGTACGAGAGCAAGACAAGACCACAGCTCAACGAACTGCGCAGAGCGCTGCGAGCACAGGGCGTCGAGTCGTCAGCGGGAACATTGGTCCAGAAGGTAGACCTCAACGCCGCTGCCGGGACCCTTCTGGGCAGTGTCGCCGCGGCAGGCGGACAACTCGCCGTGGCCAGCGCCGCGGTTGCCGTAACGCTCGTGCCCTACATCGCCGGCAAGGTCGAGGCTCGACGCCAACAGGTTGGGGCATCGCCCGTGGCCTATCTGCTGGCCGCCGATCGCGAACTCTCCGGGCGCACACTGCTTGGCGCACTGCAGCGCCGCACTCACAGACGATAGGCCGAGCCATCGCAGCGTCCCCAACTTGATGTCACTCTCGCCACTGCCGCAAGGCCAGGGACCTGAAGCCGTGGTCGTAGTTCAGGGAATCGGTGATCTTCCACAAGGCCCTGGACTTCGCGGAGGTCGTGCGGCAGCTGCTGGAGGAGGGATGGGAGATCGATCCGGAGGATCTGGCGCGCATCCCGCCGTACCTGACCGAACACATCAACCGGTCCGGCGAGTAGGGTTCTTGTGAGCCCTCGCCGTACTTCGGATACCGGGGCTGTTCTGCCAGCGGCAGAACACCGGCCGGACCGGGCTCGACGATCACTACAGTCCAGCCTCATGACATCGATTTCGACGCGTACGGTCGAGTATCCGGCCGACGGTTTGACGATGATCGGGCACCTCGCGCTCCCGGCCGGTGTCGACCGGCGGCCCGCGGTGCTGCTCGGACCAGAGGGCATGGGGCTCAGCGACGTCGAGCGCCGCAGGGCCGATGCTCTCGCCGAGCTGGGATACATAGCGCTGGCCTTCGACCTTCACGGCGGGCGCTATTTGAGTGACCCCGAGGAGATGCTGGCCCGTTGCATGCCGCTGCTCGCCGATCCCGACCGGCTGAGGGGCATCGGCCATGCGGCGCTCGACGTGTTGCTCACCGAACCGCGGACCGACCCCGACCGGATAGCCGCCGTCGGCTACGGCACCGGGGGCGCCGTCGGGCTGGAACTCGGGCGCGGCGGCGTCAGCCTGCGCGCGATCGGGACAGTCAACGCCCTGACCACGGGCCGACCGGGCGAGGCGGCGCGCATTCGCTGCCCGGTGTGGGCCGGGGTCGGGTCGGAAGACCCGATCATGCCGCCCGCGCAACGGAACGCGTTCACCGCTGAGATGCAGGCCGCGGGCGTCGACTGGCGCCTCGCGGTCTACGGCGGCGCCTTGCACGCCTTCCACCACCCGCCGGTCGGCCACCCCGTGGTCCCCGGCGTCGGCTACCACCCACAGCACGCGCAGCGAGCCTGGCGCGACGTCGTCGACCTGCTCGCCGAGTGCCTGCCCGTGACGGAGGACCTGGGTGTATGACCCAGGCAAACATGCTGACACCAGGCCTGGTCGGCGTCGGGCACTGAAAGTCCCCTCCCCTCAAATCCACACAGCAGAACCACATTCGGGCAGATGCTCGATTGCGGAGCCGTATGCACAACTGCCGCAGTAAGTACCCGATTTACTGCGGCAGAGCTCCTAGCGTGATCATTGCGACCTGCAGCGGGACATTCCGGCCGCCGGGACGAGGTGTACGCATTTACTGCGGCAGTTCCGGAAGGGCGGGGCGGGCATGACGATCGAACCGGCGACCGAACTCAAGGGTGGAGGCGCGTTGTGGTTGCCGCGCGCCCGGGTCGTGCCGCTGTCTGCCCCGCCGGCGACGTACACCACGGCGGTCGACCGGCATGTGACAGGTGCGGGCATCGCGAAGTCCTCCGCGCGGATCTACCGGATCTCGCTGACGACATGGGGATGGATGCTCAACCGCGAGCCCGCGCCGACCGGGCCCGCCCGCCGGGGCGCGAAGCCACCCGTCTTCCCCATCGCCGAGATCGACGACCCGGCAATGCCCGAGGCACCGGCCGGACTGGCGGCAGCGCGGGCGGACGAGACGGACGCCGACACCGTCAACCGCGAACTGTCCATCGCGCGCAAGGCGATCGGCTGGTGGCAGCGCCAGGGCTGGATCGAAGGCGATCCGACGATCGGCATCGAGCGGCGGCCGGCACCGCCGGACCGCACCAAGGCCCTGGCCGAGAACCAGATCGCCGCGCTGTGGCGCCCGGACGTCGGACTCCGGGAAAAGACGCAGTGGAAGATGCTCCACGAGTCCGCCGCCCTGCGGCAACTCGTCCTGCACACACCCCCATCCGCGATCGCCGGGATACTCGGCTACCACACTGTCCACGCCGAAGCCGGCAGCACCTGGAAGAAGTACGCCCCCGACGACCACGGACGGCGACCGCACCAAGAAACAGGAGGCCGATGAGCGGCAACGACTCCCTTCTGCAGACGCTGACCAAGCTCCTCGTCGAGCTCACACGGTTCATCGACGACACCATCGACGAGGACGGCGAACCCCGCGCGGTCGCCAAGCAGCTCGACTTCGTGGCTGGCACCTTCGATCAGCTGACCCCTGATCAGCGAGGCTCGCTGGCCCGGATTGTCCAGCAGCTGGCGGCAGCCGAGCCGTTGGCGGAGCGGCGGGAGTACTTGGACACGTTCGCCGAGGACTTCGGACTCACCGACGACGCAGAGTGATCTGGATCAACCCCGTGCCAGGAAACTCAGATCACTCGATCACAGACTCCCACCAGTGTCACACCTCAACCGGTGCCGTGCTGACGCCCCGCCAGTCGGCATCACCCCGCTCTCCTAGGAGGACTTTCCGATGTGGTCCACCATCATCGCCGTGGCCGGCACGCTGCTCGGCGGCGCGCTCACCGGACTGCTTCAGTTCAGGGGTGAGCGGGCCGCCCGCGCCGAACGAAGGGCGGAAGCGCTGCGCTCCGCGCTGGGCGAACTGGTGGCTGCCCTGGGCGACCATCGTCGGGCCATGTGGCACCGCGAGGACCTCCGTCTGAAGGGCGCGAGCCAGGAGGCCGTCGACGCGGCTCGCGCCATGTCCCACGTCACCCGCTCCGCCGTCACCGCCCCCTTGGTGTCGGTCTCCGTCCTCGAACCGTCCCTCGCCGAAGTGGCCCGCAAAGCCGCCCTGGCCGCGTTCGACATACGCGACGCGGACGACCTCACGGTCCTCGCCGCCCGCCGTGAGGCCGCCATCGTGGCGACCGACGACCTGGTCGACGCGGCGGGGCGCGCCATGGCGTGATCACCGGGCCGGCCGCTCGCGGGGACGGGACGTCCGGCTGTCAGACCGCCGGCAGCTGGTCGTAGGTCCTGAAGGTGTATATCGCGTCGTAGGACATCTGATTGCCGGTCGCCGCCGGGAGCCCGAGCCGGCGGTTGACCAGCGCGGACAGCGGTCCGCAGTTCTCGGCTGCGGGCGCGGTGAAGGTGTCGTCGTACGCCGAGAACCTGATCAGCGGCGGGTTCTCGGAGAGCCACTCCGAAGGGCCGGACCGCTTGAGCCGGAAGTCGACCGGGGCGCTCGCGCCGATGGCGCAGTCGTGGGGCAGGAGCGGGCTCAGCAGACGGAACCGGAGGCTGAACTGCCCGGTGAAGAAGTCGGACCGGCCGCCGTACTCCGGCAGGATCGCCAGCGCCGGGGGCCGTGCACGGTCACCCGCCGGGGTGCCGGTCATACCAGTCGTGCCGGTCATACCAGTCGTGCCGGTCATACCGGTCAGCCCGCCTGGAACGGCGGTCGGCGTGCTGTGCATCGCACCCCACACCTGGCCGTTCGTTCCGTCCGGGAGCGGGCCCTCGGCGTGCGTCATGGTGATGGGGGCGAGGGTCACCGAGATCTTGCCGAGAGTCAGCTGCGGGGAGGCGGAGTGGACTTCGCATCTCCAGCGGGCCGGATCGGCCCCGGTGGGCAGCGCGGGGCAGTCGCCGAAGTCGGCCGGCGGCTGGCCCTTGACCGCTCCGTCGGTGGTGGCAGCAGTGAGAGCGGGGGTGGCGGCGGGAGCGGAGTTCGCGTAGCTCGCGGTGTAGGTGCCCGCGAGTCCTGCCAGGGCGGCAGCACCTGCGAGGGTGAGTGCGGCGCGCCGGGCGAGAGGCGCACGGCGGCGACCGGGGGCGCGGCCGTGAGCGGCGGAGCTGCGGAAATCCGCTGAGCTTCGGTGATCCGCGGAACTTCGGTGATCTGCGCTGTTGATCGACATGCCATAAGCCTGTCGCTCACCCCGTGCCCGGCACTATCCGTGACGTCCCCGCCTCGCCCCGGAGTGGACCCTGATGTGGTGTCAGGGTCGTCGAGGCTGACTCAGCGCTTGCTCGGTCGCCTCCCGATGTGCACCTCGGCCGGCCCCTCCCGATGTGCACACGGGGTCCGGTTGCGGAAGTATCGGCAGGGGCGGCCCACACCCGCACCGGAGCACTCAGATGGTGAACCACAGCACGGATCAACCGCAGGGTTCCACGTCACCGGCAGCACGGCAGGGCCTGGGAGCTCAGGTCTCCGCCGCCGACTGCGCACTGCTGCTCGTGCGGCTGACGTTCGGACTGATCATGGCCGCGCACGGCTCCCAGAAACTCTTCGGGCTGTTCGGCGGGACAGGTCTGACGGCAACCGGCAAAGGCTTCGCCGCGCTCGGCTTCCGTCCCGGGAAGCTGTTCGCCCTGATCGGCGGCCTCTCGGAGTTCCTCGGCGGACTCGGCCTCGCCGTCGGACTGCTCACCCCTCTCGCAGCCGCCGCTCTGATCGGCGTGATGATCAACGCCATGGCGACGGTCACCGGCGCGCACGGTCTGTGGGACGTGAACGGAGGCATGGAGTACAACATCTGCATCACTGTCGCGGCCCTCGCGGTCGCCGCGCTCGGCCCCGGAAGACTGTCCCTCGACAGGTTCTTCTCGTGGGGCAAGGGCGGTTGGACGGAAGGGGCACTCGCCCTGGGCCTCGGGGGAATCGGCGCGGCGATCGCACTGAGTCTGTGAGGGAGCCTGTGAGGACGGGTGGGACGCCGCCGTACCCGGATGCCCCGACCTCGCCCCCCGCCCCCCGCCCCCCGCGCCCCCACGCCGCCCTCGCCCTCGCCCTCGCCCTCGCCCTCGCCCTCGCCCCCGACAGCTAACGGCACAGTTCGTCGCCCAGTGCCGTACGCCGGTAGCGGACCGTGCGGCCGCTGCGGGTGCGGGTGAGCAGACCCGCGTCGTAGAGGACGGCCAGGTGCTGGCTGACCGCGCCGGGCGTGACGTCGAGGCGGTGGGCGAGTTCGGTGGTGGAGGCCGGCTCGGCGAGGAGGCCGAGCAGTCGGGCGCGCGGGCGGCCGAGGAGTCGTATCAGGGCGCGGTCAGTGACCGGCGGGGGTGCCTCGGAGAGAGTGGCGCGACCGCGGGCCGGATAGATGAGCAGCGGCGGGCGCGACGGGTCGATCACCGTCTGGGCGCCGCGCGCGTACAGCGTCGGCATCAGCACCAGGCCGCGCCCGGCGATACGGATGTCGGCCGACGGCCAGGGGGCGGGGTCGCCCCGGCGCATCAGCAGCAGCTGGTCGCCGGACCACACCAGCTTGGGGTCGAGGCCGGTGAACAGCGCGGCGGCACCCTGCTCCGCCAACACGCGCGCCTGATAGGCAAGATCGGCCTCCAGGATGCTGTGCACGCGCGGCCACCAGCTGTCGCCGAGACAGGCATGCCAGTAGGGCGTCGAGAGCGTCGGTGAGACGGACGAGGAAGGCCGCCGGGTCGGCCAGGCCGCGGGCGACGACCGGCGCGATGGCCTCCTCGCCGCGGTACGCGGCGCGGAAGTCGGCGGTGACGACGTCCAGCGGGGTGCGACGGACCACGTCGAGTTCCTCGGCGAAGGTGGGGCGGGGGCGTCCGGGGCGGGGGGTGAGGAAGTCGGGCACCCAGAGCCAGGGGGCGACGAGGGCGGTCAGCAGTTCGCGGTCGAGGGTCTCAAGGCGGGGGCGGAAGCGGCGCAGCCAGGGACGATGGTGCGGGTAGCGCGCCGGATCGTGCAGGCAGCGCAGGGTGAACACGGCCTCCTGGAGCGGGGAACAGGCGAAGGAGGTGGTGGCGAGGTCGCCGACGGCGAAGCGGAACTCCATCATTGAGCGCCACGCTCAATCAATGTCGGAGCCCGGCGACAGAGGGTTCGCTGGTGGGCATGACCTCGACACCAGTCTCGCAGGACCCCGACCAGCAGGGGAGTTCGGCCGTGGGCCGTGCGACCCGCGCCGGCGGACTGTTGCCGGCCGATCCGGTGCTGCGTCTCGCCGCCGTGCTGACCGCCGTCAACTCCCTGGGCAACGGGCTCTGTTTCCCGCTCGGCGTCCTGTACTTCACGCGCATCGTCGGTCTGGACGCGACCTCGGTGGGGCTCGGCCTGACGGTCGCGGGCCTGGTGGGGGTGGCCGCCGGAGTGCCCGCCGGGCGGGCGGCGGATCGCTGGGGCGCGCGGCGGGTCGGTGCGCTGCTGTGGGGCGGCACGGGGCTCGCCACGGCCACGTATCCGCTGGTGCACTCCTACGCCGGGTTCCTCGTCGCCGTGATCTTCGCGACGGCCTTGCAGATGGCGAGCCGTGGGGTGCAGGGCGCGCTGTACGCCGATGTGCTGCCGAGGGCGACGCGGGTGGAGGCGCGGGCGTATCTGCGGACGGTGGTGAACGTCGGGATGGGCGCGGGAGGGGCCCTCGGCGCCGTCGCTCTCCAACTGAACACGCGGGGCGCGTATGTGACGGTGATCGCGCTGAACGCACTGTCGTACGCAGGTCCGGCGCTGCTGCTGCCCCGGCTGCCGCTCACGCCGCATGTGCACGAGCGGGCGGCGCCGGCCGCCGACGCCCCGGCGGCCGACCGCTGGCGTGCGGTGCGTGACCTGCCGTTCCTCTCGGTGACCGTGCTGAACGCGGTGCTGGCCGTGCAGTACTCGCTGGCGGAGGTCGGGTTGCCGTTGTGGATCGTGGAGCGCACGTAGGCGCCGCGCTGGACGGCGGCCCTGCTCATGATCGTCAACTGCGTGCTGGTGGCGCTCCTTCAGGTACGGGTCGCTCGCCGAGCCTGCCAAGTACCCAGCGCTGTACGGGCCATGGGCTGGTCGGGGCCGTTGCTCGGTGTGTCCTGCGCGGTGTACGCCCTGTCGGCCGGCCTGTCCCCGGTGTGGGCGGTGCTGTCGCTGACCGCGGGTGCGGTGGTGCAGGTGTTCGCGGAGGTATTGTCGGCGGCCGGGGGCTGGACCCTCGGTTACGAACTCGCCGACGCTCGCGCGCACGGCGTCTACCGGGGCGTGTTCGGCGCGGGGCTCTCTGCGGGGATCATGGCGGGGCCGGCCCTGGTCACGGTCACCGCGATCGCCCACGGCAGTCTCGGCTGGGCGGTGCTCGGCGTGCTGTTCGCCGCGGCCGGACTCGCCGTGGCCCCGGCCGTACGCTGGGCCCGCCGTGACGGCGCGTGGCGGGGCGAGGCAGGGTGAGACTCCGTCGGCATTCGTATGCCGGGGCCGCGCTGACGGCGCGAGGCGGGGCCAGGCGGGTTGAGGGGGGCGGCGGGGGCCGGGCGGGGTGGCGGTGGGCGGGGGTCACCAGGCCATTTCCTCGAAGAGAGCCGTCGGGTCGGGTTCCCGGGCCTCGTCCAGGGGCAGTTCGGCCCAGATCACCTTTCCGCGCGCCATGTAGCGGGTGCCCCATCGCTGTGCGAACTGGGAGACGAGGAACAGGCCGCGCCCGCCCTCGTCGGTGGTGGCCGCGAGCCGCAGCCGTGGTGAGGTGTTGCTGCCGTCCGACACCTCGCAGACCAGGGTGCGGCCCAGCAGGAGTCTGACCCGCACGGGTGGGGCGCCGTACCGGATGGCGTTGGTGAGCAGCTCGCTGAGGATCAGTTCCGTGGCGAACGCCGAGTCCTGGAGCCCCCATTCGTCGAGGCGGCGGTTCGCCTCCGCCCGAACCCGGGACACGGCCGCCACCTCGAACGGCACGTCCCAGACCGCGATCCGGGACGGGTCCAGCAGCCGGGTCCGGGCGACCAGCAACGCCACGTCGTCGTCGGGCTGTTCGGGCAGCAGGGTCTCCACGATGGCGTGGCAGGTGTCCTCGGGTGTCGGGCCCGCGCGGGCGACGGTGGAGCGGAGCAGTTCCAGGCCCTCGTCGATGTCCCGCCCCCGGTGCTCGATCAGACCGTCGGTGAACAGCACGAGCCGGCTTCCCTCCGCGAGGTCCAGTTCGCCGGCTTCGAAGAGGCTGCCGTCCACGCCCAGGGGCGGCGACAGGGGGAGGTCCGGGAAGGTCACCGTGCCGTCGGGGGCTGCCACGGCCGGGGCGAGATGCCCCGCGCGGGCGACGGTGCAGCGACCGCCGGCGGGGTCGTACACGGCGTAGAGGCAGGTGGCGCCGGTGAGGGGCGCGTGGTCTTCGTAGGTGTCGCCGGTGTCCGAGGTGCCGGTGGTCTGGGTGTCCAGGCGGGTCACCATCTCGTCGAGGCGGGCGAGGAGTTCGTCCGGGGGCAGGTCCAGCGCCGAGAAGTTCAGCACGGCGGTGCGCAGCCGTCCCATGGTCACGGCGGCGTGCAGGCCGTGGCCCACGATGTCACCGACGACCAGGGCCACGCGGAAGCCCGGCAGCGGGATGACGTCGAACCAGTCGCCGCCCACGCCGGACTGCGCCGGCAGATAGCGTGAGTCGATGTCCAGCGAGTCCTGGTCGGGCAGGCCCACCGGCAGCAGGCTGCGTTGCAGGGTCACGGCGAGGGCGTGCTCGCGGGCGTACCGGCGGGCGTTGTCGATGGCCACGGCCGCGCGGGCCACCAGTTCCTCGGCGACGGAGACGTCCTCCTGCTCGAAGCGGGGCGAGCCCGTGCCCCGCCAGAAGTTGACCGTACCGAACACCACGCCCCGTGCGCGCAGAGCCACCGTGATCAGTGAGTGGATGCCGTACTCCAGCGCCTGCCGTGCTCCCTCGGGGTCGTGCACCCGCCAGTCCTGGGCGCTGTCGAGGTCCGGGACGAGGACGGCCCTGCCCTGGCGGACGGCCGCGGACATGGGCGTGTCGGCGGCCATGAACCGGATCAGGTCCCCGACCGGCTGCAGCGGGTGCCCGGCCCGTGCCTCGCGCAGCGCGGTACGGCGCATCAGGTGGACGGCGCCCGTGGGTTCCTCGCCCCGCAGCACCGGCTCGAGGAGTTCGACGGTGACGAAGTCGGCCAGGCGCGGGACGGCCACCTCGGAGAGTTCCTCGGCGGTGCGCCGTACGTCGAGCGTGGTGCCGATGCGGACCCCGGCCTCGTACAGCAAGGTCAGCCGGTCCCGTGCCACCTCGGCCTGGCCGGTGAGGGCTCTCAGCTCCGTCGTGTCACGGAGGGTGGCGACGAGGCCCTGGTCGTCGCCGCAGGGCCCGATGGGGCGTGTGTTGACGGCGAGGAGGCGGTCGCCGACCAGGAGGACCTCGTCGGAGGCGGATGCCTGGGAGACGAGCAGATCCGTCAGGCGGGGGCCCAGGCCCAGGTCGGTGACGGAGAGCCCGTCCGTGTGGCAGGGCAGGTTCAGCAGGCGGCGTGCCTCGTCGTTCGCGAGCAGCAGCCCCCCGTCGCCGCCCACGATCAGGACGCCCTCGCGCACCGCGTGCAGCACGGCGTCGTGGTGCTCGTACATCCGGGTCATCTCGACCGGCCCGAGGCCATGGGTCTGGCGCATCAGCCGCCGGCTGACCAGTGCGGTGCCGGCCGTGGCGAGGGCGAGGGCCACCGCGGCCGCGCCCAGCAGCTGCGGCACCTGGTCGTCGATCATGTGGCCCAACGTGTCGTACCCGATGCCGGCGCTGATCATGCCGACCACGTTCCCGTGGTCGTCCCGCACCGGAACCACGGCGCGCACGGAGTCCCGCGGCCGGCCGCGGAACGTCTCGATGAACGTCTCCCCGGCGGCAGCGCGGGCGACACCCGGCGCCTGTGTGCCGATCAGGCTGGGGGTGGTGGCGGTGAGCCGGATCCCCTGCTTGCTGAGCACGTTGAGGAAGTCGACCCCGGATCCCCTCTGCGCCTTCAGGGACCTCTCCTGCAACAGAGCCGCCGGATCGCGGGACTGCAGGGCGAGTGCCGTGCCCGGCGCGTTCGCGAACCCCGCCGCCGCGGCCAGGGACCGGTACTTCGCGTTCTCCTCGGTGTCGCGTCGGCCCTGCACGATCAGGGCCGTGGCCGCCACCGCGACGAGTATCAGCACGATGAGTGCCTGCAGCAGGAACACCTGCGCGGCAAGTGTGCGAACGCTCAGCGAGGGCGAGAGGCGGCGTCCGGGTGAAGGCCAGAACCCTGGGCCACGGGACGGACGGGATGCCCCCGTGGCACCGGGCGACGGCGTCGCTCTCGCCCTATATCGGCGGGAACGTGCGCTCATGCCTCTTTTCTAGCACTAGGGCTGCGTGGACGGCGAGTGCTGGTACCGGCGTCCGTGAAGGCCACCGCCGGGGCAGGGACGGGATGGAGACGGGGTGGAGATGGGTCGGCGGTGCGGCGGGGCAGGCGAGGCTGTGCCGAGACTCCGGGCGGCCGTGCGTCTCACGGCAGTCACCTTCCACGCCTGCGAGGAGAGTTCGGGCTTCTTGCGCGCGAGGCGCGAGGCGCGGCCGTTCGGATGGCGGAGGGCTCCCGGTGGGCAGGACGGCATGGCGATTCCGGCACTCGGCGAGGCCGGGGCGCGGGCGCTGGCGGCGGATTCCGCGGTCGCCTCTCTCCTCGCCGTCTCCGTCGCCGTCTCCCGTGCCGTTTCTCTCACCTTCCCCAGCACCGTTACCCTCGCCATCTCCAGCGCCGGCCGCGCCGCCACCCGCCCTGTTCTCCGCTGGCACCTGCCTCCTGCCCGCCGTCCACACCGTCTCCCCCGCTCCCTACCTCGCCGTCCCCCGCCGCCACCCGCCCTGTTCTCCGCTGGCACCCGCCTCCTGCCCGCCGTCCACACCGTCTCCCCCGCTCCCTACCTCGCCGTCCCCCGCGCCGCCCGCACCGTCTCCCCCGTTCTGCCGCCCACCTCCAGCCCCGCCCCACCCGCTTTCTGCCTCTCCGGCTGGGCGTGCGGGGTCGCTTGGGCCGATCATCGTGACAGGAGACCCGTTGAGTCCTGCGGCGAGCAGTCGAGCAGGGGAGGGACCGTGAGGCAGTTGCGGCGCGGCCTCCACCGCGCCTGGGAGTGGATCGCTGTGGACGCCCTGCTGCGGCGCGGCCGTCAGCTGGAGCTGCTGCACCGGGCGATGGGGTTCGCCACGCTGGCCCTGGTGACCCTCGCCCCTCTGCTGATCGTGGTCGCGGCGTTCGATCCGCTGGTGCGGGGAGGTTTCGCGTCGTGGCTGGCGGACGGCATGGGCTTGTCCGGGCAGTCCGCGCACGTTCTCACCGACGTCTTCAGTCCCCCGCGCGAGGTCGTGGGCACCACCAGCGCGTGGAGTGTGCTCATGCTCGCCGTGTTCGGGGTGTCGTTCGGGGGCAGCGTGCAGAACGGATACGAGCGGATCTGGAACCTGGCCGCCGGGCCCTGGCACCGGGTGTGGCGGCAGGCGACCTGGCTGGTGGTGCTGATGGCGTACCTCTACCAGGAGGTGCTGACGAAGACGGCGATGCACGGGCCCGGGCGGATCGTGGTGTCCACGGTGACCGCGATGCTGTTCTTCTGGTGGGGCCAGCGCTTCCTGCTGGGGGGCCAGGTCCGCTGGCGCGACCTGCTGCCGGGAGCCGTCGCCACGACGCTCGGCCTGATCGGGCTGCGGGCTTTCTCCATCCTCGTCTTCACTCCGCTGATCGTGACCAACGCGCTGAGCTACGGCGCGGTCGGGACCGTGCTGGTGGTGGAGTCGTGGCTGATCGGCGTCGGGTTCGTCGTCTACGGGGGTGCGCTGCTCGGCCGCTGGTTCTGCGAGCACCACTGGACGCCGTCGCACGACGAGGAGGCCTGAGAGGGCTCGCGGAAGGGACTTGAGGGGGCTCGGGGAAGCTACCTGAGAGTACTCGGGGATGGGACCTGCGAGGGTTCAGGGAAGTTCCTGCTCCGCCCAGATGATCTTCCCCTGGGCCGTGTACCGGGCGCCCCAACGGTGGGCGAGCTGAGCGACCAGGAACAGTCCACGGCCGCCCTCGTCGGTGCTGCGGGCGTGCCTCAGGCGTGGGGCGGTGCTGCTGCAGTCGGCGACCTCGCAGGTCAGGCGGGCGTCGCGGAGAAGCCGCAGCCGGATGGGCGGGCAGGCGTAGCGGATCGCGTTGGTGACCAGCTCGCTGACGATGAGTTCCGTCGTCATGGCCAGCTCGCCCAGTCCCCATTCCTCGACCTGGCGGGTCGCCGCGGCCCGCATCAGGCCCACGGCGGCCGGGTCGGCGCGCACGTCCCAGGAGACGACGTGGTCGGCCCCGAGGACGTGGGTGCGGGCCAGCAGGAAGGCGATGTCGTCGTCCTGGGGCGTGGGCACGAGCTGCTCGACGGCGGACGTGCACAGGGTGGTGAGGTCGGCCCGGGTGTCGGCCAGGGCCCGGCCGAGCTGGGCCATGCCCTCGTCCACGTCGTGGTCGCACCCCTCGATGAGGCCGTCGGTGTACAGCCCGAACAGGCTGTTCTCGGCCAGTTCGATCTCGGTGGCCTCGAACCCCATGCCGCCGAGTCCGAGGGGTGGTCCGGCGGGGATCTCCGGGAAGTGCGCGTGGCCGTCCGGTGCGACCACGACGGGTGGCGGATGGCCCGCCCGGGCCAGGGTGCACCGCCGGCTGACGGGGTCGTAGACGGCGTACAGGCAGGTCGCGCCGGTGAAGGTCGAGCCGCCCCGGGCGGTCGGGTCCCGGTCGTTCTGCTCGTCGCTGAGCCGTAGCACCAGGTCGTCGAGGTGGGCGAGCAGTTCGTCCGGGGGCATCTCCATGTCGGCGAGGGTCTGCACCGCGGTGCGCAGACGGCCCATGCTCGCGGCGGCGGTTATCCCGTGGCCCACCACGTCGCCGACGACGAGACCCACGCGGGCGCCGGAGAGGGGGATGACGTCGAACCAGTCGCCGCCGACCCCGCCGGACGGGTCGGCCGGCTGGTAGGAGGAGGCGACCTCCAGTGCCGTGCCGCCCGACAGGGCGTGCGGAAGCAGGCTGCGCTGGAGGGTGACCGCCGCGGTGTGCTCCCGGGTGTAGCGGCGGGCGTTGTCGAGGCACACGGCCGCGCGTGCCACCAGTTCCCGGGCGAGCAGGACGTCGTCGGGGCGGAAGGAGATCGGGTTGAGCGAGCGCACGAAGGTGGTGAGGCCCAGGACGGTGTCGCGGGCCCGCATCGGCACCGAGATGAGGGAGTGCAGTCCGTAGTCCCGGACGCGGTCCGCCCGAACGGGCTGCGCGGTGACCCAGTCGGTGTCGGAGGGGTCCAGGACCGGTATGAGGATCGGGTCCCCGTTCAGGAGCAGGTTGCCGTCGTTGGGCGGGGGCACGAAGTGCACCACGTCGCCGATCTGGGCCACCGCCTCGGGGCAGCCCTCACGGACCGAGCGCATCGCGGTGCGGCGCATCGACGGCCGGGCGGGGGCCGGGCCCGCGTCGCCCAGCCAGGCTCCGTGGCCGTCGGCGCTGAGTACGGGTTCGAGGAGGTCGACGATGACGAAGTCGGCGAAGCGGGGGACGGCGAAGTCGGCGAGTTCCTGGGCGGTCCGCCGCACGTCGAGTGTCGTGCCGATGCTGGTGCCGGCCTCGTTCACCAGGGTCAGGAGCTGGCGGGCGTTCCACCGCTCGGTGACGTCCGAGACCATGTAGCAGACCCCGGTGACGGCGCCGGTGGCGTCCATCAGGGGGAAGAAGGACGTGGAGTAGGCGTGCTGGCGGTGCGGGTCGGCCCAGCTCCAGCCGACGTACTCGTAGTCGATGACCGGCTCCCCGGTGGCCAGCACCTTGCGCATGCGGCCTTCCAGCGCCTCGGTCTGCAGCCCGGGCAGCAGCTCGCTCATCCGGTGTCCGAACCGCTGCTCGCGGGGGACGCCGCCGAAGCGCTCCAGGGTGTCGTTCAGCCACACGTAGCGCAGGTCGCGGTCCATCACGGCCATGCCGACCGGGGCGCGGGCCAGGAAGCCCTCCACGACGGACTCGTCCGCGGTCCACCGCCGGCGCTGTTCGTGCGCCGAGACCAGGAAGCACTCCTCCCCGCCGACGCGGAAGAATCCCGAGACGCGCAGGTCGACGTCGATACGGCTCCCGTCACGGTGACGTACGCCGACGCGGCCGCTCCACCCCGGGCCGTCGCGGCACCGCTCGGCGATGCCGGCCGCGCGCGCCGGGTCCTCGGGCTGGGCCAGCAGGTGCGCGACGGGACGGCCCAGGACGTCCTCGGCGGCGTAGCCGAACAGTTCCTCGGCAGCCGGTGCCCACCCGGCCACCGCGCCCCGCGCGGTGATCAGTGCTGCGGCGTCGCTGGACGCGTCGAAGTTCCACCGCGGCCCCGCGGGTGGAGTCACACCGGAGCCGTTTCGCGCAGAATCCATCTGTTCCTTCCTCAACACCACTATCGTCCTGCTTCACCGCCCGATGCGCACGGGCCGGGCCGCACACCACGGGACCGACCGGCCGCAGCGCGTCCGGAGCCCGGGGGCGGAGGACGTCCGGGGCCGGAGGACGGAGGGCGTCCGGGGCCGGAGGACGGAGCACGGGCGTCGGCCCGCCCGGCGCCCGTCCGGAGACCCCATAGCCCTTCGGCAGCCTTCCTCCCGGAGTCCGTCGCTTGCCCTTCCGCAGCCGTTCCGAAGCCCTTCCGGAGTCCGACCCAAGTCCGTCCGAGCCGGCGACCGTGATCCCGGAGGCATTCCCGAAGGCGTTGCCGAGGGCGTTCCCGGAAGCCGCCCAGAGGCCGCCCGGCCCGGCTGTGAAGTGGGCGGGACGCCGCCGCGGGGGCAGCATGGAGGGAGTACGTACGCCCGCTCGGACGAGCATCCGTGCCGGCAGCGGCCGGATCGGGAGGCGGACCGGCCCGTGGAGGTGGTTCCTGGATGGCTCTGGACGCCTACCGGGCCGACGGTGAGCCCATCCCCGAACGCTCCCGGCCGACCGGCCTGCTGGACACGCTCAGCGTGGCCGCGGTGGCCCTGGACACCAAGGGGCGCATCGTCTTCTGGAGCCCTCAGGCCGAGGAACTCTTCGGCTACACCGCCGAGGAGGCCCTCGGCACGTACGCGGCCCGGCTGTTGGTCCATCCCGACCATGTGAAGTCCGTGGTGAGCCTGTTCGCGGACGTGCTGGAGACCGGCAGGGGCTGGGCGGGCGCGTTCCCGGTGCGGCACAAGGACGGCTCCAGCCGCCTGACCGAGTTCCGGACCATGCGGCTGCTGGACGATCTCGGTGACATGTACGCGCCGGGCATCGCCGCCGACCACACCCTGCTGCAGCGCATCGAGACCGATCTCGCGCTGGGCGAGCAGCTGATCAACCAGTCGCCCATCGGCCTCGCCCTCATGGATCCCGATCTGCGCTATCTCCTGGTCAACCCGGCGCTGGAGCGGATCGACGGCATCCCGGCCGAGGACCACATCGGCCGTCGGCTCCGCGAGACCCTGCCGTTCCTGGACGTGACCACCGTGGAGTCGGCGGTGCGGCAGGTGCTGGCCACCGGGACGCCGCTGCTGGACCAGTACCACGTGGGCAATCCACCGGTCGACCCGGACAACGAGCACGCCTGGTCGCTGTCGTTCTACCGGCTGGAGGACCCGGGTGGGAGGGTGCTGGGCGCCGCCGTGTCGGTCGTCGACGTCACCGAGCGGCACCGCGCGGCGGGCGAGGCCGACCGGGCCCGGCGGCATCTGGCCCTCGTCGCCGACGCCTCCACCCGCATCGGCACCACGCTGGAGGTGGAGCAGACCGCCCACGAGCTGGCCGAGATCGCCACGCCGGTACTCGCGGACGTCGTGGCCGTGGACGTCCTCGACGCGGCGTTGTCCTGCCGGCGCGAACGCCGCCCCGACAACGGCCCCGAGCTGTTCCGCGCCCTCGCCCTCAGGGCGTCCCACCCGACGGTGGCGCTGCGCGCCGCCGACCCGCCCGGGGACCTCGCCGCGTACGACGGCGACCGCCTCGTCACCCTGTGCGTGCACACCGCGCGCCCCGTCCTCGTACGCGACGTCGGGGCGCACGACCTGCCGCGCATCGCCCGCAGCGCCGAGGCCGTCACGCTGCTGGAGCGGGCGGGCGTGCACTCGTACCTCGCGGTGCCGCTGATCGCCCACGGCGAGGTGCTCGGCGCCCTGGACCTCGAACGGACCCGCAACCCGCTGCCGTTCGACGACGACGACATCGTCCTGGCCAGTGAGCTGGCCGGGCGCGCGGCGATCGCCATCGACAACGCCCGCTGGTTCCAGAGCGTGCGCAACACCGCGCTGACCCTGCAGCGCAGCCTGCTGCCCGACCACTCCTCGCGGCACACCGGCCTGGAACTGGCCTCCCGGTACCAGCCGGCCCAGAGCACCAGCGAGGTCGGCGGCGACTGGTACGACGTCATCCCGCTGACCGGTGACAAGACCGCCCTGGTGGTGGGCGACGTCATGGGCAACGGGATCGACGCCGCGGCCACGATGGGCAGGCTGCGCACCGCGACCTGCGCCTACGCGGACCTGGACCTGCCTCCGGAAGCGGTGCTGCGGCACCTGGACAAGATCACCTGCGATCTGGAGCACTACATCGTCACCTGCCTGTACGCGGTGTACGACCCCGCCACCGGCCAGTGCACCATCGCCAACGCGGGACACATGCCGCCCGCCCTCGCGCGCCCCGGCCGGGCGCCCACGTTCCTCGACCTGCCGACCGCGGCGCCGCTCGGTGTGGGCGGTGTCGCGTTCGAGACCGGCACGGCGGAACTCTCCCCCGGCGATCTGCTGGTCCTCTACACCGACGGCCTCGTGGAGACCCGCCACCAGGCCATCGACGACCGGCTCCAGGCCCTTCTCGGCTTCCTGGACGAACCCGGCCACCCGCTGGAGGAGACCTGCGACCTCCTGCTGCACGGGCTGCGCCATCCCGACGACCACGACGACGTCGCGCTGCTCGTCGCACGGGCCCTCTAGTCCCGGGGTTCCGGTCCGCGCACCGCCATGGGTGCCGGGGACCACGACGGGTGCCGGGCACCGCCACGGGTGCCTGGCACCGCAGCGGGCGGCAGGCTCCGCAGCGGGTGCCGGGCTCCGGCCGCCCGGCGTGGTGGGGATCGTCCGGCGGTGCGACGCTGGGTGGAGAGGTGTCCGAGGAGGGGATCCAGGAGGGCCGATGGGACGTGACGTCCCGGCGCTCGTCTTCACCCGCGAGGACCGCCGCCGGTACCGGATCAAGATGCACGCGTGCCTCGAAGCGTTCGCGCAGATGCTGCGCGACTCACGGTTCGAGGCCGAACGGCCCCAGGTGGGGCTGGAGATCGAGCTGAACCTCGTCGGCACCGACGCGGAGCCCGCGATGCGCAACAGCGATGTGCTGGAGGCGATCGCGGACCCCGCCTGGTCCACCGAACTGGGCCGGTTCAACCTGGAGATCAACGTGCCGCCCCGGCGCCTGACCGCGGGCGGCCCGGACGACTGGGAGGCGGAGATCCGCGCCGCGCTGAACCACGCGGAGGAACGCGCCCGGTCGGTCGGCACGCAACTGGTGATGGTCGGCATCCTGCCCACGCTGCGGCAGGAGGACATCGGCGAGGACTCGCTCTCCGAGAACCCGCGCTACCGGCTGCTCAACGACCAGATCTTCGCGGCCCGCGGCGAGGACCTGCGCATCGAGATGGACGGCGTCGACCGGCTGCGCACGTACGCGGACACGATCACCCCGGAAGCGGCGTGCACGAGCACCCAGTTCCATCTCCAGGTGTCGCCGGAGAGCTTCGCCGAGTACTGGAACGCGGCGCAGTCCATCGCCGGCGTCCAGGTGGCGCTGGCCGCCAACTCCCCTTTCCTGTTCGGCAAAGAGCTGTGGCACGAGACCCGCATCCCGCTGTTCGAGCAGGCGACCGACACCCGCCCCGAGGAGATCAAGGTCCAGGGGGTACGGCCCCGGGTGTGGTTCGGGGAGCGGTGGATCAACAGCGTCTTCGACCTGTTCGAGGAGAACCTGCGCTACTTCCCGGCCCTGCTCCCGCTGTGCGACGAACAGGATCCGCAGCAGACGCTGGCAAGCGGGGACACCCCCGAACTCGCCGAACTCACCCTGCACAACGGCACGATCTACCGCTGGAACCGGCCGGTGTACGCGGTCTCCCGCGACCGACCGCACGTGCGCGTGGAGAACCGGGTGCTGCCCGCGGGCCCGACCGTCGCGGACACCCTCGCCAACGGCGCCTTCTACTACGGCCTCACGCGCGCCCTGGTGGAGGAGGACCGGCCGGTGTGGTCGCGGATGTCGTTCGCCGCCGCCGAGGAGAACCTGCACATGGCGGCCCGCCACGGCATCGAGGCGCTCCTGTACTGGCCGGGGATGGGCGAGGTGCCGGTGCCGGAACTGGTCCTGCGCCGGCTGCTGCCGCTGGCGCACCGCGGTCTTGAGCAGTCGGGGATGGACGACGCCTGGCGGGAGCCGCTCCTCGGCATCATCGAGCAGCGTTGCGTCAACGCCCGCAACGGGGCCGTGTGGCAGAAGGAGATGCTCCACCGCATCGAGGCCACCACGCATGCCGGACGCCACGAGGCACTGCGCCGGATGACGGAGTTGTACATCGACTACATGCACCTCAACGCCCCTGCCCACACGTGGCCCGTCGACTGACCGGCACGCCCGCGAATCAGGGGTGCCGGGCGGAACGATCACCGGTTACGCTCCTCCCGCCTCCGTTCGGGGGAACATGTGATCGAGGGGTCAGCAGAGGTGGGGGACATGGGCGTCGATGCCGCGTCGGAGCAGGGCCGCAGACCGGGGCTCCAGGCGGTCGCCGCGCTGGTGGTGGTCGCGGGCGGGCTGGGGGGATTGTGGGCCCTGGGCGAGATCCCCGGGAGCAGCGGGGACAGGGGGCCTGCCGCGTGCTCGCCCAGTCATGGCGAGCAGTCGTCCGTGCCCGTGTCGGCGGACCGGCTGTGCACGGCGCTGAACCGGCCGGACCTGCCGGTACTCCTCGGCGCACCGCGGGAACAGGCCGAGACCGCCTACGGCTCGGAGAGTTCGTTCGAGGCCGCCGACGGCCACAAGTCCTCCACGCCGCAGGCGGAGGTCGACACGAAGACGTACTCGGTGAAGCTCTCGGCGTCGGACGACGATCTTCCGGTGTCCGACATGGCCGGGCTCCTCGGCAGGTCGGCACAGTCGAGGACGGTCCTCGGCCACCCGGCCGTCCTCTACTCGGACCACACCATCGCCTTCGACCTCAAACTCGGCGACGACAAGGTCAATTCCGGCACCGGTGGCATCGCCCACCATCTGCTGGTCGCCACGGACAGGAAGGACGGCGGCCGCACGTTCGAGATCGCCATCTGGCGCAACGACGACGTCACGCCCGACGAGGCGGCCTTGTACCGCATCGCCGAGCGCGTCCTGCCCACGGTCCCGGGCTGGAGGAACTGAGCCCGTCGTCAGCGGCTCCCGGCGGCCGGGCCCCCGGGCGGTGCTCCCGCGCCGTACACCGGGCGCCGTACGACGAGTTCGGACACCTCGTACGACATCTCGGTGGTCTCGGGATCGGGCGCCGGGTGGTAACGCCCGGCGCACACCGACAGGTTGACGATGAGGTACGCGTGCCAGCCGCGCCCCACGCCCCGGTGGTCCGCGAAGACGCGCCGGCCGTCCACCCACCAGACGACGGACCGGGCACCGAACTCGGTGCGCAGGCCGATCTCGGCGCCGGGGCGCACGCCCCGGTCGCGGACGTAACTGCCACTGGCGCGCACATGGTTGCTGAATTCCAGCAGGTCGGGGTGGTCGGGGTGGTACTCGAAGACGTCGATCTCCTGGTCGCCGTCCCGCCAGGTCCAGACGGCCGGCCAGGCACCGGTCTCGCGGGGCAGGCGTACGCGGGCCTCCAGCACGTCTCCCGACCGGAGCAGGAACCCCTCCTCGCTGCCCTCGGTGGTCAGCAGGCCGGTGTTCCACAGGCCGTCGGCCCGGCGGGTGGCCCGGAAGACACCGGAGCGGCTGTACGCGGCATCGGGCACGAGGAAGTCCAGCTTGTCGTCGCCCGGGTTCACCGGGCCGCCGCCGGGATACGCCCAGGAGCGGCCGGCCACCCACTGCCGCTCCGACGCGAAGTCCGCCGTGAACACGACGTCGTACGCGGCGGGGGTGTGAGGGGTGAGGAGCCGGGCGTCCGGTGCCACGGGGACAGCGCCGTCCGGCGGTGCCGGGCGGGGGCCGTGTGGTGCCGGGCGGGGGCCGTGTGGTGCCGGGCGGGGGCCCTGTGGTGCCGGGCGGAGGTCGTCCCGTGGTGAAGGGCGGGGGCTGTCCGGCGGTGCCGGGCGGGGGTCGTCCGGCGGTGACGGGATCGGGCCGTCCGGTGTCGGTTCGCGCATGCCGGATGTCTGACCGGCTCACGCCCGGACATGCGCGCCCGTCCGTACACGGCCGCCGGAATGACTCGTCCGGGTGAAGCGAACGCACGGGAGGGGTCAGGCCGGGGCAGGTCCGCCGCTCCCCGTCGGTCAGGGCGCGGTCACGACGAGGACGAGCGGGACGCCGTGGCAGGGCACCAGGCGCAGACCGTCGTGTTCGCCGGGCGTCGCCGTGGCGAGCAGCTCACCGAAGTCGGGGCCCTTGGTCAGCGAACCGGCGAGGTGGCCGGGATCGGCGGAGGCGGCGACCCGGCCGCGGGCGTTGACCAGGTACGCGGGCCGGTCGAGCCGGCGCAGCAGGGGCAGGACGGCCGCCTCGAAGTGCCGCAGATAGACGTCGGCCGCCGCCACCCCGGCGAACCGGCCCTCCGACTGGACCGGTGCGGACAGCGTGAGGCTGTACTCGTCGGAGCAGAGGTAGTCGACGTACGGTCCGGCCACGGCCCGTCGGCCGGTGTCGCGGGGCAGGGCGAACCAGTCCCAGTGCGTGTAGTCCGAGTACGCGGACCGGCCGGGGTCGAGGTCGACGAGCAGGGGCCGTACGTCACCGTCGGCGCCCGACTGCCACCACTCCAGCCACGCGGGAACGTCGGCGAGCAGGCCGGGGGACACCACGAAGCCCACGCCGGAGACGAGTTCGTGGCGGGTCAGGCGCAGGTGCAGTCCGGGGCGGAGGGCGGCGAGGTCCGCGCTGGTCGGGCGCCGGCCCTCGGAGGTGACCCGGGCCAGCTGTGCCGTCGCGTCGGCGCGCGTGGCGGCGACGGCCTCGAAGACGGTCTCCAGGGCGCAGCCGACCTGCGCGGCCACCCAGGCCTCCGTGCCACTTCCAGCGCTGGTGTCGGTGCCGGTGCCATTGCCAGTGACGGCGTCGGTGTCGGTGTCGAGCGTCGCGGTCGCCGAGGCGGCCTGGCCGGGGCTCCAGCCCATGATGTCCTCCAGCGGACGGGAACCGGACACGGCGCGGTCAGAGGCTGAGACGGACGGCGACGAGCCGCGCCGTCGTCTCCCTGACGCACCGCTCGGCCAGCGTGCCGGCCGTTTCGTGGGCCCCATCCTGCACGGAGGAGATCACGACGCGGAGACGGTCCGCGACTTCTTCACGATATTCATCGCGCCCGAGGACCAGGCAGAGCAGTACGCCCACCTCGCTCTGCAGCGCGACCTGTTCCCGGGTGAGCCGGGCGGACTGGGCGGCGGCGGCGAGTTCGACGTGGAAGCGGCCGTACAGACGGCTGCGCGCGGCAGCCTCCTGCGCGAGCACCAACTCCTCTGCCGTACGGCGCAGTTGGTGCAGGTCGTCGGGCTCGGTCCGCTGGCCGGCGAGGCGGGCGGCGGCGCCGGACAGGGCGGCCCAGTGGTCACCGAGGTCGCGCAGTTCCTCGGTGCTCCAGTCGCGCAGCCTCTCCCTCAGCCGGTCGTCGGCGGGCAGGTCGGGCAGCGAGACGAAGCTGCCGCCGCCGCGGCCCCTGCGGGTGATGACGAGTCCCCGCTGGCGCAGGGCCATCAGCGCCTCGCGCAAGGTCACCGTGGAGACCCCGAGCTGCCCGGCCAGCTCGCTCTCACCGGGCAGTTGCTCGCCCTCGGCGAGGAGGCCCAGCTCTATGGCGTCCCCTATGCGGCGGACGACCGCGTCCACGCGCGCCCGGTTCTCCACCGGGCTGAAGACG
Source organism: Streptomyces sp. NPDC048297 (assembly GCF_043201585.1). NCBI lineage: Bacteria > Bacillati > Actinomycetota > Actinomycetes > Kitasatosporales > Streptomycetaceae > Streptomyces > Streptomyces sp. NPDC048297. The sequence goes on from NZ_JBICZA010000004.1 coordinate 209,506, forward strand.
GCTCTGCGCGCGCCGCCGTCCGCTCCGGGCTGCCGCACGGCTCCGTACTGCCTGACGGCTTCGCGCTGCCGGACGGCTTCATGCTGCTGGACGGCTTCGTGCTGCCTCACGCCTTCGTGCTGTCGCACGGTCACCACCTCGAACGTGACACAAGCTTTACCTCAAGGGGACCTTGAGATTGGAACTATGACTTCATATGTTTGCGCACAACGTTGGAGCGCGCCAGAAAGGTTCCCACATGCAGGGGATAGCGATCCGGCTGCAGGACGTGCGGAAGTCGTTCGGGGAGACGACCGCCGTGGCCGGTGTCGATCTGGAGGTCCGGGACGGAGAGTTCTTCTCCATGCTCGGCCCGTCCGGTTCCGGGAAGACCACGGTCCTGCGGCTCATCGCCGGCTTCGAGACGCCCACCGCGGGCCGGATCGAACTCGCCGGCCAGGAGGTCACCGCTCTCGCCCCGTTCGAACGGGACGTGCACACCGTGTTCCAGGACTACGCCCTGTTCCCGCACATGACGGTCGAACAGAACGTCGCCTACGGGCTCAAGGTGCGCAAAGTGGCGAAGGACGAGCGGCTCGCCCGCGCCCGCGAGGCCCTCGCCGAGGTCCGTCTGGAGGGCTACGGCCGGCGCAGGCCCGCCCAGCTCTCCGGCGGGCAGCGCCAGCGCGTCGCGCTCGCCCGTGCCCTCGTCGGCCGTCCCCGGGTGCTGCTCCTCGACGAGCCGCTCGGCGCCCTCGACCTGAAGCTGCGCGAGCAGATGCAGGTCGAACTCAAGGCGATCCAGCGGGAGGTGGGCATCACCTTCGTGTTCGTCACCCACGACCAGGAGGAGGCCCTGACGATGAGCGACCGCATCGCCGTCTTCGACCAGGGCCGCATCGCCCAGGTCGGCACACCGGCCGAGATCTACGAACGCCCCGCGAACCCCTTCGTCGCGCACTTCGTCGGCACGTCCAACCTGCTCGAAGGGGAGGCGGCTCACCGGATCCTGGGCACACCGGGCACCTACAACATCCGGCCGGAGAAGATCCGGGTGCTGAAGGAGTCCGCCGAGGCGGACGAGCCCGAGCACGCCACCGTCACGGGCACCGTGGCCGAGGCGGTCTACCTCGGCGACGCCACCCGCTTCCTGGTCGACGTCGACGGCGGCGGGCGCCTGACCGCGCTCCAGCAGAACCTGGAGACCTCCTCCGAGGACGTCGCCGCCTTCCGCGGCACCCGGGTCCGCCTCCAGTGGCACCGCCGCCACGCCGTCCAGCTCCCCTCCTGATTTCCCTGCCCTCGCGATCCCCGCGACTCCCGTTCCACGCAAGGCTCCCTCACACCTGGAGAACGTCGTGCGTCTCACCCGAACCCTGCGGGCCACGGCCTGTGGTGCCGTGCTGCTGCTCGCCGCCGCCTGCGGCTCGTCCGGCTCCGGTGGCTCCTCCGCCTCCGGCCTCAACCCGCCCGACCTCAAGGCCCCGACGAAGCTCGCCAAGACCGAGGGGCAGGTCAACCTGATCGCCTGGGCCGGCTATGTCGAAGACGGCTCCAACGACCCCAAGGTCGACTGGGTCAGCGACTTCCAGAAGCAGACGGGCTGCCAGGTCCACTCCAAGGTGGCCGCCAGCTCGGACGAGATGGTCAAGCTGATGAAGACCGGCGAGTACGACGCCGTGTCCGCCTCCGGCGACGCCTCCCTGCGCCTGATCGCCTCGGGTGACGCGGCCCCCGTCAACACCGCTCTCGTCCCCAACTACAAGGACATCTACAGCGGGTTGAAGAACGGCGCCTGGAACTCCGTGAAGGGACAGATGTACGGCATCCCGCACGGCCGGGGCGCCAACCTGCTGATGTACAACACCCAGAAGGTGAGTCCCGCGCCCACCTCCTGGTCGGCGGTCTTCGACGACGCCTCGAAGTACAAGGGACACGTCACCGCGTACGACTCCCCCATCTACATCGCGGACGCGGCCCTGTATCTCAAGGCGACCAAGCCCGAGTTGAAGATCAAGGACCCGTACGCGCTGGACCAGAAGCAGTTCGACGCGGCCGTCGCGCTGCTGAAGAAGCAGAACGCGGACATCGGCGAGTACTGGGGCGACTACCTCAAGGAGGTGTCGGCCTTCAAGAGCGGCGACTCGGTCGTCGGCACCACCTGGCAGGTCATCGCGAACCTCGCCGCCTCCGAGGGCGCCAAGGTGAAGGCGTTCGTGCCGAAGGAGGGTTCGACCGGCTGGTCGGACACCTGGATGGTCTCCGCCAAGGCCAAGCACCCCAACTGCGCCTACAAGTGGCTCGACTGGATCGTCTCCCCCAAGGTCAACGCCCAGGTCGCCGAGTACTTCGGGGAGGCTCCCGCCAACTCGAAGGCCTGCGCCGAGACCAGTGACAAGAACTTCTGCACGACGTACCACGCGGCGGACGAGGGCTACTGGAAGAACATCGCGTTCTGGAACACGCCCATCGAGCAGTGCCTCGACGGCCGCAAGGACGTCCAGTGCGTGCCGTACGCCAAGTGGGTGCAGGCCTGGACCGAGATCAAGGGCTGAGGCGTGACGACCGACGTGACGGCCGCCGCCGGACGGGGAACCGTCCGGCGGCTCGCCGGAGCCCTGCACCGCAGGCCCCGGCTGCGGCTGACCCTGCTGCTCACGGCTCCGCTGCTGTGGCTGACGGTCCTCTACCTCGGCTCGCTGGCGGTGCTGTTCGTCTCCGCGTTCTGGACGACGGACTCCTTCACCTCCCAGGTGGTGAAGGTCTGGTCGACGGACAACTTCCACGAGCTGCTCACGACGCCCGTGTTCCGTCAGGTGGTGCTCCGCAGCGTCGGCGTGGCGCTCGCGGTGACCGTGCTGTGCGCCCTGATCGCCTTCCCGGTCGCCTTCTACACCGCGCGCGTGGCCCGGCCACGGTGGCGTCCGCTGCTCGTCGTGGCGATCCTGACGCCGCTGTGGGCGAGTTACCTGGTCAAGGTGTACGCCTGGCGGCTCATCCTCTCCGAGGGGGGCCTGGCCGACTGGATGCTCGCGCCGTTCGGTGTGAGCGGTCCCGGCTTCGGACTGCCGGCCACCGTGCTCACCCTGACGTACCTGTGGCTGCCGTACATGATCCTGCCGATCCACACGGCCCTCGAACAGCTCCCGGACAACCTGCTCGACGCGTCCGCGGACCTCGGCGCGCGGGCGGGGCGGACGTTCCGCTCGGTGGTGCTGCCCCTGGTGCTGCCGTCCGTCGCCGCCGGTTCCGTCTTCACCTTCTCGCTCAGCCTCGGCGACTACATCACCGTGCAGATCGTCGGCGGCAAGACCCAGCTCATCGGCAACCTCGTGTACGCGAACATCGAACTCAACCTGCCCATGGCGGCCGCGCTCGGCACCGTCCCCGTGGTCGTGATCGTCCTGTATCTGCTGGCGATCCGGCGCACGGGCGCCCTGAGCAGCCTGTAGGAGGAGAGCGCCATGCATCTCAGCCGCACCGCGCGCATCGCCCTGCGGGCCGGCGCCGTACTCGGCTTCGCGGTGATCTACGTGCCGCTGCTGCTCGTCCTCGTCAACTCCCTGAACCCGGACCGCAGTGCGAGCTGGCCGCCGCCAGGGCTGACCCTGCACTGGTGGTCGGTGGCCGCCGGCAACTCCGGTGCGCGGGACGCCCTGTGGGTGTCGGTGAAGGCGGGTCTGGGCGCGACCGCGATCGCGCTGGTGCTCGGCACGCTCATCGCGTTCGCCGTCGCCCGGTACCGGTTCTTCGGGCGGAACACGGTCTCCTTCATCGTGGTGCTGCCGATCGCGCTGCCCGGCATCGTCACGGGCATCGCCCTCAACTCCGCGTTCAGCACGGTCCTGGCGCCGCTGGGGGTGGGGCTCGGGCTGTTCACCGTGATCGTCGGCCATGCCACCTTCTGCATCGTCGTCGTGTTCAACAACGTGGTGGCGCGGCTGCGTCGCACGGCCGCGTCGTACGAGGAGGCCGCCATGGATCTCGGCGCGACGCCCTTGCGTGCCTTCGCCGACGTCGCCTTCCCGCTGGTGCGCTCGGCGTTGCTGGCCGGCGGCCTGCTCGCCTTCGCCCTGTCCTTCGACGAGATCGTCGTGACGACCTTCACCGCGGGCCCCGGCATCGAGACCCTTCCCATCTGGATCTTCGGCAACATGACGCGCCCGCAGCAGGCACCGGTGGTGAACGTGGTCGCCGCCGTCCTGGTCCTGCTGTCGGTCATCCCGATCTACGTGGCCCAGCGGCTGTCCGGGGACACGGCGACGTCGAGCAGGGTGTGAGCCGGGGTCCGCTGTTCGGCTGCGGTCCGCTGCTCGGCTGCTGTCCGCCGTTCGGCTGACGGAGGTCCGTCCCCTCTCTCCGGTCGACGGCGGCCCGGCGGCGGGACGGCGGGGGTTTTCGTAGGCTGAGGGTCCCCGAGGCTCCGCTCGGAGCTGTGCCCGCAGGCGGGAGGCGGTCGTGATCGAACTGGCGGCTGCGTTCGCCGTCGCGGGGGCGGCGAGCAACGCCGTGGGGACCGCGTTCCAGCGCAAGGCTGCCTCCGCCAGCACGCGCGGCGGCATCCGTCTGCTCGCGGACCTGGTGCGCCGGCCCGCCTGGGTGCTGGGCATGGCCGGGGTGATCGGCGCCGCGGTGTTCCAGAGCCTGGCCCTGGTCAACGGGCCGCTCGCGCTGGTCCAGCCGCTCTTCATCCTCGAACTGCCCTTCGCCCTGCTGGCCGCCGGGCCGATCATGCACCGGCGGATGCCGGGCTACGGCTGGTGGGGGGTCGCCGCCGTGGTGGCGGGACTTGCCGTCGTGCTCATCTCGGCGGCTCCGCGTGGGGCCACGGACCAGGCCGCACTCGTGCGCTGGATCCCGGCTCTCGTCCTGTGCCTGGGAGCGATCGCCGCGGCCGTCCTGCTGGCCGGGCGCAAGCACTCCCCCGCCCGCCGCGCCGCCCTGCTCGCGGCGGCCTCGGCCATCGCCAACGCCCTCACCGCCGCCCTGCTGAAGTCGGCCTCGGGAACCTTCGCCGACCACGGCGGCGTGGCGTTCCTGCGGTCCTGGCAGACGTACGGCTTCGCACTGGTCGGCGCCGGTGCCGTGCTCCTGCTGGAGAACGCGCTCCAGGCCGGTCCACTGGTCGCCGCTCAGCCCGCGCTCACCATCGGCGACGCGGTGGTGAGCCTGGCCCTCGGCATCACCCTGTTCGAGGAGAGCGTCCGCACGGGCTGGTGGCTGATCCCGGAGGCGTGCGGGGCCGTGCTGATCGTCGGGGGCGTCCTGGTCCTGAGCCGGGCCGTGCAGCGCATCTCCGACCGGCCGCCGCGCGCCGCGCAGACCTGAGGTCCGCGCTTCCCGGCTCCGCCCCCTCACGACACCCCACGGCACCCTCCAGAGCCTGCGGAGCGATGACTTCCGGCGGCGTTCGCGGTCAGTACGATCGGCTGCCGATGCGCGCAGCGACCCGGTGCCCACGGAAGGATCCGCCTCCATGTCGTACACCCGTGTGGTCGAAACCGACCTGACGTCCACCGACGGCCGCAGGCTGCACGTCTACCACACCGGCCCGCGTGACACCGGTGAACTGGTCGTCCTGTGGCACCACGGCACGCCCAACCTGGGGATGCCGCCGAGGCCGCTCTTCCCCGCCGCCGACCGGCTCGGGATCCGCTGGGTGTCGTACGACCGTCCCGGGTACGGCGGATCGGCCCCGGTCGCCGGGCGTGACGTGGCGTGGGCCGCGCACGACGCCACTGCCGTCGCCGACGCCCTCGGAGTCGAACGCTTCGCGGTGGTGGGGCACTCGGGTGGCGCGACGCACGCCCTGGCCTGTGCCGCGCTGCTGCCGGAACGCGTCGTCGGGGCGGTCGCCGTGTCGGGGCTCGCCCCCTACGGCGCCGAGGGGCTCGACTGGTTCGCCGGCATGAACGCGTCCTGCCGGGAGTCGCTGGCGGCGGCCGTGGCGGGCCGCGAGGCGAAGGAGCGGCACGAGGAGCGGGCCGTCTACGATCCCGAGATGTTCACGGCGGCCGATCACGCCGCCCTGGCCGGCGCCTGGTCGTGGTTCGGGGAGGTCGTCGGGCCCGCGGTCGCCCTCGGACCGGGCGGACTGATCGACGACGACCTCGCGTACATCGGTCCGTGGGGGTGCGATCCGGCCGCGATCACCGCCCCGCTGCTCCTCCTGCACGGCGGCCGGGACCGGGTGGTGCCCAGCGGTCACGGCGCCTGGCTGGCGGACCACTGTCCCGGCGCGGAGTTCCGGCTCGCTCCGGCCGACGGGCACATCTCCGTCCTCGACGGCGCGGCGGACGCCCTGGATTGGCTGGCCCGGCACGCGAAGAGATGACAGCGGTCGCGGCACGCGAAGGGGCGCGTGCGCCGTCGTGGCGGTACGGCGCCGCTCTTCCCGGCGGGAGCGGCGCCGTGCCCAGGCGCCGGGTCAGCTGGAGCCGAACGTCCGTGTCGTGTAGGCGCACTCCGTGTAGATGTAACCGGAGCGCACGTTCGCGGTGTCGGAGGCGGGGGTGGCGGCGCTGCCGCCGTGCGGCTTGTGCACGAAGTACGTCGTACCGACCGGCAGACTGAGCGTGCGCTGCGGGTAGTTCTTGCCGCTGCTGCACGGCTTGAAGCCGATCCGGAGGGTGTCGGCGAGGGAGTACGCCGTGCAGCTGCCGCATCCCTTGAGGGTGAAGCTGCCGGTGACGGGGCCGGTGTAGAGCACGGTCACGTCGTCGGGGCTGTCATTCTTGACCGTGACGGAGATGCTGCCTCCGGAGGCCGTGGTGGGCAGCTTCTTCCCGGCGGCCGGCAGGGTCTGGGCCACCTCGGCGCCGATGGCGATCTTCTTGGCGCGTTCCCGGTTCCGGCCGCTTTTGTTGTCGGAGACGTAACTCTCCATGGTCTTCTGGGCCGCAGCGAAGTCGCCGTCCTTGTACTGGTCGACGCCACAGGCGTACTCCCCCGCGTCGCCGCTCCGGCCGGCGCGGTCGGCGGACTTCACGAGGTCGTCCTTCACGCTCCCGGCGGACCCCGACAGGTCGGTGATCCGGGAGTTCAGGTCGCGCAACCGCTCGACGGCGGTGCACGGCTGGTCGCCGTGGACGTCCTTCTCGGTGTTCTTCACCGCCGCGTCCACCGCGGGTGCGACCTTGGCCGCGGACGGGGACTGCGGGAAGGTGCCGAGCAGGTCGCCGAAGTGCGAGACCCAGTCCCCCTGGCCGCCGTCGAGTCCGTCCGAGCCGCATGCGTACAGCGAGGTCGCCAGCCGCTCGTCGGGCCACCGCGTCAGCGAGCCGAGCTGCTTGCCCGGCATGGTGCGGGGCACCGTGCGCAGGAACGTGAGCGGTTCGATGGCCTCGCAGTAGTCCTTGTCGCCGTAGGCCGCGCCGACGGTGGTGTAGTAGGTCCGCATGCGGTCGGGTATCCGGCCGGCGGCGCGGGAGCCAGAGTGTTCAACGGCGAGTTCCCGGTAGATCCCCAGGGCCTCGCGGTAGTCGGCCCGTGCGGTGGCGAACGGGTGCCCACCGCCCTTCGCCACCAGGTCGTCGGCCTTGCCGAGGCGGTCGAGCAGCGCCTGCTGCACGGCCTCCTCGCGCGCGTCGTCGTACCACACCACGCCTGACGCCGGGACGGCGAGCAGCAGCACGCCGAGCAGGAGGGCGAGGGGCGCGCGGCCCGGCCAGGTGAGCCGCGTGCGCAGTCCGACGACCGCGCCGTGGACGGCGGCCAGCAGGACGAGCACGACGTAGACGCCGAGCGCGGCGCCCGGGGCGCCGTCGGCGTCGGCGGGCAGGGCGACGAACAGCAGGACGACGGTCGCCGCCCAGCAGGCGGCCATCGGGACCCACCGACGGACGAGTGCGTAACCGAGGCCGAGGCCGCTGAGGTTGAGCACCGCGACGGCGGCTGCGCGCAGGCCGTCCGGCGGCGCGGGCGGCGGTGCCGACGGCATCGGCGGCACGACGAACCCCTGCGGACCGTACGGACTCCCGGACATGGTGAGTTCCCCCCGTCAACTGCCCCCGAAATACTGCGGACCGGCAGTGTACGGGCGGGTTCGCGGGCCCGACAGAGGGGGGTCGCGCAGCGCCCCACAGGGGCGGGCGTCCGGTGCGGAAGCGGTCTGCGGGTGACAAGTCGCGGGATGCGCCGTCACCCCGGGCGGTAACAACTTGGCTAGGTTGTAAGTCAGTTGGAGAAGGCCGCGTCGAAGGAGGCCGACGGTGGCTCGAAGTCGTAGGCCTTGAGGCGGGTGGGGGCCTCGGGGGCGCCAGTCTCCAGTCCCCCCTTCGTGTCAGGACGGCACCAGGGAAGCGGGCGGTTGTCCCGCCGGCGCGGACGCCTCCGAGTGCGGCGGTCAGCGCTCCTGCGACGTGGCGAGGGCGTGGACGGTCTCCGCCGTCTCGCGGTACATCCGCCGGTAAAGGGCGTACAACTCGTCGTACCGATCGGCGAGTTCGCTGCGGGGGTGAACCGTCTCGCGTACCGGGTTCCAGTCGTCGAGGCGGGCGTCGCTCACGAGTTGTGCGGCGAGCAGGGCGTCGCCGTACGCGGCGCCGACGGTGATGGTGCGCAGTTCCTGAGGGAGTCCGGTGATGTCGGAGACGATCTGTGTCCACAGGGCGCCCTGGGTACCGCCGCCGACGGCGACCACGCGGCGGATGTCGCCGCCGGCCTCCTCGATGACCTCGATGTTGTGACGGACACCGAAGCCGGTGGCCTCCAGTGCGGCCCGGTAGAGGTCGGCACGGGTGTGCGACAGGGTGAGCCCGGCGATGACGCCGCGGGCGTCCGGGTCCATGAGCGGGGTGCGTTCACCGGAGAAGTAGGGGAGCATCAGCAGGCCGTTGGCGCCGGGGCCGGACGCGCCCGCCTCGCGGGTCAGCCCGGTGTGGTCCGCGCCGGAGAACAGGTCGCGCAGCCAGTTGGTGACCGCGCCCGAGGTGGCCATGCCCCCGGCCAGGTTGCGGGTGCCGGGCAGCGCGCCGACCGTGCCCCACAGGGAGGGGCTGGTGAGCGGCCGGGGCACGGTGTGGATGAGGAACATGGTCGTGCCGTACATGAGCATCAGGTCACCAGTGGCTTGCGCGCCCACGCTCAGGGCCTCGGCCCAGGCGTCGATCGTGCCGGTGGTGACCGGGATCCCGGCGGGCAGGCCCGTCTCCCGGGCGGCCTCGGGCGTCACGGTGCCGGCCGCTTCACCGGACCAGCGCAGCGGCGGCAGGTCGAGGCCGGGGGCGACCTCCGCGACCCAGGGGGCGTACCAGCGGTGGGCGAGCGTGTCGTACAGCGGGGTGCACTGGCTGGCCGAATGGTGGTCCAGGACGTACGCCCCGGTGAGCTTGGCGACCAGCCAGTTGCTGGGCATGTACAGGCGCCGGGCGCGGGCGTGGACCTCCGGTTCCTCCTCGGCGATCCAGGCGATCTTCGGCCCGACGGCCTGGGTGCTCAGGGCGGAGCCGCAGCGCCGGATGATCTCCGCCGCGCCGAGCCGCTCCTCGATGCGCCGGATCTGGGGGACCGAGCGGGTGTCCACGCCGTAGAGGACGGCGGGGCGCAGCGGGGTGTCGTGCTCATCGGTGAGCAGGACGCAGGGCCCCATGCCGCTGACTCCTACGGCGACCACGGTGGTGTCGCCGGGGCCGGTCAGCTCGCGGGCCAGACCGGCGAACTCGGCCCACCACACGTCGGCGTCCATCTCGAAGCGCCCGGGGCCCGGCCGGTCGGGGGTGTGTTCCCGTACGGCCGAGCGGATCACCTCGCCGTCCAGTCCGACCAGGACGCCTTTGCTGCTCGAGGTCCCGATGTCCACACCGATGACGGTTTCGCGAGCCATGGCGAGGACGCTCGCAGAGATCGAAATCGGGGTCAAGGCAACGCGGATCGACGACTCTCCGGGCGCCCGGACCCCGCCCACGCGACACTTGACGCAGAGCGCCAGAACGGCAGAGGAACAGAACGGCAGAGCGGCACAGCGAGAGAACGGCAGAACGGCAGAACAGCAGGGCGCCAGAACGGCGGAGCGGTCGAGCGGCGAGGGGCGGGAGGCGACGGGCGGTGATGATCGCGGTCGATCCCACGGACAGCGCCTCCCTGCTGGCCGCCTTCGGCGCGCTCGGCGTCCTGGTGGTGATCTTCGCGGAGTCGGGTCTGCTGGTCTTCGGCTTCTTCCTGCCGGGCGACACGCTGCTGTTCCCGGCCGGGGTGCTGTGCGCGGGCACCGCACAGCACGCGCCCCGGCTGGCGTTGTGGCAGGTGCTGCTGTGCGCGGCCGTCGGAGCGGTGGCGGGCGGCCAGGTCGGCTATCTGCTCGGCCGGCAGGGCGGACGGGCGGTACTGGGCCGCACCTCCAGCCGGCGGGTCAAGGAGGGCGTCGCGCGGGCGGAACGCCTCCTGGCCCGCTACGGACACCGCAAGGCCCTGGTGATCGGCCGCTTCGTACCCATGGTGCGGTCCGTGCTGCATCCGGCCGCGGGCGCCCTCGGCGTGCCCGTACGGACGTTCACCGTGTGGCAGACGGTCGCGGGCGTCCTCTGGTCCCAGACCCTGGTCCTGACCGGCTTCCTGCTGGGCTCGTCGGTCGCTCACGTCGACCACTACCTGTTGCCGCTGGTCGCCGCGATCGTCGTCGTCTCCCTGTTCCCCCTCCTGGTGGAAGCCCTCCGGGAGCGGCGCGCACGGGACGGCCGAAGCCCGCAGAAGGAACAGAACGAGCGCGAACAGGGCGAGCAGAGCCGACAGAGCGAGCAGCGGGAGCAAAGCCGGCGGAGCAGCCCACAGAGCGAGCAGGGCGACCAGAGTCAGCAGAGCAGCCGTCAGGGCGAGTGAGCCCGGCCCCTCCATCGATCCCCGTCCCCATGCCACCCAGCCCAGCCCCCATTTGCCTATTGCCCTATTTGTCCGATTGCCCTGAGCGGCTGTCTCTCCGGCCCGCCCGGCAGCGGCGGGCTCTCCCACTCTCCTGAGGAGGCACCTGGCATGGGCAGCGCACGGACGCACTCCGTCGCGAAACGGTTCGCCCGGACCGACTGCGCACGCTGCTCGCCCATCGGCTCGACGCACTGGCCGACACGGTCGTACGGCGCGACCGGCCGCGCACCCTGCTCGGCACCGGCTGGGAACGCGGACTCGACGCGGCGGTGGAGGAGGCGCGTACCGCCGTCGACGAGGCGCACGAGAGCGTGCGCTGGAACATACGGCCCACGGCACGGCGCCACCACGGACACCTGGACCGCCAGGTGCTCCGCACACTGACCGACGTGGAGAAGCGGGTGTGTGCGACGGGACGCCTGCTCGACGGGCGGCCGGGTGCGAGCCGGCCACCCGTGGACGCGACGGACCGGGCACAACCCCAGGCGGCGCCCCGGTCACCGGCGCGGACACCCTCCCCCGGAACGGGGGCGGACCAGCCGCCCGCGCACACGGACCCGCCCGCCGGCACTCCGGTCACCGAGGGCGTCGCACAGCCCTACGCACAGTTGTTGCGGACCACGGCCCTGTGCGTCCACGGCTGTCGCGGCGGCCGGCCCCACCCCGCCCTGCCCGCCGCACGGCACGCGCTCGCCCGGCTGAGCGATCCGGACGGCGCCCCCGCCCCCGCGCGCGACGGCGAGAAGCACCTTCTCCGTCACCTCGACGCGACCCTGTCCACCCTGACGGCCCCCGCGTCCGTCCCGCCCCGACGACCGCCCGCGCACACCCGCCTCAGCTCCCTGCGCCCCGCCCGTCGGGTCTCGCGCCGGATATCACGCCGGTTCCGGCCCAGGACGTCTCACGCCTCGCGGCCACAGTGAGCGCCCCGGGTCGCCGTCGCCTGGTCCGCCGCCGACGACCACGATCCGGTCGTGCGGGACTTCGTCCGCCGCCGCCTCGACGCCCGCGGCCTGACCCCCGCCCTCACCTGCCTGGCCCAATCCCGGTCCGCCGGAGGGGCGAGGTGCTGTGACGGGTGTGACGGTGGTGGAAGGAATGCGCGCGTGCAGAGGCGCCAAGGAGGCGGAATGTCCGACACGGGCGACGACAGCGGCGCGGCGTGTGTCGCCGTCCGAAACCAGGACGGCGGCCAGAGCGGCGGCCAGGACCGGGGCGAAGGCCCGGCCCCGGGTACGCCGTACGCCCCGCACGGCGATCCCTTCGGCCGGATGAGCGGCGTCGCCGACGCCGTGCTCTACGAGGGCTACCTGCTCTATCCGTATCGCCGTTCCTCCGGCAAGAACCGCGTCCGCTGGCAGTTCGGTGTGCTGCTGCCCCGTGAGTGGGTGGAGGCCGACGGACCGGTCGCCGTGGGCATCTCCGGTTCGGCCGACTCCTGGTACCAGCAGACCGAGTGCCTGGTGCGCGTACGGCGGCCCGGCGCGGTCGTACGGGTCCGGGTCCGCTGTCTGCAGATGCAGCACAAGCAGATCGAGAAGGCCGGTGACGACGGAGGGTTCCGTGCCGTCGAGTCGCTCCGGACGGACGACGGGACGACACATCTGAGCTTCGACGAGGCCGTGCCGCGCGAGGTCGACCGCGCGCGGCCACTGGAGGAGTTGCTGCGCGGCCCGTGTCGCGGGCCCCTCTCCGCGCCCGCCGCCGCGCAGGCCGAGCCGCTTCCCGGCGGTGCCGGCCGGGTGGTGCGACGGCGCGAGGCGGTACGGGCGCACACGACGGTGGCGGCCGAGCACCTCGGTTCCGACGTCTACCGGTTGCGGGTGCGCACCGAGAACTCCGGATCCGCGTCCGACCCGCGCGCCCCGCGCGGTGAGGCACTGCGCCGGGCGCTGCTCGCCACCCACACCCTCATCGGCGGCGAGGGCGTCGAGTTCGTCTCGCAGATCGATCCGCCCGCCGCGCTGCGCGACCACGTCCGCGACTGCCGCAACGCGTTCACGTTCCCCGTGCTCGGCGGCGATCCCCCGCACGCGGACAACGGCACGGACGACGGCAGCGGGACCACCGGTGCGGTCGTCCTCTCCTCCCCGATCATCCTTCCCGACCATCCGCAGGTCGCCCCCGAGAGTCCGGGCGATCTCCACGACGCCGCCGAGATCGACGAGATCCTCACCCTGCGCACGATGCTGCTGACCGACGAGGAGAAGGCGGAGGCCCGAGCCACCGACCCGCGCGCCGCGCGCATCCTCGACCGGGTCGACACCATGCCCCGGGAGGTGTTCTCCCGGCTGCACGGCGCCATCCGTTCGCTGACGCCGGCCGCCCTCTCCCCCTCCTCCGAAGCCCCCGCGCCTGCGCGGCCCGCTTGGTGGCAGGAGGGTGCCGACGACGGGCTGTCGCCGACGACGGACACCGTGCTCGTGGACGGCGTCCCGGTCGGCGGCGGCAGCCGGGTGCGGCTGTGCCCGCGCGGCCGGGGCGCCGACGCGCAGGACATGTTCCTGGCCGGCCGGACCGCGCGGGTCGCGGCCGTCTTCCACGACGTGGACGCGGGCGTCCACCTGGCGGTGACCGTCGACGGCGATCCCGCGGCCGAACTGCACGGCTGGTACGGCCGCTTCCACTACTTCCGGCCCGACGAGCTCGAACCACTCGACCAACTCGACCCACGTGAACCACTCGACCCACTCGACCCGCTCGGACCACTCGCACAGGCGGACCCACCGACTCCCGCCGCCCCCGACCGACGGCAGCAAAGGCGGACGACATGACCACCCAGCGCGGCACCACCGAAGTCCGCGGCGAGCCCGACCGGGCCGACGAGCGGAACGGGATCGACGAGATCCACATCCTCTGGATCTCCGAGGGCATGAGCTGCGACGGCGACACCGTCTCCGTGACGGCCGCCGACCAGCCGTCCATCGAGGACGTCGTCCTCGGCCTCATCCCCGGCCTGCCGAAGGTCAACCTGGTCAACAAGGTGCTCTCGCCCAGCCTGGGCGGCGAGGACTTCCTGGCCCCCTACCGGGCGGCGGCACGGGGCGAGTTGTCCCCGTTCATCCTCGTCATCGAGGGCTCGATCCCGAACCAGAACATCATCGACGGCGACGGCTACTGGACGTCGTTCGGCAACGACCCGGAGACCGGGCAGCCGCAGACGCTGAACTGGTGGATCGACCAACTCGCGCCCAAGGCCTGGGCGGTGGTCGCCGCGGGCACCTGTGCGACGTACGGCGGCATCCACGCGATGGCCGGCAACCCGACCGGCTGCATGGGCCTGGCCGACTATCTGGGCTGGGAGTTCACGTCCACGGCAGGTCTGCCCGTGGTCAACGTGCCCGGCTGCCCGGTCCAGCCCGAGAACTTCATGGAGACGCTGATCTGGGTGCTCCAGCACGCCGCCGGCAACGCCCCGCCGCCCCCGCTGGACCACATGCTGCGTCCGCAGTGGCTGTTCGGGAAGACCGTGCACGAGGGCTGCGACCGGGGCTCGTACTACGAGCAGGGCGACTTCGGCCTCGACTACAACTCGCCCAAGTGCCTGGTGAAGACGGGTTGCTGGGGTCCGGTGGTGAACTGCAACGTGCCCAAGCGCGGCTGGATGGCCGGCATCGGCGGCTGCCCGAACGTCGGCGGCATCTGCATCGGGTGCACAATGCCCGGCTTCCCCGACGCGTTCATGCCGTTCATGGACGAGCCGCCCGGCGGCACGCTGTCGTCCCTGGTCATCAAGCCGTACGGAGCGATCGTACGCCGACTGCGCGGCCTGACCAACGAGATGGTCAACCACGAGCCCAAGTGGCGCCACAAGAAGCGCAAGCTGACCAGCGGCTACGACCCGCACTGGCGTCCGTGACACCGCCCGCCACCCCGTCAGCGCATCCCGCCACCCACCCACCCGCCGAACCCGAACAGCGAGGGGCAGTACCGCAGATGACGACCACCGAGTCCCGGAAAGCACAACGCAAACCCGCACAGGTCGTGGACATGTCGTGGGATCCGATCACCCGGATCATCGGCAACCTGGGCATCTACACGAAGATCGACTTCGCCAACCGGGAAGTCGTCGAGTGTCACAGCACCTCGTCGCTGTTCCGCGGCTACTCGGTGTTCATGAAGGGCAAGGACCCGCGGGACGCGGGCTTCATCACCTCGCGCATCTGCGGCATCTGCGGCGACAACCACACCACGTGCTCCAACTACGCCCAGCAGATGGCGTACGGCGTCAAGCCGCCCCGGCTGGCCGAGCACATCACCAACCTCGGCGAGGCGGCCGAGTACATGTTCGACCACACGATCTTCCAGGACAACCTGGTGTTCGTGGACTTCTGCGAGGCGATGGTCAAGGCCACCAACCCCTCCCTCCTCACCCGCGCCGAGCGCACCGCCGCGCCCCGCGGGGACATCCACGGCTTCCGGACCATCGCCGACATCATGAAGGCCTTCAACCCCTTCGAGGGCGAGGTCTACAAGGAGGCGCTGAAGGTCAGCCGGACCACCCGGGAGATGTTCTGCCTGATGGAGGGGCGGCACGTCCACCCGTCGACGCTGTACCCGGGCGGAGTCGGCACGATGCCGCAGCCCAGCACCTTCACCGACTACCTCAGCCGGCTCATGCACGTCATCGACTTCATCAAGAAGTCGGTGGCGATGAACGACGACGTCTTCGACTTCTTCTACGAGGCCCTGCCCGGCTACGAGGAGGTCGGCAAGCGGCGCATCCTGCTGGGCTGCTGGGGCGCGTGGCAGAACCCGGACGTCGTCGACTACCGGTACGCGTCGATGAACGAGTGGGGCAAGGCGATGTACGTCACCCCGGGCGTCATCGTGGACGGCAAGCTCGTCACCAACAACCTCATCGACATCAACCTCGGGCTGCGCATCATGCTGGGCAGCTCCTTCTACGAGGACTGGGTCAACGAGCAGCCCTTCGTCACCCACGACCCGCTCGGCAACCCCGTCGACATGCGGCATCCGTGGAACCAGACGACGGTCCCGGTGCCGCAGAAGCGCGACTTCGACGGCAACTACAGCTGGGTGATGAGCCCGCGCTGGCACAACGCCCGGACCGGGGAGCACCTCGCGCTGGACACGGGCGGCGGCCCGCTCGCCCGGCTGTGGTCGACCGCGCTGAGCGGCCTGGTCGACACCCCGTACGTCAAGGCCGTCGACGGGGGCGTCAGGATCACCCTGCCCAAGGGCGAGAGCCTGCCGGAGACCACGCTGGAGTGGCGCATCCCGAAGTGGAGCAACACCATCGAACGGGACCGCGCCCGGCCCTACTTCGTCGCGTACGCCGCCGCGATGGCCCTGCAGTTCCTTGAGGAGGCCATGGGCCTGATGCGGGCCGGCGAGACCAAGGTGTTCCAGGACTTCGAGGTGCCGGACGAGGCGATCGGCTGCGGCTTCCACGAGGCCGTGCGCGGTGTCCTCTCCCACCACCTGGTGATCAAGGACAAGAAGATCGCCAACTACCACCCGTACCCGCCCACCCCGTGGAACGCCAGCCCCCGGGACATCTACGGCACCCCGGGGCCCTACGAGGACGCCGTCCAGGGCCAGCCCATCTTCGAGGAGAACGGGCCCGACGACTTCAAGGGCGTCGACATCATGCGCACCGTCCGCAGCTTCGACCCCTGTCTGCCGTGCGGCGTGCACATGTACGTCGGCAAGGGCAAGACCCTGTCGACCGTGCACTCGCCGACGTACGGAGCCTCCCATGCCTGAGGCCGTACGGCTGCCGGACGCGGCGGTGGAGGCGCGGCTGACCCGGCTGGACGAGCTGCTGACCGGCCTGGAGTCCGCGCCCGGCCCTCTCGCCCGTGAGGCGCAGGAGACGGTGGGCCTGCTCACCGAGGTGTACGGCGAGGCGCTCGCCCGGGTGCTGGACGGCGCCGACGAGGCACTGGGCGCGCGGCTGGCCGATGATGAGCTTGTGGGACACCTGCTCGTGCTGCACGCGATCCATCCCGAGCCGGTCGAGCGCCGTGCCGCCCGAGCGGTGGAGAAGCTGCGCCCGGCGGTCCGTGAGCGCGGCGGCGACCTGGAGTGGGCCGGTGTCGAAGGGCGGGTGGCCCGGGTGCGGCTGAGCAGCGGATCCGCGTGCGGCTCGGGGTGCGGCGGCAGCTCGGCCGGCACCATCGAGGCCGTCCGTGCGGCGGTCCTGGCCGTCGCTCCGGAGCTGGACTCCGTCGAGGAGATCGCCCCCGAGCGACGGGCGGCGGCTCCCGCGTTCGTCCCGCTGACGACGCTGACCCGCCGGACCGCGGCGCGGGCCCGGGAGGCGGGGTGAGCGTGGACGGAGCACTGGCCCGCGTCATCCGCTCGGCCGCCGATCGCGCGGCGACGGCCGACGCCGAGACCTGCGAGCTGTGCGCCGCCCCGGTCGCGGACGAGCACCGCCACCTCTACGACACCGCGGCCGAGGAGGTGCGCTGCGTGTGCGGCCCCTGCTCGGTGCTCTTCGCCGACGACGCGGCGGGCCACTACCGGCTCGTGCCGGGGCGCCGGCTCCGGCTGCCGCCGGTGGACACGGCGGCGCTGGGCGTGCCGGTGGGGCTGGTGTTCTTCGTGCCGCGCTCCGACGGCACGGTCACCGCGCAGGGTCCCAGCCCTGCAGGTGCCATGCGCTGGGAGATCGACGCGGCGGCCTGGCGGCGGCTGGCCGAGACGTGCGGGCCGCTCGCCTCGATGGCGCCCGACGTGGAGGCCCTGCTGGTGAACACGGTGCGCGGCATGGACGAGCACTGGATCGTGCCGGTCGACGACTGCTTCCGGATGGTCGCCCTCGTCCGCCGCGAGTGGCGCGGTCTGTCCGGCGGCGGCCGGGTCTGGCCGGCCGTGGAGCGGTTCTTCGCACAGCTCACCGAGCGGCGTTGAGGACCTGGAAGGAGAACAGACATGGGCAAGATCCGAGTGGGCCGCCCCCAGGCGAGGCCCGACACGCCCAGCCATGTGCCCGGAATGCATGAGGGCAACAGAGGTCCGTACGACGAGCAGTCCGGACACCACGACGACGGCACCTCCGACGCCCGCAGGTCCACGGGCATCGACTGGAAACGGCATGACGCCCTGGTGACCGAGATGCCGAACATCTCACCGGGATGACACACAGCAGGGAGTGAACGCGATGAAGCACTGCCGAGAGGAACACGCGGCGAGATCGGCGATGACGGGCCGCCAGGTGCTGCTCGCACAGGCCGTCCTGGTGGGCGGTCTGATGCTGGCCCTGCTGGTCAAGGAGATCCCCGGCATCGTGCGCGAGCTGCGGATCTATCGGATGACCGGTGGCCTGCGCGCCGGCAACCGGTATCCGTGAGCCCGCCGTGCACGAACTGTCGATCGCGACCGCGATCGTGGAACAGGCCGAGGAGATCGCCCGCGCGGACGGCTCCGGCGGTGTCACGTCGGTGACCGTCCGGGTCGGCGAGCTGGCCGGCGTGGTGCCGGACGCCTTGCAGTTCGCCTTCGAGGTGGCCCGCGACGGCACCGCCCTCACGGCGGCCCGGCTCGTGGTCGAGGAGGTGCCCGCGCGGGCGTGGTGCGGCGGCTGCGCCGAGGAGTTCGCGGTCGGCATGCCGCCGTTCTTCTGGTGCCCGCGCTGCGACCGGCCCTCGCAGGACCTGCGCAGCGGGCGGGAGTTGGAGATCACGGGAGTCGAGGCGGCACCCTGACGACGCCCGGCCCGCCGGACGGACGGCACCGGCCCCCGCCACCTCACGGCGGGGGCCGGTGCCGTCCGTCCGAGGACCCGTGCATCAGCAGATGCGCGGCAACTGCTCCCCCAGCGGCAGGTCCAGCACCCGGGTGCCGCCGAGGCCGGTGGCGATGGTGACCATGCCCGGGTGCTCCGCCACGCACTCTCCGATGAGCGCCGCTCCGGCGCCCTGCGGGTGGGCGTGCATCGCCGCGAGCACGGCGTCGGCCTCCTCGCGGGGCACGAAGGCGACGAGCCTGCCCTCGTTGGCGACGTACAGCGGGTCGAGGCCGAGGAAGCCGCACGCGCTCACGACCTCCTCGGGCACGGGCAGGGCGCGCTCCCGCAGTCGTACGCCGGTGCCGGAGGCGCGGGCGATCTCGTTCAGGGAGGCGCCGAGGCCGCCGCGCGTGGGGTCCCGCAGCACATGGACGTCCTTGGTGACCGCGAGCATGGCCGCCACCAGGTCCGCGAGGGGGGCGGTGTCCGAGACGATCTCCACGCCGAACTCCAGGCCCTCCCGCACACTCATGATCGCCACGCCGTGCAGGCCGATCGGGCCGCTGACGATCACGGCGTCGCCGGGCCGGGCGCGCTGCGGACGGATGTCGACCCCGTCGGGGACGAGACCGACACCGGCCGTGGTGACGTACACGCCGTCGCCGTGCCCGGACTCGACGACCTTGGTGTCGCCCGTGGCGATGGTGACGCCCGCCGCCTCGGCGGCCGTGCCCATGGCGCGGGCGACGCGCTCGACGACGGCGAGTTCCACACCCTCCTCCAGGACGAAGGCTGCGGACAGCCAGGCCGGGCGGGCGCCGCTCATCGCCAGGTCGTTGACGGTGCCGTTGACCGCGAGGTCGCCGAGGCTGCCGCCGGGGAAGAACAGCGGCCGTACGACGTAGGAGTCGGTGGAGAAGGCGAGGCGGGTGCCGCCGAGGTCGAGGACGGCCGAGTCGGTGAGCGCGGACAGGGTGGGGTTGCCGTACGCGGGGGTGAAGACCTGCTCGATCAGCTCGGCGGACAGGGCGCCGCCTCCGCCGTGCCCCATCACCACGACCGGCTGGTCGCGCAGCGGGGCGGGGCAGGTCCAGTTCGCCGGGTCGACGGCGGCCGGGGTTCCGCGGGCCGCGTGGGTGGCGGGGGTCGCGTGGGTGCCGGGGGCCGCTTCGGTGGCGGGGGTCGCTTCGGCGCCAGGTGTCGCTTGGGTGGCGAGGTCAGCCAACGGGGTTCATCTCCTCACGCGGGATCCGGGAGCCCCGCGGCGCCGGGCTCCCGGTCATGCGGCGGTAGAGGTAGTAGGCGGCGCAGGCGCCCTCGTTGGAGACCATGGTGGCGCCGAGCGGGGTGCGCGGGGTGCAGGTCGTGCCGAACGCGGCGCACTCGGTGGGCTTGATCAGGCCCTGGAGGACCTCACCGGCCCGGCACTCGGCGGGTTCCTCGGTGCGGATGCCGGTGACGTCGAAGCGGTGCTCGGCGTCGTAGGCGCGGAAGTCCTCGGACAGGCGCCAGCCGCTCGCCGGGATCGGGCCGATGCCGCGCCAGTTGCGGTCGGTGACCTCGAACACCTCCTCGATCATGCGCAGGGCCGCCGGGTTGCCCTGGTCGCGCACGGCGCGTGCGTAGGCGTTCTCCACCTTGTGCTCGCCCCGCTCCAGTTGATGGACGGCGCGGCGGATGCCTTCGAGGATGTCCAGCGGTTCGAAGCCGGTCACCACGACCGGTACCCGGTGCTTCTCGGCCAGTTCCGGGTACTCGGCGGTGCCCATCACGCTGCACACGTGGCCGGCGGCGAGGAAGCCCTGCACCCGGCAGGCGGGGGCGGTCATGATGGCCTCGATCGCCGGGGGGACCCGGACGTGGGAGACGAGCAGGCTGAAGTTGTCCAGGCCGAGGCGGCGGGCCTGGTGCACGGCCATGGCGTTGGCGGGAGCCGTCGTCTCGAAGCCGATCGCGAAGAACACCACCTGGCGGTCCGGGTTCCTGCGCGCGAGGTCGAGGGCGTCGAGCGGCGAGTAGACCACGCGGACGTCACCACCCTCGCCCTTCACCCGGAACAGGTCGCGGTCGGAGCCGGGCACCCGGAGCATGTCGCCGAAGGAGCAGAAGATCACGCCGGGGCGGGCGGCGATCTCCAGGGCCTTGTCGATGACGTCGAGCGGGGTGACACACACCGGGCAGCCTGGTCCGTGGATCAACTCCACTTTCTCGGGCAGGAGTTGGTCGATGCCGTGCCGGATGATGGAGTGGGTCTGACCGCCGCAGACCTCCATCAGCGCCCAGGGCCGGGTGACGGTGGCCCCGATCTCGTCCAGCAGCCGGCGCGCCAGATCCGGGTCGTTGAACTCGTCAATGTACTTCACTGGACCTCACTCCCGCTCCGCTGCCGGTCCGCCTGCTCCCAGGCGTCGCCGAACTCCTCCTCCAGCAGCCCCAGTTGCTCGAACAGCTCCAGGGACGCACGGGCCGACTCCTCGTCCAGGCGCTGCAGGGCGAACCCGACGTGGACGATGACGTACTCGCCCACCCGCACGTCCGGCAGGTACTCCAGACACGCCTGTTTCCGCACCCCACCGAAGTCGATCAGCCCGGTGAGCGGGTCGGCGCCTTCGTCGATGGCCACGACCTTGCCGGGCACTGCCAGACACATGGGTCACTCCGTCTCGTCGTTGTGTGCTGATCCGTTGACCACCGGGCCCGCCGGGCTACCGGCCCCGGCCCGGCGGGGGCTCGTGGGCCGCGACCATGAGCTGTCCGAGTGCCAGGCCGCCGTCGTTCGGGGGCACTTCGTGGTGGCGCAGCACCGTGAAGCCGTCCGCCGCGAGCAGTGCGGCGCTCTCCTCCTCCAGCAGGGCGTTGGCGAAGACACCGCCGGTGAGGGCCACGGTGGTCAGGCCGGTGGCCGTGCGCGCGCGCCGGCAGATCTCGGCGACCGCCCGCGCGACACCGCGGTGGAAGCGGGCGGCGAGCAGCGGGGCCGGGGTGCGGCGGCGCCGGTCGGACAGGAGGGCGCGGAGCACGGGGATGGTGTCGATGCCCCAACTGCCCACCCCGGCCTGCCGGTCGAACCCGAAGGCATACGCCTCACCGTCCGCGTCCCACGCCTGCGTCGCCGCCGCCTCCAGTTCGAGCGCGGCCTGCGCCTCGTACTCCGCCCGGTGGCACACGCCCACGAGCGACGACACGGCGTCGAAGAGGCGGCCCATGCTGGTGGTCGGTACGCAGGCGACCTGGCGGTCCAACTGGTTGCGCAGTACGGAGAGTTCGGTGTCGGTGCAGGCCAGGACGCTCGGCAGGTCCGGCGCCCACGGCAGTCCGGCGGCCCACAGCCGGGCCAGTGCGAGCCGGCACGGGTTGGCCACGCCCGTGTCGCCGCCGGGCAGCGGGGCCGGTGCCAGATGGGCGAAGCGCCGGTGGCCGCTGTAGTCGGCGAGCAGGATCTCGCCGCCCCACACGGTGCCGTCGTCGCCGTACCCGGTGCCGTCGAAGGCGACGCCGATCACGGGTGTGGTGCCGTCGAGGCCGCCTTCGGCCATCGCGGCGGCGATGTGGGCGTGGTGGTGCTGCACCAACGTCGGTGCCGAGATGCCGAGTTGGGCGGCGCGACGGCGGGCCCGGCCCGTCGAGTGGTAGCCGGGATGCCGGTCGGCGGCCAGCAGGCCGGGGGTGATCCCGGTGAGTCGGGTGAGGTGCCGCTCGGCTCGTTCGGCGGCCTCGTGGGTGGCGAGGTCGCCCATGTCGCCGACGTGCGGACCGAGCCAGGCCTGCTCGCCCTCGCCGAGGCACAGGGTGTTCTTCAGGTCGCCGCCGACCGCGAGCGCGGGGCGGACCGGCACCGGGAGGGACAGGGGGCGCGGGACGTAGCCGCGGGAGCGGCGCAGGACCTGCTCGGTGCCGTCGGGGCGCACCCGGAGCAGGGAGTCGTCGCACGGGGAGGCGATGGGCCGGTCGTGGGCGAGCCAGGCGTCGGCCAGGCCGGCCAGCCGGTCCAGTGCCTCGGCGTCGTCGGTGACGATGGGCTCGCCGGAACGGTTGCCGCTGGTCATGACCAGGACGCCGGGTCCTGCGGGGTCACCGGGCAGCCCGAACAGGAGGGTGTGCACGGGGGTGTAGGGCAGCAGCACGCCCACGTGCGGGCTGCCGGGGCACACCTGCTCGGCGAGCCGGGGCCCCCGCGCCGACCGGCGCGCCCGCAGCAGGACGATCGGGCGCCGGGGGCCGGTGAGCACGGCGCGTTCGGCGTCGGACAGCACGGCGACGCGCTCCGCCGTGGCGAGGTCGGCGCACATCACCGCGAACGCCTTCCCGCCCCGCTCCTTGCGCTCGCGCAGGGTGGCGACGGCGCGGGCGTCGGTGGCGTCGCAGGCCAGGTGATAGCCGCCGACACCCTTCACGGCGACGATCCGGCCCTCGCCGAGCAGCGCCCGTGCCGCCGTCAGGGCCTCCGCGTCCCGGGCCGGGCGCACTCCGGTGCCCTCGGCGGGGATCAGACGCAGTCTCGGGCCGCAGTCGGGGCAGGCGACGGGCTGGGCGTGGAAGCGCCGGTCGGCGGGGTCGCCGTACTCCCGGGCGCAGGCCGGGCACATCGGGAAACCGGCCATCGTGGTGGCCACCCGGTCGTACGGCATCGCCGTCGCGATGGTGAAGCGGGGGCCGCAGTGGGTGCAGGTGATGAACGGGTGCCGGTGCCTGCGGTCGGCCGGGGCGGACAGCTCACGCAGGCAGTCGGCGCAGGTGGCGGTGTCCGGCGGGAGCTGGGTGCGACCGGTGGACGGCCCGGTGGCGCGGATGGTGAAGGGTTCGGTGGCCGCCGTCGCTCCGGTC
This sequence comes from Streptomyces sp. NPDC048297, assembly GCF_043201585.1. Taxonomy (NCBI): domain Bacteria; kingdom Bacillati; phylum Actinomycetota; class Actinomycetes; order Kitasatosporales; family Streptomycetaceae; genus Streptomyces; species Streptomyces sp. NPDC048297. The sequence continues at coordinate 232,865 of NZ_JBICZA010000004.1, forward strand.
GCGGGCAGGTCCTCGCTGCCGATGCCGGTCACGGTGGCGAGCGGTGGCGGCTGCTCGGCCAGCAGGGCGCAGAACCGTCCGACGCCGTCCGCCGGCCCCTCGACCTCGATGAGCACACCGCTCGCGGTGTTGCTCACGAATCCGGCCAGTCGCAGACCGGCGGCCAGCCGGTGCACATGGGGCCGGAAGCCGACGCCCTGCACCGTGCCGCGCACGGTGAGCCTGCGGCGCACCGGGCCGGTGACGGGGGCTGTCATGAGACGGGGGCGGACGCGGGGTCGTGGGGGTGTCCGCCGTCGCCACGGTCGCGGTGGTCGCGGTGGTCGCCGGCGTGCAGGGGGTCGCGGTCGTGCAGGGGGTCGCCGTCGCGCCGATGGCCGTCGCCCCGCTGATGGCCGTCGTCGCGCCGATGGCCGTCGCCCCGCTGATGGCCGTCGTCGCCGTCGTGCCCATGCCCGTGTCCATGCCCGTGTCCGTGTCCGTGCCCGTGTCCGTGCGGATGCGGGGCGAGCGGCGGCCGGTGCGGCGGGGTTCCGTCGCCGGCGGCCAGGGCCTGTTCGAGGAGGGTGTCGACGCCGTCGCCGGTGCGGGCGCAGGACCGTACGATCTCCACGCCCGGGTTGACCCGCCGTACGTTCTCCCGGAAGGCGGCCTCGTCGAAGCCGGCCGCCTCGGCCAGGTCGGTCTTGGTGATGACGACGAGATGGGCGGAGCCGAACGCGGTGGGGTACTTGAGGGGCTTGTCCTCACCCTCGGTGACCGCCATGAGCACGATCCGCAGGGTCTCGCCGAGGTCGTAGGAGGCGGGGCAGACGAGGTTGCCGACGTTCTCGACGAACAGCACCCGGGTGTCGGTGGGCAGCCAGCCCGCCAGGCGGGCCCGCACCTGCCGGGCCTCCAGATGGCAGAGGCCGTCGGTGAGCAGCTGCTGGACGGGGGCGCCGGAGCGCGCGAGGCGGACGGCGTCGTTCTCGGTCGCGAGGTCGGCGGTGAGCGCGGCGACCGGGATGTCCCGGCTCACCGCCTCGGCGAGGACCCGCCCGAGGAGTTCCGTCTTGCCGCTGCCCGGACTGGACAGCAGGTTGACCACGGTGACGCCCCGCCGGGCGAGGTCGTCACGCAGGATCGCGGCCAGGTCGTCGTTCTTGGCCAGGACGGCCTGCCTGACGTCGGACCGGCACATGGGCGCAGCTCCTCGGGTCGTACGGGCTGAAGGGAAGACCTCGGGCCGTGCCGGGCACGGCCCGAGGTCTCACCGATCTTCGGCTCCGTCGGCCTCGGGTCAGGGCAGCACAGCCGCGTGCGGGGGCCCGGATTCCATCGGGCGGCCCAACGGCGGCGCCGGTGCGGCGGGATCGGCGAGCAGCGCGGGGATCAGCGTGTGCAGCGCGTCGACGGCCCGTTCGACGGCTTCCCGCACGGTGTCCGTGAGGCCCGGGGCGATGTCCTCGTCGCCGCGCGGCAGCACCTCGGGCTCGCAGGCGAGGACGAGGACGCGCGGCAGCGGTTCGTCGCCGAGGTGCGTGGCGAGGGCCAGCACCTTCTGCGGGTCCATGCCGTGCGCCTCGGGCACGACCGTGCCGTCCGGGGGTTCCGCCTCGACCAGGGACAGGGTGCCGGGGCGGTGTCCGCGGGGCGCGGCGTCGACCAGGACGGCGGTGGCGCAGCCGTCGAGCAGGGCGTAGGCGAGGTCCATGCCGCGGATCCCGAAGTCACGGACCCGGACCTCGCTCGGCAGGGGGCGGTGTTCGAGGGCGCGGATCACCTCGGGGCCGAAGGCGTCGTCCCCGAGGAAGATGTTGCCGACACCGGCGACGAGCAGCCCGCCTCGGGACGGCCCGCCCGGGGCGCCGTTCATCGCGCTTCTCCGGTGGCCGTCTCCAGCGGGCGGACGGAGGGCGACGGGAGCTTGCGGACGAAGGCGGACCGCAGGGCGTGGTAGGCGGACGCGGGGTCGTGGAACAGGGCGTGCATGCGGGCGAGTTCGTCGCGCCGGTACTCCGCGAGCGGCCGTGCCTCCTCGTCGCGGCGGCGCGCCGCCGCCTTGGCGGCGATGCGGTCGGCCAGGTCGGGGGCGGCGGCGAGCCCGTCGGCCAGCCGCTCCACGGCGCCCGCGAACTCCTGTGTCCCGGTGGGCACGAGGCGGTCGACCAGCCCGATGCGCGCGGCCTGCCCGGCGCCCATCGGCAGCGCCTCGGCCGTGAGCCGCCGCGCCGTGTCGGCTCCCACCCGGCGGGGCAGGCTGTACGTCCAGAACTCCGAGCCGTACAGGCCCATCCGCCGGTAGTGCGGGTTGAGGACGGCGCCCGTACGGCACCACACCTCGTCGGCGGCGAGGGCGAGCATGACGCCTCCGGCGGCGGCGTTGCCGGCGAGGGCGGCGACCACCAGCCGGTCGGTGGTGCGCAGGATCGCCTCGACGAGGTCGTCGATGGCGTTGAGGTTCTGCCAGGACTCCTCGGCGGGGTCGGCAGCCGCCTCGATGACGTTCAGGTGGATGCCGTTGGAGAAGAAGTCCCGGGCGCCGCCGAGGACCAGCACCGTGGTGGGGCGGGAGACGGCGTACGTGTAGGCGTCGAGCAGCCTGCGGCACTGGTCGGTGCTCATCGCGCCGCCGGGGAAGAAGAACGTGAGGTGGCCGGTGGTGCCGTGCTCCCGGTAGCCGATGTCGCTCCAGGTGCGCCGGTCCGCGGGCATTTCGAGCGGGGCGGGGTCGTCGGGGAGCGTCGCCGCCTGCTCGGGGGAGAAGGAGGCGAGCACGTCGGCTGCGGGGCGGCGGAAGGGTGCCGGGTCGCCGGAGTTCTTGCGCGGGCGCAGTTCGGGGATCCACACGGCGCCGTCGCGGGTGGCGCGGCAGACGGCGCCCGCCCGGGTGGCCAGCAGCTCGCCGGGGCGGCCACGCAGCCGGTCCTCCGGGTGCCCGCCGTGCAGGAACACCTCCCGGCCGAGGACTTCGTCGAGGACGCCGGGCTGCGAGTCGGCGCCGCGCAGCTTGCGCAGCACGGTCGCGGTGTCGTCGTCGTCCCAGTCGATACGGCGTCTGTCCTGCCGGAAGGCGTCGCGCCATACGACGCGCACCCCGTCGTCCGTCTGCGGACGGGGCTTGTGGGCGCCGCCGGCGTAGCGGCGTACGGCGTCCAGCACGGCGGTCACGGCGGCGTCGGAGACCTCGTTGCGGTAGAGGTCGCTCTTGCCGACGGGCGGGACGGCGAAGGTCTCGGACGCCCAGATGTCTCCCGCGTCCATCGCGGCCTCGGCCTGGAGGACCGTCACGCCCCAGTGCGTCGCCTCCCCGGCGATCGCCCAGTCCAGCGACGAGGGGCCCCGGTCACCGGGCGGCCCCGGGTGCACGATCAGGCAGGTGTGCTCCCGCCACACCTCTTCGGGCAGTGCCGTCTTCAGCATCGACGCGACGATCAGGTCGGGGCGCCGTTCCTGTACGGCGGCGCGTACGGGGTCGGTGCCGTGCGTGGCGAGTACGACGTCCACGCGGTGACCCTGGTCCGACAGTTCGGCGTACAGGCGTTGGGTAAGGCTGTTGAACGCACTGGCGACGAGCAAAATGTCCATGACACGGCATATTCGTCCCTCATGGGGACGCCGTGAAGGACCACCGCGGCGTTTCTTCCGTCACAACCGCAACCGTGCCTCCCTCCGGAGCCTATGCCCCGGGCATGAGATCGCACACCCGATCCGCACATCCGATCCGCACATCCGATCCGCACATCCGATCCGCACATCCGGGGCTTGCGCGGGCGACCGTGGCTCGGGGGGTCGGTCTGGTGCCCGGCACCCTGGTGCAGCGGTTCGGGTCCCCGCGCGGTCTGCTGCCGGCCCTCGCCGACCAGTCCGCCAAGGACGCCGGCGAGTGGACTGGGCATCCCCGTCCGCAATGACCACAGCCGCCCCGACGACGTCCGGGCCCTGGTCCAGAAGATCGCCGCCGGACTCCGGCCGCACGGCGTCGCGGCCGTCGCCGTCACGCAGGGTTTCCTGCGCTCGGAGGCCGTGCCGGACCACTTCGGGTCACCGAGGACACCGGGCGGGGTGGCGAGCGGGAGGTGGACGAGCCAGATGTGGGCGCCCCGGGCGCAGGGAGCCCGGACTACGAACCGCGGACTGCGGTATCGGTCACTCCTCGGCGCCACCGACCGTACGGACGGCAGCGGTTGGCTGCTCGTCCGCCCTGCCGCGGAACCCCTCGGCGGGCCTCCCGCTCGTACCCGTTCCCGTGCCCGTACGCATTCCCGTCCGCGTTCCCGTGCGGGGTCCCCCGGGCCCACGCGCCGCCCGGCCGCCCGACGTGGCGGGAGACAGCGCCCGGGGCGAAGCACGATCCGGGATGCGGGTACTCGCCTCTTGCCCAGTCGTCGGGAGTGCGGGATCCACCGCACCGTGAGGAAGGGACCGGCCTCATGCACCACGACGAGATGATCACGAAAGTGCAGGAGCTGGCCGGGCTGCCGAACCGGCGCGCGGCCGAGCGGGTGGCGCACGCGGTGGTGAGCACGCTGGCGGAGCGGCTGCCGACCGGGCTCGCCCGGCATGTGGCGGCCCAGCTGCCGCCGGACATGTCGGCCGCCATGCGCGAGGCGATGAACGCGTCCCCCGGCGCCGACTCGGGGACGGCCTCCGAGCGGTTCGGGCTGACCGTCTTCGCCGGACGCATCGCCGACCGCGCGGGCACGGACGAGAGCACGGCCCTGCGCGAGGCCGCCGCCGTCCTGGAGGTGCTCGACGCCGCGCTCGCTCCTGAGCTGACGGAGCGGATCGCCCACGCGCTGCCCGCGGACATCAGGGAACTGCTTCCCGTCGGCCGCGCCGTCGAGAGGAACGAGGTCGAGACGGCGGGCTGAGGCGCAGCACCGGGGAGCAAGGCGCCGTGCAGCGCGGCCCGCACGGCGTGACGGTGTCACGTCGACCACTGACACCACGGACAGTGAGAGCACGTCACCGTCCGCAGTTCACGTCGGCGTCCGACGGCGCCCGAACTCCGCGCCGGAATCGCGTGAACACGGCTGTATATGCGGGGAGTTACGTGCCCCCACCGGCGAACAGGCTGAGATGATCTGCGAGATTGTCCTGAGCCACCCACGCTCGGGTGCGGTGGCGCGGAGGAGAAGGAACGGGGAAGCGTGGCATACGCAGGGATGCGAAGGGGCGGTGGGCGGGCGTGTGCGGCGCTGGCCGTCTGCGGGGCCTTACTCGTGGGGTGTTCGGGCACCGGTGGCGGCACCGGTGGCGGCAATGGTGGCAACACCGGTGACGCCACCGGCGCGCACAAGGAGACGAGCGCCTCCCGCACTCCGGTGAGCGGATCGGGCGCGGCAGCGCCCAACCCACGGTTCACGGCCGATCCGGCACACCTGCCCCGGACCCGGTCAGCGGCCCTGTCCCTGCTGCGCGCCGTGACCGCCGGCCCGGACAGTTACGGACCTGGGTACGAGAGGCGCACCCCGTACGAGAGCGATCCCGCCTCCTGGCCGGTGCTCGGCGACGACTGCGTCTGGCGTCAGCAACCGCTGCCCGCCGACGTGTTGGCGACCCTGACCCGCTACAGCCGGCTCCCGGCCGGCAGCGGCAGGGGTGAGGTGCGCACCACGGCCACCGTCACGGTGCACCGCACCACCGGGCAGGCGGACTGGGAGATCGCCGAGACGCTGGAGGAGGCGCTGCGCTGCCCCGACCAGCAGTTGCGGGCGACCGAGCGGATCACCGGGCTCAACTCGATCGGCTCCGGGTACGGCACCAACGGCAACACGTCGGCCGACGACGTCCTGCTGGAGGTGGGCGACTACCTCGCCCCCGCGCTCGGCAAGGACCCGACCACCTACCTGTGGGACCAGGTGCGGCTCGGCCCGGTCACCGTCGCCGTGGCCGTGGAGGGCGGCAAGGGCGTTGCGCAGACCGAGTTGCTGACCGTACAGGCGCGGGCCGTCGCCGCCATGGAGACCAAGGTGCGCGGCGAGCTGGGAGCCACGAAGTGACCGACCGTTCCCTGCGTCCCTCCGATCCGTCCTTCGTCGGCGGTCACCGTGTGCTGGCCCGGCTCGGCGCGGGCGGGATGGGCGTCGTCTATCTCGCTCGTGCCCGGTCCGGGGCGCTCGCCGCCGTGAAGGTGATCCAGGCCGGGTACGCGCACGACGAGGAGTTCCGCGCCCGGTTCCGCCGGGAGGCGCGGGCGGCCCGGCGGGTGGACAGCCCGTGGGTGGTCACGGTGACCGGGGCGGATCCGGAGGCCGAACAGCCGTGGCTGGCCACCGCCTTCGAGCCCGGCCCCTCGCTGGCCGAGGCCGTCGCACAGCACGGTCCGCTTCCCCCGCGCGCCGTGCGTCTCCTCGGCAAGATGCTGGCCCGTGCGCTGGCCGCGGTCCACGCGGCGGGGCTCGTGCACCGGGACGTCAAGCCGGGCAACATCCTGCTGGCCGCCGACGGGCCGCGGCTGATCGACTTCGGCATCGCCCGCTCCCTCGACGACACCGCGCTCACCTCCACGGACCTGGTGGTCGGCACGCCCGGTTTCCTCTCCCCCGAGCAGGCGGCGGCGCGCGGCACCGAACTGGGCCCGCCGAGCGACGTGTTCTCGCTGGGCTGCGTGCTCGCGTACGCGGCGACCGGGCGTCCGCCCTTCGGCACGGGCGCGACCGACGCCCTGCTCTACCGCACCGTGCACGACGCTCCCGATCTCGACGGCGTGGACGCCGAGTTGGCGGCGGTGCTGCTGCGCTGCCTCGCCAAGGACCCCGCCGACCGTCCGGGTCCCGCGGAGCTGGACGAGGCGCTCGTGGAGGACGTGCCGTCGGGCACCGCCGACTGGCTTCCGGCCGACGTCGTACGGACGATCGCCGAGCGGTCGGCCGAGATGCTCGCCCTGCCCGAGATCGAGGCCACGGTCGCCGAGCCACCGGCCGCCGCCACGGCCTCCCGGACCTCCCGCCGGGGCTTTGTGGCCGCCGCGTCCGCCGGAGCCGCCGTGCTGGCCGTCGGCGGCGGCGCGGCGGTCTGGGCCGCGCTGCGCGGCACGCACGGCGGTGGCGGGAAGAAGGCCGCGCCGGGCTGGGCGATCGGTGTCCAGGCCGACTTCAGCGGCCCGGGGAAGGCGGCCGGGCAGGCGCAGGAGGAGGGTGCGCGGCTCGCCGTGGAGGAGTTCAACGCGCGCGCCGACCGGTCGTTCACGCTGCGGTTGCGGACCGCCGACGACGGCGGTCGCGCGGATCGTGCGGCGACGGCGGCGCAGCGGCTGGCGGACGACCCGGACGTCCTGGCCGTGATCGGATCCAGCACCGACACCACCACGCAGGCCGCGCTGCCGGTCTACGACTCGGCGCTGCTGGCGGTCCTGAGCATGTCGGCCGGGCAGAACCTCGTGCAGAACGTCCGTTCCTTCGTCCGTGGCCGCCCGCTGCACGGCACGGTCGCGATGAAGCTGGCCTTCCAGTGGGCGGCGACGAGCGCCGCCGGCCCCGTCGGCCTGTTGCTGGACCGCAGCGGGGGCGACGTGTCCTGGATGACCGTGCAGATGGTCAACCTGGTCGTGCGCGCGTACAGCGGCGCCACCCGTCCACGCGTCGTCCCGGCCGGTACGACCGAACTGGCCCCCGTCATCGACGACATGAGGTCGGCGGGCATCAAGGCGTTCCTGTACGCCGGGCCGTTGGACGGCGCGATCCGCGCCGCACGGGCGCTGGACGGCTTCGAGGGCCCCAAGTACGCGGCGGAGCCGGCGCTCGACGCCCGGTTCGCGGCCGAGCCCGCTGCCGCGGGCTGGACGGTCGTGGGCTCCGCGATCGGCCCCGGGGCGGCCCAGGTCCGCACCTTCGCCGAGGCGTACCGCGCCCGTTACGGCCGGACGCCCGGCCTCTGGGCGGCCGAGGGCCACGACGCGGCGAATCTGCTGATCGGGCAGCTGACGGCGGCCGGCGGGAAGAAGCCGCCGGCCCGCAAGTCGCTGATCGCCCCGCTGCGGGCCGCCAAGTACCGGGGTATCAGCCGCGAGTTCGTCTACGACGCGAAGTTGCAGCAGCTCGCGACCCCGGCGAGCTTCGTCCACGAGGTCCACGGCGGCGCCCTGCACTACGGGGGTCCGGCTCCGGACAAGGCCCCGCAGCTGAAGGGGAGCTGACGGTGCGCCCCCTCACCCCGGACGACCCGGAGGCGGTGGGCGGCTACCGGTTGCTGGCCCGGATCGGGGCGGGCGGCATGGGTCTCGTCTACCTCGCCCGTTCCGAGGGCGGCGCCCTGGCCGCGCTCAAGATGATCCGCGCCGGGCACGGCGCGGAGCCGGGGTTCCGGGCCCGGTTCCGGCGTGAGGCGCGGGCCGCCGCGCGGGTCGACGGCCGCTGGACGGCGCCGGTGCTGGCCGCAGACCCGGAGGCCGCCGAACCGTGGATCGCCACGGCGTTCGTCCCGGGCCCCTCGCTGGCCGAGGTCGTCGCCGCGCACGGTCCGCTGCCACCGCGCACCGTGCGGGCGCTGGGGGCACGGCTGGCCGAGGCGCTCGCCGCCGTCCACGAGGCCGGGCTCGTCCACCGGGACGTCAAGCCCGGCAATGTGCTGCTCGCCCTGGACGGCCCGCGTCTCATCGACTTCGGGATCGCCCGCGCGTCCGGCGCGACCGCCCTGACCGCGACCGACGCCGTCGTCGGGACCCCCGGCTACCTCTCCCCCGAGCAGGCCCGCGCCCGGGACGAGGAGGCGGGTCCGCCGAGCGACGTCTTCTCGCTGGGCGCGCTGCTGGCCTTCGCGGCGTCCGGCCGGCCGCCGTTCGGCCGGGGCATGGCGGCGGCGGTGCTCTTCCGGACGATCCACGAGGAACCGGACCTGGCCGCCGTGCCGGACGACGCGCTGAGGGCCCTGATCGGCCGCTGTCTGGCGAAGGACCCGGCCGACCGGCCCACGGTGCCCGAACTCCGCGGCCTGCTGGGGGACTTCGGGTCGGACGACTGGTTGCCGGCCGGCCTTCCCGCCCTCATCGCCGAGCGCTCGGCGCGGGCCCTGGACGTACCCGAACCGGAGCGGTCCGACACCCCCACGGCGACGGCGCCGGTGGCGCAGCCGTCGCGGCCGGGCCGGCGCCGCCTTCTGCTGCTGGGCACCTCGACGGCCGGCGTGCTGGCGGCCGGCGGGGCGAGCGCCGCGTGGCTGGCCTTCGGACGCCGGCCCACCGCACCGGCCGCCCGGCCCGCCCGCACGATCGCCCTGCACGCGGACCTGACCGGACCGGGCAGGACGCTGGGCGACGCGGTCGACAAGGGCGTGCGGCTGGCGGTCGCGGAGCACAACGCACGCGCGGAGCGGACGTTCGACGTCGTTCTCCAGGTCCATGACGACGGCGGCGACACCGGACGCGCCCAGGACGTGGCCCGGCGGCTCGTGGCGGACAGCCGGGTCTGCGCGGTCGTCGGGCCGACCGCCGACGCGACCGCGCTCGCGGCACGCGACCTCTACAACACGGCGTCACTGCCCCTGGTGACGGCATGGGCCGGCGCCGAGGGCCTCTACAGCACCGTGTCGGTGTCGGTGCCGGCCGTCTTCCAGATCCGGCCCTCCGACGACACGATCGACGCCCCTCTCTCCCGCTACCTCATCAGCATCCGCCCGGCCGCCCGCATCGCCCTGATCCAGGACGCCGCCGCCACCGACTTCAGCTGGCGCGTCGCCCAGAACCTGCGCAAGGTTCTGCCGCCGGGCGGCGTCGTCAGCCGGAGCGTCCCGGCCGGCACCGACGACTTCGGCCCCACCGTGACCGCCCTGCTCGCTCACGACCCGCAGGCCGTCGTCTACTGCGGGCGCTCACCCCGGCGCGCGGCCTCGTGCGCCCGCGCCCTGCGATCGGCCGGGTTCACCGGAACCCGCGCGGCGACCCAGCCGGTCCTCGACCGGGCGTTCCTGGACGCGGCCGGCGCCGCCGCGCAGGGCTGGGTCTTCTCCAGCACCCTCGTCGACCCGGCCCGGATGAAGTCCGCCGCCGGCTTCGCCCGCTCCTTCCGACGGCGCTACGGCGTCCAGTCCGTCCCCGTGGGCGCCGCCGAGGCCTACGACGCGCTGGGCCTGATCACCCACGCCCTGCCCCCGGACACGACCACCGTGGACCGCGGCACCCTCACCCACCGCCTGCGCGCCCTGTCGTACCGAGGTGTCACCCGCACCTTCGCCTTCGCCTCGGACACCGGCGTCGTACAGATGCAGCCGGGCCTGTTCCTGTGGCAGGTACGGAAGGGGGAACCGGTCTTCCTCGGCCAGTACGAGCAGGTCGCCGCCGCGTAGGGCGGGCCGCCCGCCCGAACGCCGGGGCGCGGGCGCGTTGGACGGCCCCCTTCCGCCGGCTGCCCGTACCGTTCTCTCCATGTGACGGACAGTCACAGCACGGGCGCGGGACGGAGGCGGACGGCGTGGAGGGTGGTGCGGGACGGCGAGGAGGGCGAGGGCGTCGTGCGTCAGGTGTGCGCGGCCCGCTGGCCAGGAACCGCACCGCGTACGCCGCCGTACGGCCGTCCGCCCTCACCCGCCCCACCCCGCGGATCCCGGTGACCGAGCGTGTCGTGCCATGGCTGAGGATCAGCGCCGCGTACGCCTGGCGGCTCATCCTCGTCGGCATCGTCGTCTACGGCGTGTTCGGCATCCTGGGCCGCTTCCAGCTGATCGCGGTCGCCCTGTTCCTCGCCCTCATCGTCACCGCGCTGCTGCGCCCGCCGGCCGATCTGCTGAACCGTGTGCTGCCCCGGCCCCTGAGCGTCGCCGTCGCCCTCCTCGGAAGCCTGCTGGCCCTGCTGACCCTGCTCGCGCTCGTGGGCAACGCGGTGGCGGGCGAGTCGGCGCGGCTGGCCGACGAGTTCCGCGGCGGGGTGCACCGGATCGAGGAGTGGCTGCGGCGCCCGCCGTTGCGGCTCAGTGCCGGCAAGCTGTCCGATCTGCAGCGTCAGGTGACGGACTACGTCACGGCGCACCAGGCCGGTCTGCTCAGCAGCGCCATCTCGGGTCTGGGCCGGGTCGTGGAGCTGGTCACGGGTGGTGCGCTGGCGCTGTTCGCCTCCGTCTTCTTCATCCACTCCGGTGAGCGGCTGTGGAGCTGGTTGCGCGACCAGGTGCTGCCGGTGGGCGCCCGCACGGCGTGGGACCGCGCGGGGCGCGCGGCCTGGCGGACCTTCTCCGGGTACACGCGCGGCATCATCATCGTGTCGGCGGCGAACGCCGTGCTCGTCGGGGTCGCGCTGTCCGTGCTGCGGGTGCCGCTCGCACTGCCGCTCACGCTGCTGGTGTTCTTCGCCTCGTTCGTGCCTCTGGTCGGCTCACCGGTCGCGCTCGCGGTCGCCACGGTGGTGGCCCTGGCAGGGCGCGGGCCGCTCACGGCCGTCGTGGTGCTGGCCCTGATCGTCGTGATCGGGCAGCTCGAAGGGCATGTGCTGCATCCGGTGGTGATGAGCTGGGCGGTGCGGCTGCACCCGCTGGTCGTCGCCGTGTCCGTGATCGCGGGCAGCATCGTCGCCGGGGTGATCGGCGCGATCGTGGCCGTCCCGTTCGTCTCGGTCGCCTGGGCGGTGCTCGGCGCCCTGCGGTCACCAGCGGAACCTGATCCGAACACGGGATCACCTGTTCCCTCGAACAGGTGACCGTCACTCATGTGTCCATCGAGGCACGGGGAGACGGACAGATACTTACGTGGTGCGAGCAACGGGCTGCAGACCGTAGCGGACGCACAGGTCCCAACCACAGTCACTTCGCAAGGAGCTGCACGACCATGAACCTTCTCACCGATGTCCTCGCCGGTCTCGTCCACTTCATCGGATGGCTGATCTGACGCATCAGGGCACGTGAAGAAGCGCGGCGCCGTCTCCCCGTCCCAGGGAGGCGGCGCCGCCGTCGTCGTACAAGGCCCCGTGGTCGTCGTACAGGGCCCCGCCGTCGTCGTCATACAAGGCACCGTCGTCGTACGAGGCCCCATGGACGGACTCGCAGGCCCGGCCGCACGACCTCAGGGAGTGATCGGCAGCCGCCGCTTGTGCTCGGTCAGACGGTAGCGGTCCACGATGGCGCTGAAGGCCGCCTCACCGACGGGCTTGCCCTCCAGCAGGTCGTCGATGTCGTCGTAGGTGACACCGAGCGCGTCCTCGTCGGGCTTGCCCGGGTCCAGGGTCTCCAGGTCGGCGGTCGGCGTCTTGTGCACGAGCGCGGCGGGCGCGCCGAGGGCCTCCGCGACGGCCCGTACGCGCCGCTTGGTGAGACCGGTGAGCGGAACGACGTCGGCCGCGCCGTCACCGAACTTGGTGAAGAACCCGGAGACCGCCTCGGCCGCGTGGTCGGTGCCCACGACCAGACCGGCGTGCGCGCCCGCCACCGCGTACTGGGCGATCATGCGCTGGCGGGCCTTGATGTTGCCGTGCACGAAGTCCTGGTGGTGCGCGTCACGGAACGCGGTGCCGCCGGCCAGCACCGCGTCCAGAGCGGCGTCACTGGCGGGCCGCACATCGACGGTCAGCACCTGGTCGGCCCGGATGAACTCCAGCGCCCGCTGCGCGTCGCTCTCGTCGGCCTGGACGCCGTACGGCAGCCGCATCGCGAAGAACGTCGCCTCCCGGCCCTCGGCCCTGACCCGCTCGACGGCGAGCTGGCACAGCCGGCCCGCGGTCGTGGAGTCCACGCCTCCGCTGATCCCCAGCACCAGCGAGCGCAGCCCCGTCGACATCAGCCGGCGGGCGAGGAAGGCGACGCGGCGCTCGATCTCCTGGCGCGGCTCGAACGACGCGCTCACCTGGAGATCCCGGGCGATCTCCTGCTGCAGGGACATGGGCACCACGTCGGTCACGGCTGTTGTTCCTCGCACTCTGAAAGTCCGCAGTCCTGCGTCCGAAGGGGGCCGGCTGCTGTTCTGCCGAGCCCAAACTACCGGGAACGCCGTTCGGCGGACCAAGCCGGTCCCCGGCGCCCCGAGGCCGCCCGGCCAGCCGAGGCCCGAGACCCGCGGCCTGCGAGCCTCGCGGCGTGCATAGGATCGCCGGCATGGCACTGCGACCTGTTCTGGTGAACATCAAGGCTCTTGACGACTCGGCGGTCGGCCGGTTCTGGGCCGAGGCGCTCGGCTGGAGTGTCTCCAGCCCGATGCCCGGCGAGACCAGCGTCGGACGCGACGGCTTCGACTGGCGGGACCCGGCGCGCGTCTGCGTCGACGTCGTCGCCGTCCCGGAACCCAAAACGGCGACGAAGAACCGTGTGCACCTCGATCTCGCCACCACCTCCGCGGCCCATCAGACGGAGCTGATCGCGCGCCTCGAATCTCTCGGTGCGACGCCCGCCGACATCGGCCAGGGCGATGTGCCGTGGACGGTCCTCGCCGACCCGGAGGGCAACGAGTTCTGCGTGCTGGAGCCCCGCGAGATCTACCGGGACACCGGGCCGATCGCCGCGGTGGTGGTCGACTGCGCGGATCCGCGGGCCATGGCCCGGTTCTGGGACCAGGCGGTGGACTGGACCGTGCACGAAGTGACCGACGACCAGGCGGTGCTGCGCTCCTCCAAGGGTGTCGGCCCATATCTCGAATTCATCCGCACGCCCGGCGTCGAGGCCGTCCCCGACCGCGTCCACATCGACCTGCTGCGGTACCCCGATGACGATCACGAGGCGGAGGTGACCCGGCTGCGGGCGCTCGGCGCCACCGACCTCGACGTCGGCCAGGGCGACGTCCCGTGGAGGTGCCTGGCCGACCCGGAGGGCCACGCGTTCTGCATCCTCGCCCGGTCCTGACGCGGAGCCCCGACGGCGCCCGCTCAGGTGTCCGGAGCTTCCCGCACTCCGAACAGGGCGGGGCCCACGGTGAGGGTGCCGTCGGTCAGCGGGCGGCAGCGCACTCCCCCGCCGCCGCGCAGGGCCCGTTGCGCGCCGGGTCCGAGCGTGGTGTCCATCCAGGCGCAGGGTCTGGCCGCGGTGCGTACCTCGAACTCCACGGGGCCGGTGCCGCTGTCGAGGAACACGGTCGAGCCGATGTACGCGTCGATGTCCACGCCGCGCAGCAGGACGTTGCGCCGCGTGCGGAGCAGGTCCGCCTGCCCCTTGGCCGGCCGCGGCAACCGCTCGGCGGCCATGAGGGTGACCGAGGCGTTGCGGTGGGCCGGCCGGTTGAAGTACCGGTCCCCGACGATGCCCAGGCCCGCGCGGATCTCGGCCGACGTCACCAGGTCGGCGGCCGGCAGTTCGGGCAACCCGTCACCGGGCCGCCCCTCGAACCGGTGCACCGGCGAGACGAGCAACTGAACGATTTCGACATGAGGCACGCTCAGGAGCCTAATTCCTCGGTGGCCGCCGCCCTGAACCACGTCACCGCGACCGCCACCCTCGGCGACCGATTCCGCCGGCTCCCGCCGTTCCCGGACCCGGCCCGGCCGCCGCGCCAGCGGCCGTCGACCGAAGCCGCATCCTGAAAGCCCCCGGGATACGATCACGCCCATGACGGCCCCGGAACCGACCATCCTCGCCACCTCCGGAGGACACCGCCTCGGCGGTCGTACCCGGCTGCTCTTCGACGCCCTGGTGCACCACGCGGTCGAGCTGTCGGGCGTGCACGGCAGGCGCCCGCGGGTCCTGTACGTCGGTACGGCGACCGGGGACGCCGAGGTGCTGGCGGCGCGGATGGCCGAGGCGGCCCGGGTGGCGGGTTTCGATCTCACGCCGCTGCAGCTCTTCCCGATGCCCAACGTCGAGGACGTCGAGGGCACGGTCCTCGGTCATGACGTGGTGTGGGTGATGGGCGGTTCGGTGGTCAATCTGCTCGCCGTGTGGCGGGCGCACGGCCTGGACGACATCATGCGCCGGGCCTGGCGGGCGGGCGTCGTCCTCGCCGGCGTGAGCGCCGGTTCCCTGTGCTGGTACAAGGGCGGCGCCACGGACTCGTTCGGTCCCGAGCTGCGCCCGGTGACCGACGGACTGGGCCTGCTGCCGTACGGCAACGGCGTCCACTACGACTCGGACACGGGCCGGCGCCCGCTGATGCACCACCTCATCGCGGACGGCGCCTTCGCGTCGGCTCACTGCACCGACGACGGGGTCGGCCTGGTCTACCGGGGTACCGAACTGGTCGAGGCCGTCAGCGAGATCCCGGGCAAGAACGCCTATGTGGTGACCCGGGAGGGTGAGCGGACCGTGGAGGAGCGCATCGAGCCGAGGCTGCTGCCGACGCCGGCGTTCTGAGCGGAGCGCACGCACTCCGCCTCAACCGGTGGCGAACGAGCGCAGCGCGTCGAGGGATCCGGCGAACTTGTCGTGGTCGCCGACCGTCGGGCCGGACGACGTGTACTGCCACATCGTGTACGACGACCAGCCCGCCGGCAGTGTCCCGGCGGTGGAGGCGTACCGGGCGATCCACAGCGGGTTGGCGCCGAAGCCGCCGTAGTTGCCGGTGCACTCGCTCCACCAGCTGGTGGCCGTGTAGATGACCGCGTCGCGGCCCGTGCGGGCCTTGTAGCGGTTCAGGAAGTTGCGGATCCAGGTGACCATGCCGCTCTTCGACTTGCCGTAGCAGGAGGAGCCGTAGGGGTTCCACTCGATGTCGAGCACCCCGGGCAGGGTCTTGCCGTCCCGGGACCAGCCGCCGCCGTGGTCGACGAAGTAGTCGGCCTGGGTGGCGCCCGCGGTGGTGTCCGGGGTCGCGAAGTGGTAGGCACCGCGAATCATGCCGACCTTGTAGGGGCCGCTGTACTGCTGGCTGAAGTAGGGGTTCTTGTAGTACGTCCCCTCGGTCGCCTTGGTGTAGGCCCATTTCACGTTGTCGCCCCACAGGGTCGACCACGCCACGTCGCGCTGGTGGCTGGAGACGTCCACCCCCTCGGTGCGGGTCGCCCGGGTGTCGGCGGACCCGGTGTCGGCGGACCGGGTGTCGGCACGGGCGGCCGTTCCGTCGTGGGCGAGGACTCCGATGCCCATGTACGCACTGCCACGCCGAGCTATTCGCCCGCCCGGGTCGGGCACGGCGGCGGGAGCCGCCAGGGCGAGGAGGAGGCCGGTCAGGACGCCTGTGACGCACAGGCGTGACGGGCGGCCGCGATGGAGGGTCGTCTTGTCGCTTCGCACGTCATCCATCTGACCTGCGGTCGGGACGTCCCGCACTCCGGGTTCCGCCCAACGAAGCCGTCGGGGCCAGGAGTTGAGCCATGCGGGTGGCTCACGCGGGGCATGCGGGCGATGGTGGGACACGGATGCGGCGGTGCGGGGAAGAGCCGTGGGGGGGCCCCGGCGGGGGGCGCCCCCCCCCCGGGGGGGGGCGCCCCCGGGGGGGGGGGGGGGCCGCGGGGGGGGGGGGGCGTGGCGGGGGCGGGCGGGGGGGCGGCCGTGTACGCGGCCCGGGGGGGGGGGGGGGCGGGGGGGGGGGGGCCCGGGGGGGGGCCCCCCCCACGACCGGAGGGGTCAGCCGTCGATGCGGTGCTGGGTCCAGAAGGAGGTCAGGTCCGTGCCGGTGGCGGCCTGGGCGGCGGCCTTGAACTCGGCCGTGGTCGACACGCCGTACCAGTGGGCCGTCGCGTAGTCCTTGAGGAGCTTGGTCATGGCGGTGTCGCCGAGGACGCGCCGCAGGTCGTGCAGGGCGCACTTGCCGTAGCCGTAGACGACGGTGGAGTAGCGGGAGGAGTTCGCGTCCCAGTACGCCATCGAGTTGGTGATCTTCTCGGCACCGGACGCCCAGGAGACCGTGCTCCAGCAGCCGGTGCCGGTCTTGCCGAGGGCCAGGTCGGTGGCGTAGTCGGTGAACGCCTCGTCCAGCCAGGGGCTGGTGTACTCGTCGTCGCCGACGATGCCGTACCACCACTGGTGGCCGATCTCGTGGGTGAGCGCCGTGGTGCTGACGAGGTCGAGGACGAAGCCGGGGTACTCCATGCCGCCGAACCAGTAGTTGTTGTCGATGACCGCGTCCAGCTCGCCGTACGGGTAGGCGCCGAAGCGTGCCGCGTGGGCGTCGACGGCGGTCTTGGCGGTGCTGAGCATCGACTGGGCGCTGGAGGAGCTGATGCCCGAGACGGAGTACACGTTCACCGGGACGCCGCCGGGCGAGGTGCCGGAGATCGTGCTGAACGGTCCGGCGGCCCAGGCGAAGTCACGGACCTGGGAGGCGGTGGCCGTGGTCACGGTACGGCCGCTGGAGCCGGGCGTGTCCGTGGAGGTGCCGGTGGCGGGGACCAGCAGGCCGCTCGGGTGGTCCAGGGTCACCGTGAAGTCGGCGGCCAGGGAGTAGAAGGACTCGCCGTTGTTGGTGTACGGGTCCAGGTGCCAGCCGGCGCTGTCGCGGACCGCGAGGACGGGCAGCGCGTTGCCGATGAAGCTGAAGGCGCCGTCGTGGCCGAACCGGTCGGCGCCGCTGGGCACCGTGATGGCCAGGTCGAAGCCGATGGTGGCGCTCTGTCCCTGGTTCAGCGGCGCCGGCAGGGTGATCTTCAGCGCCGTGCAGGCCACCGAGAGGGCGCCCGCGGTGCCGCCGGTGACGTTGGTGACCGTGACGGGCATCGCCGAGCAGGTGCCGTGGTAGTTGTCCCACAGCCTCAGGTACACCTCGCTCAGCGCGGTGGCGGAGGCGTTGGTGAAGGACACGCTCTCGTGCCCGTTCCACGCGGTGCCGCTCGTGTCGCTGCTGAGGCTGACGGTGTACGACGGCGCGGCGGGGGTGCGGACCGGGTCCGCCGGGGGCGGGGCGGTGTCGCCGGAGGTGTCCAGGGCGATGTCGTCCAGGACGAAGCTCGTCTGCAGGCTCACGTCCTCGGTGCCGGTGAAGGACAGGTTCACGGTCTGGCCCGCGAACGACGACACGTCCAGCGACTTCTTCACGTAGCCGGTGTTCTTGTCGAGGTTCGAGTACGTCGCCAGCGTGGTGCTGCCGATCTTGGCGGTGAGCTTGTCGTACGCGACGGACGAGGTCGTCTCCGCGGTGTCGACGTGCAGCCAGAACGTGAGCGTGGCCGCGGTGCAGCCGCCGGGGATCGTGACGCTCTGCGCGAGGGTGTCGGTGTGGGTGCTGCCGACGCCGTCGAGCCAGGCGAAGGAGGAGCCGGCGTGGGCGCTCTGTCCGGAGCGGCTGGTGATCACCGTGGACGGGGACTGGGTCCAGGGCGAGGCACCGCTCTCGAAGCCGCCGTTGGTGACGACCTGTGCCGGGGTGCAGGCGGCGGCCACCGGAGCGGCCTTGGCCGGCTGCGCGGCGGCGGGGCTGACGGGGAGAAAGAGAGCGGCCAGTGCGGCGAGGGTGAACACGCCGGCGCCGAGCGCCTTGTGGGGGGCGGATCTCACACGCTACTCCTTTGCGGCGGCCGGGGTCCCGGCCTGCTCGATGACCGTCCGGTCGGCTGGGATGCGCCGTGGGCGGCCCTGGACTGGGGTTGCGCGATCGGTGTGCGGGTCGGTGCGCCGCGCCCTCATGGGGCCAGGGCGAGGGACTGCCGAAAGAGTGACAGATTTGACCGGGCCATGCCAGACGGCAAGGGGGAAGTGGGTGGGCGTGCTCCTGATGCCGGGTCAGCGGGGGCGCACGGCAGGGAAGGTCCACGGCGGGGTGGCCGCGGTGAACAGCCGGCGGCGGCGCCGCGCGGACAGGGCGGCGCCCAGCCGGCTCCCGGCGAGCGCGAAGCCGGCGAGCGCGAAGCCGGCGAGCGCGAAGCCGAGGAAGAGGATGTTGCCGGTCATGGGCGCCGGGTCAGCCGGTGTTCAGGACCATGAAGAGCGCCCCCAGACGGGTGTCGTCCGGGGCCGGCCAGCCCGTTGCCACATGGCCGACCGCGCCCGGGGTGGGCAGCGGTGGGTTGCCGGGCACCGGGCTGAGGACGCGGTGGATGTGGAGGGTCGTGCCGTGCGGCGCGGGCAGCCGGGTGCCGTGCTCGTCGTCGGCGGGGGCCGGGGTGACGGCGGTGCGCGGGAAGGGCTCGCCGGTGTAGGAGCGGGTCACCTCGTGGTCGGGGGTGTCGGAGACGCTCTGTGCCATCGCCTGGGCGCGGCCCTCGATGAGTGAGAGCAGTCCGGTGACCAGCACCGGGTCGTGGCAGCCGTCGTACACCCAGCGCTTGCCCAGCACCCCGTGTTCCGAGGTGCCGATGAGGGCGTGGTCCGCACCCTCCAGCGGAGCGCCCCGGTAGCTGAGCGGCACCAGGTAGGCGGTCGGTTCGGGGGTGGAGGTGTCGGTGGCCACCATGAACTCGATGCCGACCTCGCCCTCGGGGTCGTCCAGCCGGAAGCCGCCGGACTTCGTCAGCACGGGCGCCCCGGCGCCACCGCGGTACCAGGGCCGGGTCGGCAGCCAGGTGGTGAGGAGTTCGAGCTTGGTCGGCTTGAGAGTGGTGTGGTGGATGACGGCCATACGGGAACCTCTCCAGGCGGACGCGTGGGCGGGCCTTCGCAGCTTGCCACATGGCAGCACCGGGCGGGTTCTCGGCCGTACGCACGCGAACCGGCCCTGCACATCCCCGAGTCGGGGCGGCAGGGCCGGGGGGATCGCGTGGGAAGCCGGTCAGTGAGGCGAGCGGGCGGTCAGTGGGCCGAGCGGGCGTGGGTCCGCTCGAAGGCCGCGAACGCGCCCTCCTGGCGCCACTCCAGCCGCGCCTTCGGGCTGTCCGCCAGCAGACGCTGACAGGCCCGGGAGCGTACGGGGAGGCCGGGCCGCTCGTCACGGCAGGCCGCCACCGGGCGGTACCCGGACGCGGTGGGGTTGCCCTGCCACAGGCTCGCGCCGGGCAGGAACCCGTACTCGAGGGAGGCGCGGGCCAGGTCCTTCAGCACGGGGTAGCCAAGGCTGTACGTGCTGGAGGCGTACTGGTACTCGTGGCTGATGTCGATCCGCGACACGCCGGGGTCGTCGGTGGACAGGACCACCGGCACGCCGTACCGGCGGTAGGTGTTGAAGGGGTGGTCGGCTCCCTTGACGCCGAGGATCTGGGCGTTGCTGGAGAAGGGGACCTCGACGGCCACCCGGCGGGCCGCCATGGTGCGGGCGGTCTGCTGCCAGTCGTCCTCGTGGACGAGGTCGACGCCGTGCCCGACCCGCTCGGTGCGGGCGATGTTCACGGCCTCCTTGATGTGGAACTTCAGGTCCGCGGGCTTGACGAGTCCGGGCCACAACTCGCCCGCGTGCAGGGTGACATGGGCCTTCGGGTACTGGGTGCGCAGGTACTGGACCATGCGCATCTGCAGGCTGTAGTTGCGCAGCGAGCTGTCCCAGTCCTCGGGCTGGACGAGGTTGACCGCGACGAAGCGCGGGTCGGCCTCGGCCAGCCGCATGCCGAGGGCGAGCTGGGTGAAGACCCGCTCGGGTGAACTGCCCCTGGAGGCCTGGGAGATCCAGCGGACGGTGAGGGCGCAGCCGGGCCGGGCCTGGCCGGTGCCGCAGTGCTCCGTGGCGCGGAACTCGGCGTCGCCGTCGTCGGCCTCCTTGCGGGCCTCGGCCACCACCTTGTCCAGCTTGCCGCCCGCGACCAGCTTGCGGTGCAGCGCGGCGAGGTCGTCGTCCCAGCCGACCTGGTTGGCCAGGTTCTTCGCGCTGTCGGAGGCCGGGGTGATCATGGTCTCCAGGTAGAACTGGTTCTGCCGTACGACGCCGTCGGCGACGTTCGCGAGCAGCTTGCCGCGGTGCCGCCAGGTGGCCTCGCCGAACTTGTTGAACGTGTCGAAGAAGTGGTCGTGGCCGTTCTGGTCGGGCGGGAAGTCCTGCATGGACCAGGCGCGCACGATCGCGTCGTGGAAGGCGCGGTCGGTGCGGGCGTCGGCGGCCGGGCGGGTGCCGGGGCCGCAGGGCGGGGCGACGGCGGTCAGCGTGGCGTCCAGGCACAGCCCGTCCTCGGCGGCCAGCTCGATGAGGTACTCCGTGGTCACGGCGCCGGAGAGGTGGTTGTGCAGGTCCCCTCCCTTGGGCAGTCGCCGGAAGAAGTCACGCAGAGCCGCGGGCCGGGCCTGGGCGGACCGGAGGTAGGCGTCCGTGCGGGCCTCGGCCTGTGTGACGGGTCGGGGCGCCGCGGCACCCCGGGCACCGTGCCGCGGCGCGGGCTGCGCGGCGGCGGGCTGCGCCGCGGCCGGCAGAGCGGACAGCAGGGACAGGACACTGAGAGTGCCGAGCGCGGCCGGAACGACCCGGCGGCGCACGACACTTCGACGTTGCGGATTCACCAGGGAATGATCACGGAAGGATCACCGAGGAATCGTTTCACTCGGCTGCGGTTCCCTGGAGAACACCCGACCGGGTGACACCGCGCCCCTGTCGGCGCGCCAGGGCCCCCGCTTCGAGCCGCCGGGCGCACGGGTTCCGCTCCGCACGCGCGCGAATGTTCGTACCGGCTTCTGGTCCGCGCGACCAACCGGACGGTATACAGGCCCAGTCGAACGCGCGAGCGCCGCACCAGGGGTGTGGACTCGGCGCGATGTCCCGGTCTCAGGGGGAGGATCCATGACGGACGACTTGCGTGCGGGGGACGTGGCGAGAGGCCGGCGGCGGGCCGCCGTGCTGGGGGCGGCCCTGGGCGGCTGCGCCCTCGTCGCCGCCTCCACGACACCCGCCGCCGCACAACCGGTCGCCGCACAACCGGTCGCCGCACAACCGGTCGCCGTGCATCCGGCAGCCACGCATCCGGCCGACCACGGCCTCAGCCACGGCCACGACCGCGACCTCACCTATGTCGCGCTCGGCGACTCCTACACCTCCGGCCCCGTCATACCGGACCAGGTGGACGCCAACTGCGCCCGCTCCGACCGCAACTACCCCTCGCTCGTGGCGGCGCAGCGCCGGGCGACGGTGTTCAAGGACGTGAGCTGCGCGGCGGCCACGACGAACGAGATGTGGAAGGCGCAGGGCACCAACGGCCCCCAACTCGACGCGGTGGGACGGAACACCGACCTGGTGACGGTGCAGATCGGCGGCAACGACGTCGGCTTCGGCCCGATCATCGGCACCTGTGCCTCGCTCGCCGCCCAGGACCCCACCGGCAATCCCTGCGAGCGCTCCTACAACGCCGCCGGATACGACCGGTTGGCCCTCACCATCGCGCAGACCGCGCCGAAGATCGACCGGGTGCTGCGGGCCGTGCACGACCGGGCGCCGCACGCGCGGGTCCTCGTCGTCGGCTACCCGGACCTGCTGCCGGACGACGGCAGCGGCTGCTTCCCGTCGGTGCCGTTCGCGCAGGGGGACTTCCCGTATCTGCGGGACACCGAGAAGCGGCTGAACCTGATGCTGCGTCTGGTGGCCGCGTGGAACGGGGCGGAGTACGTCGACACGTACCGTCCCACGGTCGGCCACGACATGTGCAAGGCGCCCGCCGACCGCTGGATCGAGCCGCTGCGCCCGGCCTCCCCCGCGGCCCCGGCCCACCCCAACGCCACCGGTGAGGCCGCCATGGCGCAGGCCGTGCTGGACCGGCTGGCGCAGCCACGCGGACGGGACTGACCAGGCGCGGACGGCGGCCTCCACGCGCCCGGTGCGGCGCACTGATGTGGCGCACCCGGTGCGACGCACCGACGTGGAGGCCGTCGCGCGACCGCCGTGTGCTCAGCCGTCGAGGGCGCTCTGGACCACGGCCTTCGCCTCCTCCTGCACCCGGGCGAGGTGGTCCGGGCCGAGGAAGGACTCGGCGTAGACCTTGTAGACGTCCTCGGTTCCCGAAGGGCGGGCGGCGAACCAGGAGTTGGCGGTGGTCACCTTGATGCCGCCGATCGCGGCGCCGTTGCCCGGTGCCTCGCTGAGGACCCCGGTGACCGCCTCGCCCGCCAGCGTGTCCGCGCCGACCTGGGCCGGGGACAACTTGCCGAGCAGCGCCTTCTGCTCGCGGGTCGCCGGGGCGTCGATGCGGGCGTAGGCGGGCTCACCGAAGCGGGCGGTGAGGCCGGCGTAGTGCTCGGACGGTGTCCGGTCGGTGACCGCGGTGATCTCGGAGGCGAGGAGGGCCAGCAGGATGCCGTCCTTGTCCGTGGTCCACACCGAGCCGTCCCGGCGCAGGAAGGAGGCGCCTGCCGACTCCTCGCCGCCGAACCCGAGGGCGCCGCTGACCAGTCCGTCCACGAACCACTTGAACCCGACGGGCACCTCGACGAGTTGACGGCCGAGGTCGGCGGCGACCCGGTCGATCATCGTGGAGGAGACGAGGGTCTTGCCGATGCCCGCGCTCTCGGGCCACTGCTCGCGGTGCCGGTAGAGGTAGGAGATGGCGACGGCGAGGTAGTGGTTGGGGTTCATCAGGCCCGCGTCCGGGGTGACGATGCCGTGCCGGTCGGCGTCGGCGTCGTTGCCGGTGGAGATGCGGAAGCGGTCGCGCTGCTCGATGAGGGAGGCCATCGCGTACGGCGATGAGCAGTCCATGCGGATCTGGCCGTCCCAGTCCAGCGTCATGAACCGCCAGGTCGGGTCGGTGTGCGGGTTGACCACGGTCAGGTCGAGGCCGTGCTGTTCGGCGATGCGGCCCCAGTAGGCGACGGACGCCCCGCCGAGCGGGTCGGCGCCGATGCGCAGGCCGGACGCGCGGACGGCGTCCAGGTCCAGCACGCTCGGCAGGTCGCCGACGTAGGCGCCGAGGAAGTCGTGGCGGTGGGTGGTGGGCGCGGCGAGCGCGGCGGTGTACGGGATGCGCCGTACGTCCTTCATGCCGCCGGCGATGATCTGGTTGGCCCGGTCCTGGATCCACGAGGTGGCCTCGGAGGCGGCCGGGCCGCCGCTGGGCGGGTTGTACTTGAACCCGCCGTCGGCGGGCGGGTTGTGCGAGGGGGTGACGACCACGCCGTCGGCGAGGGCGGAGGTGCGGCCGCGGTTGTGGGCGAGGATGGCGTGCGAGACCGCCGGGGTCGGCGTGTAGCCGTCCTCGCTGTCGATGAGCACGGTGACCCCGTTCGCGGCGAACACCTCAAGGGCCGTCACCTTCGCGGGCTCCGACAGGGCGTGCGTGTCGGCGCCGAGGAACAGCGGGCCGTCGACGCCCTGGGCGGCGCGGTACTCGCAGATGGCCTCGCTGGTGGCGGCGATGTGGTCCTCGTTGAAGGCGCTCGCCAGGGACGAACCCCGGTGCCCCGAGGTGCCGAACGCGACCCGCTGCGCCGGGTCGGCCGGGTCGGGGTGCAGCGCGTAGTACGCCGTGACCAGCCGGGCCACGTCGACAAGGTCCTCGGGACCGGCCGGCCGGCCGGCTCGCTCGTGCGGCATGAGTCCGCTCCTCCGCATCGGTGTGATCGAACGCTCCGGCCGCCCATCTTTCCTTGCCAGGGGCCCGGCGTGCGAGTACGCCACCGAGAGGCGGTCGGCGATCGGAGCCGGCCGTCACCGCTGCCCTATGATCCGGTCCTCCGGTCTTCCCTCTCGACCGTCAGCGCGCCGCGCCCGCGCGTGCTGTGACCGGCCATGCCGTACCTGCCCGTGCCATGCCCGCGCGCCGTCCCCGCGCGCGCCGTCCCCGACAGACAGGAACCCCGCCATGTCCGCCGTCACCGCCGCCGTCGTCAAAGCCCCCTGGCCGCTTGCCCGTTCCGCCCAGGCCGCCGTGGCCGTGACAGCCCTGGCGGACGTCTACCGGGCGGTGACGCTGCGGGCACACCGGCTGGATCCGCAGGAGACACCGCTGAGCGTGTCGGGGCGCGTGTCCACGCTGTTCGTGTACGTGTCCCTGGCCACGGTCGTGCTGTTCCTGATGTGGTTCTCGCGCTGCCGGCGCAACGCCCGGCTCCTGTCCCCCGAGCCCCTTGCCGGCTCCCCCGCCTGGGCCGTGTTCGCGTGGCTGATACCGGTGGTCAACTTCTGGGCACCGCGCGGGCTGGTCCTCGACGTCCACGGCGCGAGCGGCCCCGGCGCCGCCGAGGGGCGCGACCGCGCGCTGGTGAACATCTGGTGGGCGGCCTGGGTCGGGCACGCGCTGGTGGGTGCTGTGGGCATGGGGGTGGCCGGCGGGACGTCGCTCGCCGTTCTGCTCGTGACCGAGTTCCTCGAACTGGCCGCAGGCGCGCTGGCGATCGCCGTGATCCAGCGGGTCACGGCACGGCAGTCCGCGGCGCTCGCGGGGACGGGCCCGTTGCCGGGCGCCGCGGTACTGCCGCGCGTGTCGTAGGCACCGCGGGCCGCCGGGCGGCTCAGCCGATGTGGTAACTGTCGCCGTACACCTTCCAGTCCAGCGGGGTGTTCAGGTCGAGGTTGCCCTTGCGCAGGAAGACCCGCTGTTCGGTGTCGACCCGGGTGGTGTCGCTGTGGGCCTCCTCCTGCTTCATGGCCCACACCCGGGCGTCGAGGAAGGCACTCAGGTACGTCGTCTCGTCGCCGCCCTGGGCCGGCGGCTTGGCGCTGCGCAGGGCCCGCTTGCGGATGTTGCGGAAGCTGGTGGGGTCGTCGCCGTCGCCGTGCATGACGATGGCGTCGTAGTAGGCGAACTGGCCGAGCGCCCGCAGCCCGTCCGTCTTGCCCTGCGCGACGGCCGGGTCGAAGTAGACGCGGTCGCGCTCGTCGTTCTGGGCCTGCTGGAAAGCGGAGTCCTGGGCGGCCTTGCGCCAGTCCCTGGGGTAGTTGGGGTCGAGGCCGTCGTGCGAGTCGGTGCCGTCGACACTGCGGAGGGCCGGCAGGTACGGGGCGAGGACGTTGCCGGGCTTGCGGTCGGCGTAGAGCTGGACGAGGTCGAGCATGTCGCCGGTCCCGGAGCAGAAGCCGATGATGCCGGCGGTGTAGCCGCGTCCGTCGTCGATGTCCTCGATGTACTTGTACTGGGCCTTCCAGTCGAGCGAGGAGTTCTCCGCGCTCGAGACCAGTTTCATGGCGATCTCCTTCTTCGCCGGGTCGTCGAGGCCCGGCGCCGCCGCCGAGGCCGTCGTGGCCGCCGCGACACCACGGGTGCCGATCAGGGCCGAGGAGGCGACGATGCCGAGCGCGGCGACGACGGTCCGGCGGGACAGGAGGGCGGAGGCCGGTGTCTCACGGTCTGCCGCGCGGTCTTCGTGCATCACGGGAACTCCAAGTCGAGGTGGGGGTTGGAGAGCTGGTCCGGTACAGTACTGGTAGGAAAGTTTCCTATCAGGTGTGACGGAGGCCGGTAACCCGTCCGGCGGGAAGTTCGTAGGATCGAACAGTGCGCTGTGCGGCACCGAGCGGCACGGCCCGCAGCAGTGAGCGGCACCGCCCGCAGCAGGGTGAGCGCCCGGCCGATTCAGAAGCCACGCCGATCAATGCCATGAGGTCCGTTGGTTGGACTTACGAATCTTGAAGGCGCAGGGTGGATGAGCCCCTTTCATCCAGGGGGAACCCCCTGCAGACCAGCCGGAGAAGACCCGATGAACCACGTCGCTGACCCCGAGCGCTACAACGGCACCATGCGTTACCGGCGCACCGGCCGCTCGGGGCTTGACCTTCCCGTCCTGTCCCTGGGCTACTGGCACAACTTCGGCGACGACCGCCCCTTCGAGACCCAGCGCGAGATCGCGCTGCGCGCCTTCGACCTCGGCATCACCCACCACGACCTGGCCAACAACTACGGCCCGCCGTACGGCTCGGCCGAGATCAACTTCGGCCGGCTGCTCAAGCAGGACCTCGCGCCGTACCGGGACGAGCTGGTGATCTCCACCAAGGCGGGCTGGGACATGTGGCCCGGCCCCTACGGTCAGGGCGGCGGCTCGCGCAAGTACGTGCTGGCATCGCTGGACCAGTCGCTGCGCCGGATGGGCGTGGACTACGTCGACATCTTCTACTCCCACCGGCTGGACGCCTCCACGCCGCTGGAGGAGACGATGGGCGCGCTCGACACGGCCGTCCGCCAGGGCAAGGCCCTGTACGTCGGCATCTCCTCCTACGACGCCGAGCGCACCCGGCAGGCGACCGCCATCCTGCGCGAGCTGGGCACCCCGCTGCTGATCCACCAGCCGTCGTACAGCATGCTCAACCGCTGGATCGAGACGGACGGACTGCTGGACGCGGCCGAGGAGGAGGGCTTCGGCGTGATCGGCTTCACGGCGCTCGCCCAGGGCCTGCTGACCGACCGCTACCTCGACGGCGTCCCCGGCGACTCGCGGGCCGCGCAGGGCAAGTCGTTCGACCCGGCCTGGCTCACCGAGGACATGCGGGGCCGGCTGCGCGCCCTGAACGACATCGCGGCCCGGCGCGGGCAGACGCTGGCCCAGATGGCGCTGGCCTGGGCGCTGCGCGACGAGCGGGTCACCTCGCTGGTCATCGGCGCCTCGCGGGTCGAGCAGCTGGAGCAGAACGTGGCGGCACTGGAGAACCCCGGCTTCAGCGACGAGGAACTGGCCGAGATCGACAAGCTCGCCACCGACGGCGGCGTCGACCTGTGGCGGGACGCCCGGCTGGGGAACCTGGGCGGCTGAACGGCGGCGCCCCCTCACCCCGGCCCGAGGCTCACGACCGCACCTCTCGCCGGCCTGAGACTCCCGACCGCGCCCCTCACCGGCCTGAGACTCCCGGCCACCCCTCTCACTGGCCGCCCCTTCCCCGACCGCCTCCCCCCTGGCCACCCCTTCCCTGTTCCCTGACGGCCCCCTCCCCCTGTGGCCGCCCACCGTCAAGCTAAGCTTCCGGTAATCGTTTCACCAAGAAACAGTCAAGGAAGGCCAGGGGGGCCGCCATGGGCACCGCACGCACGAGCAGGACGCCATTGCCGGGTATCGGCGTCCGGTACGACCTCACGACCCGGGAGCGGCGCCGTCTGTCGGTGGTCGCCCACCACGACGGATCACGGACGCTGAGCGCCTACCGTGACGACGATCCCGACGCCTGCGCGCTGTCGGTCCAGCTCTCCGGCGGGGAGGCGGAGGCGCTCGTCGACGCGCTGAAGCCGACGCACCACAGCCCGAGCCTGCTGTCCACCACCGAACTCGGCCTGGTGGCCGAGCGGGTCTCGCTGTCCGCGGCCTCCCACTGGAACGGGCGCCTGCTCGGCGAGACACGGATGCGGACCGAGACCGGCGTCTCGATCGTGGCCGTCCTGCGCCGCGCCGACGCGATCCCCTCCCCCGGCCCCGACTTCCGGCTGGCCGGCGGCGACACGCTCATCGTGATCGGCACCCGCGAGGGCGTCGATGCCGCCGCCGACATCCTCGGCCGGGAGTGATGCGGATGCATTCCACGCATTCCTCCGCGGTCTTCCTCATCGAGTTCGGCGCCATCATCCTCGGCCTCGGACTGCTCGGCCGGCTCGCCGCCCGGCTGCGCTTCTCGCCCATCCCGCTGTACCTGCTCGCCGGGCTGGCCTTCGGCAAGGGCGGACTGCTGCCGCTCGGGGCCAGCGAGGAGTTCGTGGCGATCGGCGCCGAGATCGGCGTGATCCTGCTGCTGCTCATGCTGGGCCTCGAGTACACCGCGGGCGATCTCGTCTCGAACCTGAAGACGCAGTACCCCGCCGGCCTCGTCGACGCCGCCCTCAACGCCCTGCCCGGTGCCGCCATGGCCCTGCTGCTCGGCTGGGGCCCCATAGCCGCCGTCGTCCTGGCCGGCATCACCTGGATCTCCTCGTCCGGCGTCATCGCCAAGGTGCTCGGCGACCTCGGCCGGATCGGCAACCGGGAGACCCCGGTGATCCTCAGCATCCTCGTGCTGGAAGACCTGTCGATGGCCGTGTACCTGCCCGTCGTCACCGCGCTGCTGGCCGGGACCGGTCTCGCCGCGGGCAGTGTCACGCTCGCCGTCGCCCTCGGCGCGGCCGGCCTGGTGCTGCTGGTGGCGGTGCGCTTCGGCCGGCACATCTCCCGCTTCGTCTCCAGCGACGACCCCGAGAAGCTGCTGCTGGTCGTGCTCGGCCTGACCCTGCTGGTGGCCGGTCTCGCCCAGCAGTTGCAGGTCTCGGCGGCGGTGGGCGCGTTCCTGGTGGGCATCGCGCTGTCCGGCGAGGTCGCCGAGGGCGCGCACCATCTGCTCTCCCCGCTGCGGGACCTGTTCGCCGCGGTGTTCTTCGTCTTCTTCGGGCTGCACACCGACCCGGCCGCCATCCCGCCGGTACTGCTGCCGGCCCTCGTCCTGGCGGCCGTCACCACGCTGACCAAGATCGCCACCGGCTACTGGGCGGCGCGCCGGGCGGGCATCTCCGCGCAGGGCCGGTGGCGGGCGGGCGGCACCCTGGTGGCCCGGGGCGAGTTCTCCATCGTCATCGCCGGTCTCGCCGTCACCTCGGGCATCGACTCCGACCTGGGACCGCTGGCCACGGCCTACGTCCTGATCCTGGTCGTCCTCGGCCCGCTGACCGCCCGCTACACCGAGCCCCTCGCCCTTCGGCTGACGCGCCGACGGGGCGCGGCCACGGCTCGCGCCGAGGTGTCCGCGGGCACGGTGACGGCGGCGGAAGCGGACGTCTCCCCCTTGGAGCAGGACGTCGCAGGCTTGGACCAGGACGCCGCAGGCCGTCCCTGACAGGACGCCGGCGGCCGTCCCCGACAACCGGAGTCTTCGCTCTCTGCGGTGGGTCATCTGATGACACCTCACCATCTGATGACACCTCACTATCTGATGACACCTCACCATCTGATGACACCTCGTCATCTGATGACACCTCCCCCGTGGCGGCCACCGCCCCGGCCCCGGCGCCGAAGGGGATGAGCGGGTGGTGGCCGTAGGACGTTTTCCAGGCCGGGGCCGCGACCTGCTTGTCCGAGCGCGTGCCGACCGGAACCCCGTCCAGGGGATCGCCGTCGGCGCTGTCCCGCCCGGGTCAGCCCGGCACAGCCTGCGGCACATCCCGCGCCCCCAAGTGCGGCAGGACCGCCCCAGAGTGCCACCCGATTGCCCTCACGGCCCCCATCTGTGGGCGGCCGGCGACAAACGCCGATCCCACCTCCTACGCTCCTCCCCACAAGCCGCACCTGTTCACGCGGGGATTCGCCTTCAGCAATCGCATCCTCGGGGCCCAGGAACACCTTTCCCCCGCGCGGTGTCAGGTCGGCCCACTTGGCTGAGTACTCAATGGTGAGGCGTGCAGCGATGGCTCAGAAAATCAGCGCGGTCGCGATACCCGGTCACAGACCGGCAGGACTTCTTACGGGCGGCACAGAGCGGCACGGCGATGTCGGACCGATCGGTCAGGCCAGTGTTCAAGGCGTCGAGTGGTTCATCCGGAAAGCGCACCACGTGGCTCGACGCGGCCGGTATCACCCGTATTTCCTCGCTTCCGACCTGGCGCTCGGGGCAGCCGTAGGGATGAGCCTGGTCGTGGCCCAGCTGTGGGGTGGCGTGCGGTGGTGGGGGCTCGCGGTACCGATGGTGCTGCTCCACCTGATCGGCTACCCGCTGTATCTGAGAATCAAGCTGAAGGTCGTGAAGACCGCTGCCCGGTCCTTCTTGCAGGACGCCGTACTCCTCATCATCCCCGGGCTTGTTCTCATGTCCTTCGCGCTGGGGGTTTCACCGCGCGCGGCGACGGACTACCTCGGCCTGACTCTGCCGGTGATGCTGGCCATCTACCGGGTCGGCTGCCTGGTGGGCGGATGCTGCTTCGGGCGTGCCAGCGCGCGGGGTATCGCCTATCGACCCGAGCATGTCGTGATGGCGCAGACGCGGTGGCGGCGGTTCGATCCCGGTCCGGCTCCTGCCGAGCGCGTCTTCCCCCTGCAGTTGGTCGATGCCGCGGCCAATGTCGTCATCGCGTTGTCGCTGCTTCCACTCGCGCTCGACACGGACAAGCAGCCGGCCGTGTCCCTGCTCCTTCTTTATCTCGCCGGATACAGCACCGCCCGGCTGCTGCTGGATTCCTTCCGCGGGCATCGCCATCGCCCCATGCGCCGTCGTCTTTCCGAAGCGCAGTGGACCGCGCTGGTCCTCATCCTCCTCGCGGGTGTGTGGATGGGGCTGGCAGCCAGTCTGTGATCACGCGGCATCGTCACAGCGCCGTCGCTCAGGAGGAGGGCGCTGTGCGGTGCTCCGGCCGGTCGGTGGTGGTGTGGTCCGGGCCGTCCTTCGGGGGTGCCGCGTCCGCGCGCTCGTGGCCGCCGCGCAGCGCGGAGGCGAGGGCCGCGACCAGGGCCATGGCGGCGGCGACGGAGAAGACGATGGTCAGTCCGTGGTGGAAGGGGCCGGAGACCAGTTCGGGGAAGAAGGTGTGCCCGGTGAGCGTGGCGCGCCGGCTCGCGGTCAGGTGGTCGAGGGTGCCGCTCGCGCCGAGCAGGTGCCCGATGGGGTTGTTGCCGAGGAACGTCGCGAACAGGGTGCTGACCGGCGGCAGCGAGGCCACCTCGTGGGCGGTCGCGGCCGGTACGCCGTGTGCCTTCAGCCCTTCGCTGAGCGTCGAGGGCAGGGTGGAGGCGAGGCCGGACACCATCAGGGAGAAGAACACGCCGATGGACAGGGCCGTGCCCGAGTTCTGGAAGGTGGAGCGCATCCCGGAGGCCACGCCCCGGTAGCGGGCCGGCACGCTGCCCATCACGGACGAGGTGTTGGGCGAGGAGAACATGCCCTGGCCCAGCCCGTTGAGCAGCAGCAGGGCGGCGAACATGCCGTAGTCGAAGTTCACCGGCAGCGCGAGCAGGCCGAGGAAGGAAGCGGCGACCAGGATCAGGCCGGTCGTGGAGAAGAACCGGGCGCCGAACCGGTCGGACAGGTAGCCGGAGACGGGTCCGGCGATCAGGAAGCCGAGGGTCAGGGGCAGCATGAAGATGCCGGCCCACAGCGGGGTGTCCTCGAAGTCGTAGCCGTGCAGCGGCAGCCAGATGCCCTGCAGCCAGATGATGAGCATGAACTGCAGTCCGCCGCGGGCGATCGCGGTGAGCAGCGCGGCGAGGTTGCCCGCGGCGAAGGCCCGCACCCGGAACAGGGAGAGCTGGAACATCGGCTCGGCGACCCGGGTCTCCACCACGCAGAACACCAGCAGCAGGAACGCTCCGCCGATCAGGCCCGACAGCACCCAGGGGTTGGTCCAGCCGGTGGGGTGGCCGCCGTAGGGCTGGATGCCGTAGGTGATGCCGGCGAGCAGGATGCCGGCACCGGTGGCGAAGGTGATGTTGCCGAGCCAGTCGACGCGCCCGCGCCCGGCGGACGCGGTCTCGCGCAGGCTCAGGTACGACCAGACGGTCCCGGTGATGCTGACCGGGACGCTCACCCAGAACACCGCCCGCCAGTCGACGGCGGCCAGCAGACCGCCGGCGAGCAGCCCGAGGAACTGCCCGGCGAGCGCGGTGATCTGGTTGATGCCGAGGGCCATGCCCCGCTGCCGGGCCGGGAAGGCGTCGGTGAGGATGGCGGCCGAGTTGGCGGTGAGCATGGAGCCGCCGAAGGCCTGCACGACGCGCCACAGGATGAGCCACAGGGCGCCCGCGCCGGCCCGGAACGGGTCGAGGGACAGGGCGACCGAGGCGCAGGCGAAGACCAGGAAGCCGAGGTTGTAGATGCGGACCCGGCCGAACATGTCCCCGAGCCGGCCGAGGACGACGACCAGTACGGCCGAGACCAGCAGGTAGCCGAGGATCATCCACAGCAGGTAGCCGATGTTGCCCGCGGCGAGCGGGTCGAGGCCGATGCCCCGGAAGATCGCGGGCAGGGAGATGATCACGATGGAGGCGTCCATCGTGGCGATCAGCACGCCGAGCGTGGTGTTGGAGAGCGCCACCCACTTGTAGCCGGGCCCGGGGGGTGTGTCGCGGAGCCGGGCGGACCGGGCGAGCAGCCAGGCGCGCGCCGCGCCCGTCGTCGGGGTGCCGGCCCGGCCGGACGGCTGCCCGGTCACAGCCGTTCCGCCAGACGGTCGAGCAGGGGCAGCACGGTGTGCAGTACCTCGCGCTCCTGCGGGGTGAACTCGTCGAGGGCACGGGCGAGCCGGGCGACGGACTCGGAGCGGCGCTCGGCCAGCACGGCACGGCCCTCGCCGGTGACCGACACGATGGCCCGCCGTCCGTCGGTGGGGTCGGGGGTACGGCTGACCAGTCCGCGCTGTTCGAGGGAGGCGAGGATGCTGGCCATCGCCTGCGGGCGGACCCGCTCCAGGCCGGCGAGCGAGCCGGGTGAGTCCGGTCCGCCGGAGGCGAGCCGGTTCAGTACCGAGACACCGGAGAGGCTGACGTCCCCCACCGCGTGTGCCTGACGCAGCCTGCGCACGATCCGGCCCATGGCCAGCCGCAAGGAGGCCGCGAGCGGCACGGTGTCCTGTGGCGGCCCGGCGGAGCGGGTGCCGTTGTCGGTGATTCCGTCCATGCCCATGATGAGTAACAGTAGGTTTATCAGCCTGGACTGTTCAACCAAGGTTGAGTAATTCGCCGGGGTCCTCTCACGACGTGTCTCCGGGCCGGGGTTTGCCGCCCGGCCACGGCCTGCCGTCGTTCCCCGTGCCGTTGTCGGGGCCCGCGGACGGGCGGGGCGGCTGGCCCTCGCCCGCGGTGAGGTGTTCCAGGACCTCGACCAGTTCCTTGCAGGCCTGTTCGACCGAGCTGCGGGTGTTGCGCTGCTCGGTGATCACGGCGGACAGCAGGAGCGCGGTCAGCGCCATCGAGCCGTTGAAGGCCTGGAGTTTCGCCATGACCTCGATCCGGCTCAGTCCGTGGAAGGCTCCGGCGCCGTCGGTGGCGGCGACGGTGGCCAGCACGGACGTCACCAGCGCGCAGAGCATGCTGCCGGCCAGCTGGAAGCGCAGCGCGGCCCAGATGATGAGCGGGTAGACCAGGAACGCGAGGCTGAGCGGGCTGTAGATGGCCAGGGGGACGAGGCAGGCGGTGACGACGGCCAGCGCCGCGAACTCCGCCGAGCGTCTGGCGGGCGGAGCCCGGCGGGCTCCGTACAGCAGCAGGATGAACGGGGTGACGATCAGGACGCCCATCGCGTCGCCCACCCACCAGGCCAGCCAGACGGGCCAGAAGGAGTGCAGGGGCAGCTTGCCGGTGATCAGGAGGAGGCCGACGCCGATGCTGGCGCTGATCAGCATGGCGCCCAGCGCGCCCAGGAACACCAGGGCGAGGCCGTCGCGCAGCCGGCCGATGTCGAGGCGGAACTTGGCCTTGCGCAGCAGCACGAGCGCGCACAGCGGGGCGACGGTGTTGCCGACCATGAAGCCGAGCACGTCCGGGCCGGGCGGGAACGAGAGGGACAGGATGACGAGGAACGCGCCGAGGGCGATGCCGGGCCAGCAGCCGGCTCCGAGGATCAGCAGGGCGGCGACGGCGACGCCGGTGGGCGGCCAGATGGGGGTGACCACCGCACCCTCGACGACGAGCCGGCGCACGAGTCCGAGCCGTCCCGCCGCGAAGTAGCAGGCGGTGACGGCCAGCACCTGGAGCACATAGACGCCCCGCGGACGCAGATCCTGGACACCCACCACAAGCGACATCTCACACCGGCGGCCCACCGACGGCGAGGCGAGAGCCGCCCGGTCCCGCTCTATGGCTGAACCTGCGGCCGTGCCCGGTACCGGGAACCGCGGCGCACCCCGTGGCTGAATCCATGGCACGCACGCCACGCACGCCACGCACGGCATGCACGCGCCACGCACGGCCGCCGGCCCGAGCGGCAGGGGCGGACAGGGGTCGACAGGGGCCGCTACGGCCGCTCGTCCGGTTCGCCGTGACCGACGACGAGGACGGCGGCGTCGTCCTCGTGCCCCACGCTCTCGGCGCCCTTGATCACGGCGGCGGCCAGCGCGTGGACCTCGAGACCGGTGACGGCGGCGGCGCCCGCGAGCCGTACGACCTGGTCGAGGCCGTCGTCGATGGTCATCGCGGGGCCTTCCACGACGCCGTCGGTGAGCAGGACGAACACGCCGCCGGTGGTGAGCCGGTGCCGGGTCGCCCGGTACTCCGTACACGGCTCGATGCCGAGCGGCGGCCCGCCCTCGTCGTCGACGACGCCGGACTTCCCGTCGGCCGTGGCCCAGACGAAGGGGATGTGTCCGGCCCGTGCGCTCTCCAGCAACCCGGTGGCCGGGTCGAGCCGCAGGAACGTGCAGGTGGCGAACAGTTCGCTGCCCAGGGACAGCAGCAGGTCGTTGGTCCGGCACAGGAGGGTGCCAGGCTCGCTGGCGACGGTGGCGAGGGCGCGCAGTCCGGCCCGGACCTGCCCCATGAAGGCGGCGGCCTCGATGTTGTGCCCCTGCACGTCGCCGATGCACAGCCCTATGCGGCCGCCGGGCAGGGTGAAGGCGTCGTACCAGTCGCCGCCCACGTTGAGGCCGGAGCAGGCGGGCGCGTACCGCACCGCGATACGCAGACCGCGCCGGCGGGGCAGGTCCCGGGGCAGCATCCCGCGCTGAAGGGCGATCGCCAGCTCGACCTGGGTGCGCTGGAGCTCCGCGCGCTCGCGTGCCTGGGCGGTGAGCGACCCGAGTCTGGCGAGCAGCTCGTCGCCGTCGTCCGTGGAGCGCTTCCGGGACATCGATCACTTCCGGATACGAGGTGACCTTCTGACGTGACCTTCTGACGTGACCTTCTGACGTGACCTTCTGACGTGACCTTCTGACGTGACCTTCTGACGTGACCTTCTGACGTGACCTTCTGAGGTAAACTCCTTGATTTTACCTATTTCGGACGAATACACCCTGAGAGAAGGCAGCCGTCCGGGCCCCCTCACAGCGGGGAGTGGGCGACCACCGTCACGTAGGTCCCGTACAGCAGGGAGACGACGGCCAGGGAGGCGCCGACGAGCAGAGCCTGGGCCGGCCGGACGCGCCAGGTGCGGACCAGGGCGCGCGCGGGCGGGATGAGCAGCGGGAAGGCCGGCAGCAGGAAGCGCGGCTTGGACGAGAAGGAGCCGGAGCCGCCGAGCACGAGCAGCAGCAGGACCCCGGCGAAGACCACCAGGACCAGCGGGGCACGGTCCAGGCACAGCAGCCCGAACAGCACGACCGCGACCACGACGAGGGCCAGGGCCACCGGGTAGACGACGCCGCCGCCGTGCCGGAACAGCGCCGCGAGGAACCGTGCGGCACCGACCCCGAAGTCGAAGCGCGAGTCCCAGGCACTCTGCACCCGGAAGTAGCCGCCGAGCAGATCGCCGGTCTGCGACCCCACCCACAGCACATAGCCGAGCCAGCCCACCGGGGCGAGGAGAGCCCCCACCCACAGTCCCGCCGGCACCCGGCCGCGCCGGCGCAGCACCTCGTGCACGGCGGCGGCACCGACGGCGACCGCGACGGCGAACCCGGTCGGCCGGGCCAGGCCCGCGAGCGCGGCCAGCGACCCGGCCCACAGCCAGCGCCCCCGGAGCACGCAGTACAGCGACCAGGCCGCGAGGGCGGCGAACAGGGACTCGGTGTAGGCGATGGTCAGCTCGACGGCGTGCGGCAGGACGGCCCAGAGGGCGACCAGTGCGGTGGCGACGGCCCTGCCGTACAGGTGGTGGCCGATGAGGTAGACGCCGTACGCCGCCACGATCGCCGCACCCCAGGAGACGAGCAGGGCGGCCTGGCCGGGGGTGACGAAGGGGAGGACGGTGGTGACGGCCCGGACGAGGCCGGGGTAGAGCGGGAAGAACGCCCAGTCGGTCTGGACCGCGCCCGCCTGGCTGATCCAGATGAGGCGGCCGTAGCCGTGGGCGGCGATGTGCAGGTACCAGCGCGAGTCCCAGGCGTGGGCCAGGCTCCTGGTCGTCGCGTGTCCGGCGAGGTGGTCGGCGACGATCACGGCGAGGACTCCGGCCAGCCGGACGGCCGCGAACAGCGCGAGGGCGAGCGCGGCGCCGTGGGCCATCCGGTCCCGGCCGGCTCGGGGCAGCGCGGGACGGGTCAGCGCCGGGCGGGGCAGCGCGAGGCGGCGGGGGAAGCGGGAGGGGGCGCCCTGCTCGGGCCGCGGAACGGAAGACGTGCTCACGCTCCGACCTTGGGCAGCCCGGCGCGGCCACGCCAGGCGCGACCCGGGTTTCTTACGGTCTTCCACCCTGATTCAGGAACAGGGGTGACCGTTTTCAGAAACAGGGGTGATCGTTTTCAGGAAACGGAACAAACAGGGCGTCAGGAACCAGGACAGGAAAGATCCCAGGAACCGGGATGAACAGGAGCAGTGACCACCCCCACAGCCGACCCCGGGAAAGATCAACGTAGGGTGTTGTTAGCATATGAGCGCTGCCTAGCTCGAAAGATTGATCTGTGACTGTCAACGACGACTCGTTCACCAACTGGATGCACCGCGAGGAGATCGCGGAGTCGATGATCCCGATCATCGGGAAGCTGCACCGCGAGCGGGACGTGACCGTCCTGCTGCACAGCCGCTCCCTGGTGAACAAGTCGGTGGTCAGCATCCTGAAGACGCACCGCTTCGCTCGGCAGATCGCCGGCGAGGAGCTCTCGGTCACCGAGACCATGCCGTTCCTTCAGGCCCTGACGACCCTCGACCTCGGGCCCTCCCAGATCGACCTCGGCCTGCTCGCGGAGACGTACAAGGCCGACGACCGCGGTCTGAGCGTGGAGCAGTTCACCGCCGAGGCCGTCGCCGGTGCCACGGGCGCCGACAAGATCGAGCGCCGCGAGTCGCGCGACGTCGTCCTCTACGGCTTCGGCCGCATCGGCCGCCTCGTCGCCCGCCTGCTCATCGAGAAGGCCGGCTCCGGCAATGGCCTGATGCTGCGTGCCATCGTCGTGCGCGGCGGCGGCGAGCGGGCCGCCGACGACCTCGTGAAGCGTGCCTCACTGCTGCGCCGTGACTCCATCCACGGCCAGTTCAACGGCACGATCACGGTGGACGAGGACACCAGCACGATCGTCGCCAACGGCAACACGATCAAGGTGATCTACGCCGACGACCCGACGTCCGTGGACTACACCGAGTACGGCATCCGGGACGCCATCCTCATCGACAACACCGGCAAGTGGCGCGACCGCGAGGGCCTCTCCAAGCACCTGCGCCCCGGTATCGAGAAGGTCGTCCTGACCGCGCCGGGCAAGGGCGACGTCCCGAACATCGTGCACGGCGTCAACCACGACACGATCAAGCCGGACGAGCAGATCCTGTCCTGCGCCTCCTGCACCACCAACGCGATCGTCCCGCCGCTGAAGGCCATGGACGACGAGTACGGCGTGCTGCGCGGCCACGTGGAGACCGTCCACTCGTTCACCAACGACCAGAACCTGCTGGACAACTACCACAAGTCCGAGCGCCGTGGCCGCTCCGCGCCGCTCAACATGGTGATCACCGAGACCGGTGCCGCCTCCGCCGTCGCGAAGGCGCTGCCCGACCTCAAGGCGCCGATCAGCGGCAGCTCGATCCGTGTCCCGGTGCCGGACGTCTCGATCGCGATCCTCAACCTCCGGCTGGCCCGCGAGGCCACCAGCGAGGAGGTCCACGACTACCTCCGCGAGGTGTCGCTGACCTCTCCGCTGCGCCGCCAGATCGACTTCACCACGGCGCCCGACGCGGTCTCCAGCGACTTCATCGGCTCCCGCCACGCCTCGATCGTGGACGCCGGAGCTCTCAAGGTCGACGGCGACAACGCGATCCTCTACCTGTGGTACGACAACGAGTTCGGCTACTCCTGCCAGGTCGTCCGCGTCGTCCAGCACGTCTCGGGCGTCGAGTACCCGACCTACCCGGCGACGGCGGTCTGACCCCGAAGCCGAGCGTGACCCACGCGACCTGAACGGCCGCCGACCGGAACTCCGGTCGGCGGCCGTTTCGTTCGCATACAGGGCGTTGTGCAGGGCTTTATGCAAGGCGCCATGCGGAACGCCATGCAGTGCGCTGTACGGGACGCCATGCCGTGCGCTGTGCGGGACGCCATGCCGTGCGCTGTGCGGGACGCTGTTCCGGCGGCACCCGATCGCCGCCCACCCGTGTCGCCGCCGCCCCTCACGCCCCCGCGACGTTCCATGTGCTCGACGCCCACGCCCTCAGGTGCGGTGCCTGGGCGACGAGATCGCGGTAGGCGGCCGTGGCCGACTGGAAGAGCGCGTCGACCACGTCGGCGGTGACCGCGTCGGGGCGCCAGGCCAGGACGTAGCGGCACCACAGCGGCGAACCGGCCAGCGGCTTGATCGTGACGTGCGGGATCGGACGCAGGGTCGGCTGGACGACGGAGACACCCAGACCGTCCGCGATCATGCTCTGCACCTGGGCCGGATCACCGAGGAACTCATGCACGGCGACCGGCGTGAAACCGGCGGCCGCGCAGGCGTCGTAGAACACCCCGGGCCAGCCCGCGCCGTCGTCCGGGGTCAGGAACCACTCGTCCTCGGCCAGGTCGGCGAGCTGGATCTGCGCGCACTGACGCAGCCGGTGCCGGTCGGGCAGGGCGACGAACGTCGGCTCGGTGACGATGCCGCGGTGCCGCACGGCGGCCGAGTGCCGCAGTTCCCTGCCCGGATAGTCGGCGGCGATGGCCACGTCGGCCCCGCCCTCCTCCAGCAGCTCCACGATCCGCGAGGAGGCGTAGACGCTGGTCACGGTGAAGGAGAGAGCGGGCAGCCGGGTGCGGGCGCGGGACATCGTGCCGGAGAGCACGGGCGAGTTGGTCGAGGCCACGCGCAGCGTACGACGCGGGCGTGCGGCGGCCGGACGGTGACCGATGGCGTCGGCGCGGGCGAGGACGTCACGGGCCTGGGCGACGACCTCGGCGCCGTACGGCGTCGGCCGTACGCCGCTGGTGCCCCGTTCGAACAGCGGCTCGCCCAGATGGCGCTCGATCCGCCGCAGCTGGGTGCTCACGGCCGGCTGCGAGTACCCGAGCCGCGTCGCCGCGCGGCCGACACTGCCCGCGTCGGCGACCGCGCACAGCACCCGCAGGTGGCGAAGCTCCAACTCCATCGGTCCATTGTGCCGCCCGTCCGCCCATGTCCCGGCCCCCGCCCCCTGGCATCGGCCCGCCTGACGACAGCAGCCCGACTACAGACGTCTCGTGTTTGCCTAAAGCTCTTAGGCACCTGCATAATCTCTATCGGCAAAGAGGAGGAAGTGCATGGTGCGCGTCGGTCTGACCACGGAGCGTCTGGTGCGTGCGGGCGCGGAACTGGCCGACGAGGTCGGCTTCGACCAGGTGACGGTGTCCGCGCTGGCCCGGCAATTCGACGTGAAGGTCGCGAGCCTGTACTCGCATCTGAAGAACTCCCACGACCTCAGGACGCGGATCGCGCTGCTCGCGCTCGAGGAACTCGCCGACCTCGCCGCCGAGGCGCTGGCCGGCCGCGCCGGCAAGGACGCGCTCGGCGCCTACGCCAACGTCTACCGGGACTACGCCCGGGAACACCCCGGCCGCTACGAGGCGGCCCGGTTCCGGCTCGCCCCCGAGACGGCCGCCGCGAGTGCCGGCCCCCGGCACGCCCAGATGACCCGGGCGATCCTGCGCGGCTACGACCTCGACGAGCCGGA
This sequence comes from Streptomyces sp. NPDC048297, assembly GCF_043201585.1. Classification (NCBI taxonomy): domain Bacteria; kingdom Bacillati; phylum Actinomycetota; class Actinomycetes; order Kitasatosporales; family Streptomycetaceae; genus Streptomyces; species Streptomyces sp. NPDC048297. Next base: position 273,029 of record NZ_JBICZA010000004.1, read on the forward strand.
CCAGACCCACGCGGTCCGGCTGCTGGGCAGCGTGTTCCACGGTTACGTCAGCCTGGAGGCGGCCGGCGGCTTCAGTCACAGCGCACCCGACTCGCAGGAGTCCTGGACCCGGATCCTCGACTCCCTCGACGCACTCCTGCGCAACTGGCCGGCGCCCTGATCCACCCGCTCCCCCGCTTCCCTTCCCCCACTTCGCTTCCCTATCTCCCCTTCTTTCGCCCTCACTCCCCCTCTTCTCTCCTCCCGAGAGGCTCGCTCGATGTCCACCACCGCATCCGACTGGATCACCACTCCCCTCACGGCCGACCTGCTGCGCGGCGCCCTGGATCTGGAGCGCACCGGCAACGGACTGCTCCCGCACCGGCTTCCCGCCTGGGCGCGCGCCCAGTGCCCCGACCCGCAGCTCCTCATGGCGCAGTCCCAGCCGTCCGGCGTACGACTGGTCTTCCGCACCCGTGCCACCGCCGTCGAGCTGGACACGCTGCCCACCAAGCGGGTCTACGTCGGCGCCCCGCCCCGTCCGGACGGCGTGTACGAACTCCTCGTGGACGGGCGCCCGGCCGGCAGCACGTGCGTGCGCGGCGGCAGCACCCTGACGATCGACATGTCCACCGGCACCGCCGAACACCGGTCCGGACCGGTCGGAACGGCCCGTTTCACCGGTCTGTCCGGCGAGGTCAAGGACGTAGAGATCTGGCTGCCGCACAACGAGACGACCGAGCTGGTCGCCCTGCGCACCGACGCCCCGGTGGAACCCGTACCGGACCGGGGGCGCAAGGTCTGGCTGCACCACGGCAGTTCCATCAGCCAAGGCTCCGACGCCGCGGGCCCCACCACGACCTGGCCGGCGCTCGCCGCCACGCTCGGCGGGGTGGAGCTGGTCAACCTGGGGCTGGGCGGCAGCGCCCTGCTCGACCCGTTCACCGCCCGCACGATGCGGGACACGCCCGCCGATGTGATCAGCGTCAAGATCGGCATCAACCTGGTCAACGCCGACCTGATGCGGCTGCGTGCCTTCGGGCCCGCCGTCCACGGTTTCCTCGACACCATCCGCGAGGGCCACCCGGACACCCCACTGCTCGTGATCTCGCCGGTCCTGTGCCCCATCCACGAGGACACGCCGGGCCCGAGCGCGCCGGACCTGTCCGCGCTGAGTTCCGGTCAGCTGCGGTTCCGGGCCGCCGGGGACCCGGCGGAGCGCGCGCTGGGCAAGCTCACGCTGCGGGTCGTCCGCGAGGAGCTGGGGCGGATCGTGCGCCGGCGGGCCACCGAGGACCCGCGCCTTCACCTGCTCGACGGCCGCGCCCTCTACGGGGAGGCCGACGTCGCCGAACTGCCGCTGCCCGACGGCCTCCACCCGGACGCGGCGACGCACCGGCTCATGGGTGAGCGCTTCGCCGCGCTGGCCTTCGCGCCGGGCGGCCCGCTCGGGGACCCCGCCGAGGAAGGAGGCGGGGTTCACACGAGGTGAGCGAAGACCACCAGGTTCTCGGTGTAGTCCTTGGCCGAGTGGTCGTAGTCCCCGGCGCAGGTGATGAGCCGGGCCTCGGGGCGCTTCGCGTCGTCGTACACGCGCTTGCTGGGGAAGTCGTCCTTCTCGAAGGTCTCGGCGCTGTCCACGACGAAGTTCGCGCTCTGCCCGTCGGCCCGCTCCACGCTGAAGTGGTCGCCGGGTTCCAGCTCGTCGAGGTTGGCGAAGACGGCGGCGGAGGTCTTCGTGTCCACGTGACCGGCGATGACCGCGGTGCCCTTCTCGCCGGGAGTGACGCCCTTGGCGTACCAGCCGACCAGGTTGGTGTTGTCGGCGGGCGGGGGCTCCAGCTGGCCGGAGGAGCTGAGGACGAGCGCGGTGAAGGGGGCGTCCACGGCGATCTTCGGAATGCGCAGACGCGTCGGCGCGGACCGGGGGAACGGCTCGCCCGCGATGTGGGAGCCGGCCGTGGCGCCGGTCGCCGGGGAGGGGTCGGCGGCGTCGTTCGCCTTGTGGTGACCGCCGAGCACGCTGGCGGCGAGGACGAGGATCGCCACGCCCCACAGGGTCAGCCGACCGCCGCGGCCCGGCTGCTGTCCGTCCGCCGGTTGGGCGGGGTGCGGGGAGGAGGGATCTGCTGCCATCGGACACCACCTCACTCGGGCACGGCAGCACGGGGATCGGAGTACGCGTAGGGATGACACGTAGGGGTGACACGTAGGGGTGAAGAGACGAGGCCCGGACAGAGGTCCCGGCACGGATCCCGACAGGAATCCGGACAGGATCCCGGACAGGACTCCGGACAGGATCCCGGACAGGACTCCGGACAGGAACTCGGACCGAGGTCCCGGTGGGGGCGAGGCGGCGCGGGCCGCCGGCACGGTGTGCGCCGGCGGTGGCCGCGGCCCCGGTGGACGGGAGGGGCGGTCAGGAGGCCGACTCGCCCGCCTTCTTGCGGCGCAGCGCGTACACACCGGTGGCGCCTACGGCGAGCACCGCCATGCCGCCGGTGGTGACACCCGGGGTGGCGAGGGCGCCGCCGCCGGTGTGCATGCCGCCCCGCGGCTCGTCGCTGTCGTCGCCCGAGTCCCCGTTGTCGCGCCCGCTCCCGTTGCCCTTCCCTCCATTGCCCTTCCCGCCGTTGCCCTTCCCGCCGTTGCCCTTGCCGCCGCTGCCGCCGCTGCCGCCGCTGTCGCCGCTGTCGCCGCTGTCCCCGTTGTCCTTGTAGGACTCGGGGTCGAACCTGCTGTCGTCCTCGCCCGAGCTGGTCCAGTCGTCGCCGCCACTGCTACTGCCGCTGCGCACCGCGGCGAGGGCGCCGCCCCCGGTATGCATCCCGCCGCGCGGCCCGTTGCCGTTGTCGTCGCTGCTGTAGTCGTCTTCACTGTCCCCTCCGGAGCCCTTGCCCCGTCCACTGCCCGAGCCGCTGTCGCGGCCACTGCCGGAGCTGTTGTCGCGGCCACTGCCGGACCCGTTGTCGGACCCGTTGTCACGACCGCTGCCGGAGCCGTTGTCACGGCCGCTGCCGGAGCCGTTGTCACGGCCGCTGCCGGAATCGCTGTTGTGCCCACTGCTGTGGGAGGAGTTGTCCCGGCCTCCGTCGTCCCCCGCGAGCGCGGCGCCGGGCACGGCGAATGCCAGGGCCGCGGTGACGGCGGCCGTGGCGAGAAGAATGCGGGCAGAACGCATATCGATGTCCTTCCGCCGTGGCCGGGCAGCGGATACGTCATCGGCTCAAGAGACCCGGCCTCGACATGAACCACCGTCGATCAGGCCGTTGCCGCGCACCATCCAGGCCGCCCAGCCGTGTCACCGCTCCACCCGTCTGTCCCAGCGACACGCCGGTGCATGCCCCGTCCGGCCCACCCCTTGTCACCCACGGGCACCTGGCCCGGCACACACGGTCGTTCGTCCTCGGGCTGGGCCCGCGCGGGTTCCGGGAGTCGGACGCGGCGTTCCCGCGGGAGACCGGGAAGTGGGGGCGGCCGCACGGGGCGTCGGCCGGGGCAGTCGTCAACCCGCCCGACGTGTCTGGGAGCTGCCCTCGCCCGGGACCTACCCTGGGACGGTGGTCACGCGCGACGAAGATCCGGCCCAGGCGGCGTCCCGGCTCACCGGACGCCGGGTCACCGGTGGGCGGACGTCGCACGGGTCGCCGGTCGAGGTGGAGTTCGAGGGCGGTACGACGGTCATGGTCAAGCGTGGCGACGGCCCGGGTGCGGTCCGCGCCGAAGTGGCCGGGCTGCGCTGGCTCGGTGCGGCGGGGGCGGTCCGGGTGCCCGGGGTGCTCGGTCACGACGAGGACTGGATGGTCACCGAGCGCGTGCCGACCGGCCCTCCCGACGCCGGGGCGGCCCTGCGTTTCGGTCACGCCCTGGCCGCCCTGCACGCGTCCGGGGCACCCGCGTTCGGGGCGGCGCCGCCGGGCGGGCCCGTGGAGGCGTACATCGGTCTCGCGCCCATGCGCAACGCGCCGGGCGCCGACTGGCCGGCCTGGTACGCCGAGCACCGGGTGCTGCCGTATCTGCGCGCCGCGGTCGACGCCGGCACCGTGCGGCCCGGCGAGGCCGCCGTGATCGAGCGGGTCTGCGAGCGGCTTCCGGAACTGGCCGGCCCGGCGGAGCCACCCGCGCGGCTGCACGGGGACCTGTGGAACGGCAACGTGCTGTGGGGCGCCGACGGTGAGGTGCGGCTCATCGATCCGGCCGCGCACGGCGGGCACCGGGAGACCGACCTGGCGATGCTGGAGCTGTTCGGCTGCCCCCATCTGGGCCGGGTGCTGGCCGGTTACGAGGAGGCGGCGCCACTGGCGCCGGGCCGGCGGCGGCGCGTCGGCGTCCACCAGCTCTTCCCGCTCCTGGTGCACGCGGTGCTGTTCGGCCGCGGCTACGCCGAACAGGCCCTCGCGGCGGCCCGCGCCGCCTTGGCGGGCTGAACCGGGCGCCACCGGCTCGAAGTTGCCCCCGCCGCCAGTACGGACGCGCCCCCGCCGCCGACACGAAAATTATCCCGTCGCGGCACGGAGACACCCCTGTCGCCGGTACGGAGACGACCCACGCGTCGGCTTCAAGAGGATTCCGCGTCGTTCGCGCAGCCGTTTCGCCCGTAATGGCGTCCTCATACCTGGCGCCCGAACCGCCCCTTCCCAGACCCTGGTCACGGAGCGTAAGGAAACCAACCACCCGTTCGATTCGTATAAGGACGTGAAAGCCGAATCAGGGAGAGACCATGCAACCGTTCACGCTCAACTACGCGCGCCCGGCTGTGCAGTTGGAAGTCACCACTCCGTACGCGTACGACTCCGGACTGCAGTTGAACGTCCTCCCGGACGGACGCATCGCGGCCGCCGATCACGCGACGTTGAGAGCCCTGGGAACCACCACCTCCACGGCCGGTTCCAAGACACACTTCGACGACTGAACGCGGGCCGCGCACCATGACCGTGCTCATCCTGACCAGTGAAGAGGACGTGACGGCGGACATGGTGGTCCTCCGGCTCGGCGAGGCGGACGTGCCGGTGGTCCGCCTCGACCCCGCCGATCTCACCAACGGCGTGTCGCTGTCCGGCGAGTACGCGCAGGGCGCCTGCGAAGGTCAGCTGTCCGTCGGCGGGCGCCGGGTGAGCCTGAGCGGCCTGCGCTCCGTCTGGGTGCGCAGGCCGGGCGTCGCGGCGGCTCGTGCCGCGCAGCCGTCCGCCTGGCTGACGGAGGAGTCCGCGCAAGCGCTCTACGGCCTGCTGCGCGGTACGGACGCCCGCTGGATGAACCATCCGGACGCCGCGCGGCGTGCCCGCCACAAGCCCTGGCAGCTGCGGCTCGCCCAGCACAGCGGCCTGCCGGTGCCGGCCACGCTGATCACGACGTTCCCGCAGGCGGCCCGGGAGTTCGCCGAACGCTTCCCGGACCTCGTGGTCAAGCCCGTCTCCGGTGCGCATCCGCAGGAGCCGCCGCGGACGGTGCCGACGAGCCGGGTGGCGCCGGACGCCGACTTCTCGGCCGTCGCCTTCGGACCGACCCTGCTGCAGCGGCGGGTCGCCAAGAGGGCCGACATCCGGCTGACGGTCGTCGGGGACCGGCTGCTGGCCGCTCGCAAGTCGGCCGATCCGCACGCCCACCCCGACGACGTCGACGTGCGCTTCGCCCCCTCGGTCTCCCCCTGGCTGCCGGCGCAGACGCCCGCGCGCATCGCCGAGGCGGTCCTGCGGTACATGAGGGGTGCCGAACTGTCCTACGGTGCCTTCGACTTCGCGGAGGACGCGGACGGCGTCTGGTGGTTCCTGGAGTGCAACCAGTCGGGCCAGTTCGGGTTCGTGGAGATGGACACCGGCCAGCCGATCGCCGCGACCATAGCGCGCTGGCTGGCGGGAGACGAGGATACCCGAGGAACGTCTGCCGACGACGCGCGGGGCACGGCACTTTGAGTCCGCGGCCACCGCATCGGAGAGAGGAACGCGACATGCGCATCGGACTGCTGGGCACGGGCCCCTGGGCCCGCGCGGCCCACGCCCCCGCACTCGCCGGGCACACCGGCCTGGACTTCGCCGGGGTGTGGGGGCGCCGCCCGGAGGCGGCCGGCGCCCTCGCCGAGGAGTACGGCGTGCGCGCGTACGACGACGTGGACGACCTGCTCGCCGACGTGGACGCGGTGGCGGTGGCGCTTCCGCCGTCCGTGCAGGCCGAGTTGGCGGTGCGCGCGGCTCGGGCCGGCCGCCATCTGCTGCTGGACAAGCCCGTCGCGCTGGGGGTCGGGCAGGCGCGGGCCGTGGCCGAGGAGGCGGAGCGGGCCCAGGTCGCCTCGGTGGTGTTCTTCACCACCCGCTTCCAGCAGGAACCCGAGGCGTGGATCGCCGAACAGGCCGCGGAGGCGGGCTGGTTCACGGCGCGGGCGCAGTGGCTGGGATCGGTGTTCACGAGCGACAGCCCGTTCGCCGCGTCGCCGTGGCGGCGCGAGAAGGGCGCGCTGTGGGATGTGGGCCCGCACGCCCTGTCGGTGCTGCTTCCGGTCCTCGGTGACGTACGGCAGGTCCTGGCGGCCGCGCACGGTCCCGCGGACACCGTGCATCTGGTCCTCGACCACGAGACCGGGGCGTCGAGCACCGTGACGCTGAGCCTGACGGCACCGCCCGCGGCGGCCGGGGTCGGCGTGGAGCTGTGGGGCGAGGCCGGGACGGCGGTGCTGCCGGTGAGCGCGCAGGACGCGGTCACCGCCCTCACCCGTGCCGCCGACGCCCTGATCGCCGCCGCCCGCACGGGCCGCCCGCACGCCTGCGACGCCGTCTTCGGCCTGCGGATCACCGAGATCCTGGCGTCCGCGGAGTCCCTTCTGAACGGCATCCCGGCCGACGGGGCACACCCGCCGGCCGGGGCCGTCCAGACGTTCCGGTCACCGGCCCGTCAGCAGGTCACCCGGTAGTGAGCGTGTGGTCGGCCCAGAGGTTGACGCGTTCGCGGACGACGGGATAGCCGGCCTTGGCGAAGTTCGCGGCCATGGGGAAGTTGCCCTGGTCGGTGGCGGCGGCGATGAACTCCGCGCCCCGTTCGACCAGGAAGTGGGTGCACTCGGCGAGGAGGTCGTAGGCGTAGCCGTGGCCGCGGTGGCCGGGCAGGACGCCGATGAAGCCGATGCAGGGGCCGGCGGGGTTGTGGGCGGGGATGTGGATGCCGGCGAGTTCGCCCTCGGGGGTGCGGGCCACCTGCCACCACTCGCGCGGTGACGGCATCCAGTGGAAGATGTCGAGTTCCTCCTGGGCGGCCCGGTCCACTCCGCCCTGCTCGATGGCCCGGAGGGCGTGGGCGTCGAGGGTGACGGAGTGGATGCGGCGCAGGGCCTCGAAGAAGACGCCGTCGTCGGGTTCGGCGGCGAAGAGCAGGCGTCTGGGGCGCTCGGGCAGACCCCGGTCAGGGGTCCAGCGGTAGATGAAGCGTTCCACCAGCGGTTCGTAGCCCGCCTTGCGGCCGGCCGCGATGCGTGTGCCGGTCGCGGCCCGCTGCACGGGGTCGTCGCGCCAGCCCACGGGCAGATCGAGTTCGAGTTCCTCGGTGCGCCAGGGCGCCGTCCGCAGGAGTTCGGCGCCCGCGTCCTCCTCGCCCTCGGCCACGTCGAACCAGTTGATCACCAGGGGCTCGGCGTCCTCGGGCCGGGCCCACCACGCGGCGCGGGCCACCGGACGGCCGTCGCGCAGGGCGACGCGCTTCCAGTCGGGGCGGTACCGGGTCCGGCGGTGCTTCTCACGGAAGCCGAGCGGGTCGGGCAGATCGTCGAACAGGTGAGCACTGCTCTCGTCGAGCGTGCGGATGACCAGTGCGGTCAAGGGATTCCTCCGGGATGCGTACGAACGTACAGCGCTCCCGGTCAGGTCAGACGTGGCACGCCCTGGGCAACGGGGAGGGGGGAGCGCTGGGTGAACGGGACCTGCATGACGCTCGCCTCCTTCCGGCCGTCTCGGGCGTGGTGCCTCACGTTAGGGGGTGGCGGCGAGGGCGTCCACCGGTTTTCGTCGTCACGGGCGCCGGGGCCGTTCGCCCTCGTCACGGGTGCCGGGCCGGGAAGAGGCCCCCGGCGGGACGGCGGCGTAGCGTGGGCATGTGACATCGGTGCGCGGCTGGTCGTCGCGACGGACCAGGAAGGAACGCGGCTGGCTGCGGGGCGCGCCACCGCCGCGATGGGTGCGGGTGCTGCCGGTGCTGCTGCTCGTGGCGGTGACCGTGACCGCGCTCGGCACCCCGCACGCACGCGATCTGGGTTTCCTGCTCGGCGCGATCCCGCCGCTCGCCGTCCTGTCGTACGGGCCGATGGCGACCGCCGCTCTGGGCGTTCTCGTCGTCGTGGTGCTGAACCTGCCGTTCGCGCATCTGAACCGGCCGGGCAACACCGATGTGCTGACCATCGCGTTCGTCGCCCTGCTGAGTGTGCTCCTGTCCTTCGTACGCAGCCGCAGGGACGCCCAACTGGACATGGAGCGGGAGATCAGCGAGGCCGTGCAGGGCGCGGTGATGCCGCCTCTGCCGGAGCGCGTCGGCCGGGTGAGGTGCGCGGGTTTCTACCGGGCGGCACAGGACGGGACGTTGGTGGGCGGTGACTTCTTCGACGTGCGCGACGGGCCGTACGGCGTGCGTGCGGTGATGGGCGATGTGCAGGGGCACGGACTGTCGGCGGTCTCGACGGTGGTGTCGCTGCTGGGCGCGTTCCGGGAGGCGGCGCTCGACCAGCCGGGCCTGGAGGCGGTCGCCGCCCGTATGGATCGCCGGCTGGTGGCGGACTCCTCCGCCGTCCGCCATCCGGAGCTGTTCGCCACCGCGGTGCTGCTGGAGTTCTCCGCCGACGCGCGGACGGTGCGGGTACTGGCCTGCGGTCACCCGCCGCCCGTGCTGCTGCACGGGGAACGGGCCCTGGAGATGATCGTCCCGCCCAGTCCGCCGCTCGGTATCGGGCTGCTCGGCATGGAACGGCCGAAGGAGGTCACCGTGTCCCTCGGCCCCCGGGACCGGCTGCTGATCGCCTCCGACGGGGTGTGGGAGGCCCGGAACGACTCGGACGCCTTCTACCCGCTGCCCGACCGGCTCACCGCGCTCGCCGGAGCGGGAGCCGGAGAGGGAGCCGGAGAGGGAGCGGGAGCGGGCAGTCTGCCCGACGCGGTGTGGGCGGACCTGCTGCGGCTGCGCTTCGAGGTCCGCGACGACGCCACCATGCTCGTCCTGACCCCCGCCCCCGCCGTCCCCTGATCACCCCCGGGCGCGGGCCGCTCCGGTACGAAGGGGCGTCAGCGCACGTCTACGAAGTGGCGTCGGCCCACCTCTGCGAAAGGGCGTCGGCCCACCTCTGCGAAGGGTCGTCAGCCCACGTCCCACAGGAACCGGTGGGTGTGGATCCCGAAGTACGGGAAGGACTGGATCTCGCGGACGCCCTCCAGGGGCCGGACCTCGTCGTTGACGAAGTCCAGCAGGGCCTTGGGTCCGGGCGCCACCACCTCCGCGAACAGGTCGAATCCGCCCGAGGTGAGGACCGAGTAGACGACCTCGGGGCGTTCGGCGAGGGCGTCGGCCACCGTGCGCGGGTCGCCGTCGACGCCGATGCCGAGCAGCGCCATGGCCTGGCCGCCCATGGCCATCGGGTCGGTGACGCCGACGACCTGGACGGCCTTTGAGTCCAGCAGGCGTTGCAGGCGCTGCCGGGCGGCCGACGCCGACAGGCCGACCTTGGGGCCGAGGTCGGCGTACGCGATGCGTCCGTCGGTCTGCAGTTCTCGCAGGATGGCCCGGTCGATCTCGTCCACGGTCGTCGTTCTTCCTCTCCGGCGGGTCGGTGGGGGCCCTCCAGCCTAGGGGGTCGGCTCAGCCGCTCAGTTCGGCGAGCGCGGCGGCGAACACCCCGGTGTGGGTGTCGACGTCCTGCTCGGTGGTGTCCGGGCACATCAGCGCCATGTTGTGGAACGGGGTGAGCAGGATGCCCCGGTTGGCCAGGTAGAGGTGGAGGTAGTCCTCCAGCTCCGCGTCGGCCACGGCCGCGGACTCGGTGCCGGTGCGGGGCGCGGGAGAGACGAAGCGGTACTCGGTGCGGGCGCCGAGGCGGCTGACCGACCAGGGCAGGGCGTGGGCGTCGATGGCCGCCTGTACGCCGGCCTCGAAGCGTTCGGACAGGGTGGCCATGCGGGCGAACGCGTCGTCGGTGAGGACGTGTTCGAGGGTGGCGCGCATCGCGGCGACGGACAGCGCGTTTCCGGCCAGGGTGCCGCCCACGCCGCCCATGTCCACCAGGTCCAGGTCCTCGCGGGCGAGCAGCCGCTCGGCGAGGTCGGCACTGAGGCCGTAGGCGCCGGCCGGGATGCCGCCGCCGATCGCCTTGCCGATGGTGAGCAGGTCGGGCTCCAGGTCCCAGGCGGCCGTGCAGCCGCCGGGGCCGGCCGAGAAGGTGTGGGTCTCGTCGGTGATGAGCAGGGCGCCGTACCGCCTGGTCAGTTCGCGGACACCGGCGAGGTAGCCGGGCTCGGGCAGGACGATGCCGATGTTGGTGAGGGCCGGCTCCATGAGGACGGCGGCGACGTCACCGCGGGCCAGTTCGCGCTCCAGTCCGGCGAGGTCGTTGAACTCGGCGACCCGGCTGGTCAGCGTCACGTCGCAGGGGGCGCCGACGTTGCCGGGGCGGGCGGTGCCGTCGCCGTCGGGGCCGACGACGATGAGCGACTCGTCGACGCTGCCGTGGTAGCAGTAGCTGTTCACCAGGATCTTGGGGCGCCCGGTGACGGCACGGGCGAGCCGGATGGCCCACCGGTTGGCGTCGGTGGCGGTCAGCGAGAAGCTCCAGCGGGCCAGTCCGAACCGCCGGGTCAGCTCGGCACCGACCCACTCGGCGTCCTCCGTGGGCAGCATGGCCGTGGCCCCGCCCAGGACGGCGTAGCGGCGCTGGACCGCCTCCGTGACCGGGGCCGGCGAGTGACCGGCCATCGCGCCCGTGTCGCCGAGGCAGAAGTCGATGTACTCGTGGCCGTCCACGTCGGTGACGCGGGCGCCTCGCGCCCCGGCCAGGTATCGCGGGAAGGCACCGGCGGTCTTGTTCATCCAGGTCATCGGCACCCGCCCGAAGAGATGGTCGGCGCGCGCGTAGGCCGCCCGGGAGCGCGGATTGCGGCGTTCGGCCTCGGCGCTCTCGCGGGCCAGGAGGGCGTGCAGTCGCGTGCGGTCCATGGGATACCTCGTGGGTGTGATGACGAAACAGAGTGAGCGTACGACTGAAACCTCATCCAGATCAAGATTTCACGCATGAATCGATTGCCAAAACACTCGATTCGAGCGTATTCGCGGTCTTGCGGCTCTCCGAGGGTGACGCATCACCCGCATCACCTCGCCCAACCGACGAACCCGCACGCGGAGTTCGAACGCATCCACCGAAACGCCAGGCCGCGCCACCCCTTCCGCCAGGTAGAAATATCTACCAGCATGCATATGCCGGGTAGGCGTGCAGTGGCACGAACTGTCCGGTCACCACCGTTCCCTGCGCCCTTGCGGGGTTCGAGATCACCCGGAGCAGTGCATGACGAACGCGATGTGGATGCGGGGCGTGGAGTGGCTCGCCGCGGCGGCGGCCGATCCCCGCACGTGCAAATGGGAGTGGGATCATGGGGAGGGTGTCGCACTGCTGGAGGCCGGCCGCTTCTGGGACGTCCTGAGCGTGCCCGAGCCGCTCGGGCTGCTGGCCCTGGATCTGTTGTGGCGGCCCGCACCGGGCGCCCCGGGACCGACACTGGTGGACACGGCGGCGGAGCGGGTCGGCTTCTTCCTGCCCCCCGACCCGTCCGGCGGCTGGGTGGGCGCCGGCCTGCGGTACGCGACCAGGGGCTCCTGGGTCGCCGTGCCGCCGCCCTACCGCCCCGCCCGCTCCCTGGAGTGGCTGGTACCGCCGGACGGCACCGGCGCGCTGCACCGGCCCGGCATGCTGGAGGAGGCCCTGCGGGAGGCCAACGGCACGCTGGCCGTGCTCGCGCCGATGTGCGGGCGCTGACCGCGATACGGGACGCGGCCGGTCAGGAACCTTCGGGCCCGGGGCGGGCGCACAGGGTGAAGGCGGTCAGGGCCGCCCACAGCATGTCCGGTTCGGCGGGCACCGTCCGCCCCTGGGCGCGCCACTCCCCCACGAGTTCGGCGTAGATCGGCTCTCGGGTCCGGTCCGCCGGGACCTCGCGGTCCGCCGGGGCCACGCGGTCCGCCGGGGCCACGCGGTCGGCACGGTCCGCCCGGTCCGTGTCATCCTTGCGGTCCGTGTCGTCCACACGCTCCGTACGGCCCTTGTCCCCCGTACGGTCCTTGCGCTCCGTGCGGTCCTCGCGCTCCACCCGGTCCTCGTGGTCGATGCCGTTCATGTCGAGGGCAACGCCCGGCGCGCGCCGCCGGTACGTTTCGGGGTGCTCCGCTCACCGGGTCGGGTGAACCAACCCCTCGAACGCGCGGTTCCGCCCGTGCGACAAACATCCCGCACTTGCCGGGACCACATGCCTCCTGTGCCGTCGCGGGACGGGTCCGGCGGACGGGCGCGGCACGGTGCGCGCTTCTATCCTGGGAGGTCGGGGCTCCGACGTGCCGTCCACCGCACGTTCTGCTCTCCCGTGCTTGGAGTCAGCCCATGTCGTACACGTCCGCACGCCTGCGCAGGGGGGCCGCGGCCGTCGTCGCGGCTGGGACGCTGATGGTGCCGCTCGCCGCCGCTCCCGTGGACGCGGCCCCGGGCGTCGCACCGGCCGCCCACGCCACGGCCCCGCCCAGCCCTTCCCCCTCGGGGCCCGGCGTCCGTCCGCTCACCCCGGCCGTGACGCGCCAACTCGACGGCGCCGTACGGAACGTGATGCGCGAGGCCGGCATTCCGGGGGTCACGGTCGGCATCTGGACGCCGGATCAAGGCAGTTACGTCCGTTCGTTCGGTGTAGCCGACAAGAGCGACGGCCGGCCGATGACCCCCGACCTGTACCTGCGCATCGGCAGCGAGACCAAGACGTTCACGGTGACCGCGCTGCTGCAGCTGGTGGACCAGGGCCGCGTCGACCTGGACGATCCGATCGGCAGATACGTCTCGGGCGTCCCGAACGGCGACGTCATCACGCTGCGGCAGCTGGCCGGCATGCGCAGCGGACTGTTCGACTACTCGGAGGACGACGACTTCTTCAAGGCGCTCACGTCCGACCCGCAGCGCAGCTTCACGCCCCGGCAACTGCTCGACTACTCGTTCCGGCACCCCGTGCTGTTCCCGCCGGGCGAGAAGTTCTCCTACTGCAACACCAACCTCATCCTGCTCGGCCTGGTCGTCGAGAGGCAGAGCGGGCTGCCGCTCGCGGACTACATCCGGCAGCGTGTCCTGGATCCCGCCGGAATGCGTCACACCCTGTTCCCGAGCGGTGCCGAGTTCCCCGAGCCGCACGCGCAGGGCTACACGGACCAGACGGCCGACGGCAGGGTCGCGGACACGGCGGACTGGAACCCGTCCTGGGGCTGGGCGGCCGGCGCGATGATCTCGACGCTCGACGACCTGCGCGTGTGGGCGCCCACGGTGGCGACCGGCCGGCTTCCGAGCGGCGGACGGCTGATCAGCGCGGCCACCCAGAAGGAGCGGCTGATCACTCCGGCGACCCCGATCCCGGGCGCCGGGTACGGGCTGGGGATCTTCGACGTGCAGGGCTGGATCGGCCACAACGGCTCCCTGCCGGGGTACGAGTCCCTGACGGTCTATCTCCCCTCGGCGCGGGCCACGCTCGTGGTACTCCTCAACACCGACATCGACCACGCCGGCCAGGAGCCGAGCACCTTGGTCGGCGAGGCGGTCACGAAGATCGTCTCCCCGGGTCACGTCTTCGACCTGCCGGCGGAGCCCGCCGCCAGGTGAGATCCGGACCCGGGCGCCATGAGCGGCATGAGGTGCCGGCCCGCCGGGCACCAGAAACAGGAGGGGGGCCTCGACCGGTCCCCCGTTCCGGTCGTGCCCCGCGCTCCGTTCCTCTGAACTTACGTGCGACTCACGGCGGTCGCCATCGCGCCCGTGCCCTCTCGGCGGCGACGGGGACTCACCTGTGCACAGGTGAGTCCGCTTGCTCCCCATTCGCCCCGCCGAGGGCGGGTGCGGTGAGGGTCGCGGTGGCCAGGTGCGCGAGGACGACCTCGTACAGGTCGCCGCCGCCGGCCAGCAACTGCCGTTCCAGGACCGGTTCGGCGGCGCGGACGTGCTCGCGCACGGTCTGGGCGTGCACGCCCAGCTCCCGGGCGGCCCGTTCGGCGTTGGCGCCGGCGGCGATCCAGGCGCGCAGGGTGCCGCGCAGGTCGCGGCCGTCGCCGTCCAGGCGGGCGAGGAGGTCGAGGGCCCAGGGGTGCAGCGCGGCCGAGGCGAGCAGCTCGCCGAGCCCTACGCGCCGCCCCGGTCGCCCGCCGGTGGCGGCCGGGTCGTACGGACCGTGCACCGCTTCGGTGGTGAGTGCCAGGCGGGCCGCGGCGCGGGTGGCGAGGTCGGCGAAGTCGATGCCGAGCAGCGACTCGACGCGGTCCATACGGGCGCGGACGGTGTTGCGGCTGACGCCGAGCACCTTGGCGGCGCTGACGGCGGTGAAGTCGATGCCCAGCCGGGTGGTGGCGAGCAGTTCGGCGCGGATGTGGTGGGGAAGCGTGTCGAGCGGGCGGAGCACCTCGGCGGACCAGGCCCGCAGGAGCGCCGGGTCCAGGAGCCGTTCGGGGTGGGTGCGTTCGGCGTAGACGGCGCTGCGGTCCGGGCGGAACCGGGCGACGGCGAGCGCGCTGACGGCCTGGCCGTACGCGGTGGCGGTCCGGGCGAGGCCCTGGCGCAGGCTGCCACCGAGGAAGGCTCCGGGCCTGCCGTCGACCAGGGACCGCAGCCTGCCGCCGGCCGCCCGTGCGGGACTGACGACGATGACGTGGCCGTCGACGGCGGGGCAGCGCACGACGAGCGCCTGTCCCTCGGTGGCGTCCCCGCACGCCTCGGCGAGCGCGTCCCGCTCGTCGGGGTCGACCTCCACGACGTACACGCGGGCGGTCTCCTGGTCGAGCAGCCCCGGCCACAGGCCCGCGGCGACGCGGCGGGCGGAGACGATGTCCTCCACCATCAGCAGTTGCAGGATCGCGAGGCGCAGGTCGGCCGAGGCGCGCCGCAGCCGGCGCCCGGCCTCCGTCAGTTCCTGCTCCCTGAGCAGGAGTTCGAGGACTCCCGCGGTACGCAGCACGATCTCGGCGGCGCGCCGGTCGAAGGGTGCCTGGCGGGCCACCGCCAGCACGGCGCCGGCCGCCGGGCCCTGGGTCGGGTGGCGCAGGCCGACCAGGCGGATGTGGCACGCGCCGTCCTGGACGGCGGCGGAGGAGATCCGGCCGGCGAGGACGTCGGCGAGGAGGGTGTCGTCGAGTGCAAGGGGTGCGCCGGCCAGGAGCGCGCCCTGCGCGTCCTGGAGGCAGACCGACGCGCGCACGGTCCGCTCCAGCCAGCCGACGACCCGGCCGGGGTCGCGGCCCGCGGGGCGCAGATGGTCCAGCAGCTGCTCCGCCCAGGCGGTGTCGATGTCGTACGGCTGTCGGGCGTGGAGGCCCTCGTCGGCTCGGCCGGCCACGTCGCCCGTCTCCTCGTCGTCGGGTCGCTTCGACCTCGGATGGTGGATCATCGACGTTACCCGACACGGCGCGCGGACGCCCCTGGGCGTCCGCGAACACCGAAGGGCGGGGATCCCGCGACGCAGGGCACGAACACGGCGCCGCAGGGCAGGAACGCGGCGCCTCGGGGAAGGAACGCGGCGCCTCGGACAAGGGGCCGCCGACGGCCCGAGAGGGGGGTGGGCCGCCGGCGGAGACGGGCAACCCTGAGCGGGGGGTGGCCCGGGGCGCCTCATCCCTCGGATGCCCCGGATTCGCCGTCACACACCCGCGGTTCCGGCTCGCACGTGACTTCCGCGGCCAAGCGGACAAGCGGCCGAGCGGCCAATGCGACGAGAGGACAAGGGGACAAGGGGCGCAGCTGCGCGTGCGGCGCCCGCGGACGGCATAAGCTCGATGAATGGCGAAGTACTTCGACGTGCACCCCGAGAACCCGCAGCCGCGCAGCATCGCCCAGATCGCGGACGCGGTGCGGGCGGAGGCACTCATCGCATATCCCACCGACTCCTGCTACGCGCTGGGCTGCCGCCTGGGCAGCCGGGACGGCATGGACCGGATCCGTTCGATCCGCCGGCTCGACGACCGGCACCACTTCACGCTGATGTGCCGGGACTTCGCGCAGCTCGGCCAGTTCGTCCGGGTCGACAACGACGTGTTCCGCGCGGTGAAGGCGTCCACGCCCGGCAGTTACACCTTCATCCTGCCGGCCACCCGCGAGGTGCCGCGCAAGCTGCTGCACCCCAGGAAGAAGACCGTGGGCGTGCGCATCCCCGACCACGTGGTCACCCAGGCGCTGCTCGCCGAGCTGGGCGAGCCGCTGCTGTCCAGCACGCTGCTGCTGCCGGACGAGAAGGAGCCGTTGACCCAGGGCTGGGAGATCAAGGACCGCCTCGACCACTCCGTGGACGCGGTGGTGGACTCCGGCGACTGCGGCACCGAGCCGACCACGGTCATCGACTTCTCCAGCGGCGAGGCGGAGATCGTGCGGCGGGGCGCCGGGGACACCACCCGGTTCGAGTAAGGGGGCCGGGCGCGCACACCGGCCACCGCGATCTGGATCTTGCGTGGCAGCATGGGGCGCGCGCGACACCGAGGGGCGACCGCCTCCCGCCGTCCGACCGCCCAGGAGGCTTCGCACGATGACCGCCGTTCAGGGAACGAACGTCGACATCCCCACCGAGGACGGCGTCGCGAACGCCTACCTCGCCCATCCCGCCGACGGGCAGCCGCACCCCGGCGTGCTGCTCTACCAGGACGCCTTCGGACTGCGTCCGCGGCTGCGGGCCATGGCCGACCGGCTCGCGGGGGCCGGTTACACGGTCCTGGTGCCGAACGTCTTCTACCGCAACGGCCGCACGCCGATCGGCGAGGTTCCGGAGTTTATCGACCCGGCGGCCGACCCGACCCTCTGGCAGCGGATCGGCCCGGTCATGGCCTCGCTCACGCCCGATCTGATCGAGCGGGACGCGGGCGCCTATCTGGGCTGGCTGACCGGCAGCCCGCTGGTCGCGGAGGGGCCGGTCGCGCTGACCGGTTACTGCATGGGCGCCCGGCTGGCTCTGCGCACGGCGGCCACCCATCCAGAGCGGGTGGCCGCCGCGGCCGGTTTCCACGGCGGCCGGCTCGCCACCGACGACCCGGACAGCCCGCACCTGGGCGCCGGAACCATCACCGCCGAGCTGTACTTCGGCCACGCGGACCAGGACGGTTCCATGCCCGAGGAGCAGATCCGCCGGCTGGACGACGCGCTCACCGCCGCGGGTGTGCGGCACACCACCGAGGTCTACGCGGGTGCCCAGCACGGCTATACCCAGGCGGACACCACGGCCTACGACCACGCGGCGGACGAGCGGCACTGGGCCGCGCTGGTCGACCTGCTCGGGCGCACGTTCTGAGGCCCGGCCGGCACCCCTCGCACGCAGGGGTGCCACCGGCCGGATCCACGCCACTCATTGACATGCATGCGACCGACCTCCAGTCTGAGAGCGCTCTCACAGGTACGGACCAGAGTCCGTACGACCCCGAACCCCCACACGGAGGTGGAGAGTGCCTCACAGGATCACGCGCCCCGCACTGCCCCTGGCGGCCGTGACGGCCCTGGCCGGCGGAGTGCTCGTACTGGGCACACCGGAGCCCGCCGGTGCCGCCGTCCCCGACACCATCCCCCTGACCCTCACCAACGACTCGGGCCGCGGCGACCCGGTGTACGTCTACGACCTCGGCACCGAGCTGTCCACGGGACGGCAGGGCTGGGCCGACGCGGACGGCGCCTTCCACGCCTGGCCGGCCGGCGGGAACCCGCCGACTCCCGCACCCGACGCGGCGATCACCGGACCGGCCACGGGCGGGTCGACGACCATCCGGATACCGAAGTTCTCCAGCCGCCTCTACTTCTCCTACGGCCAGAAGCTCGACTTCCGGCTCACCACCGGGGGCCTGGTGCAGCCGGCCGTGCAGAACCCGTCCGACCCGAACCGGAACATCCTGTTCAACTGGTCCGAGTACACGCTGAACGATGCCGGTCTGTGACTCAACTCCACACAGGTCGACATGTTCTCGGCACCGTACGCGGTCGGCGTGCGACGGGCCGACGGCAGCGTGAGCACCACCGGACATCTCAAGCCCGGTGGCTACAGCGGCTTCTTCGACGCGCTGCGCGCGCAGCCGGGCGGCTGGGGCGGCCTGGTCCAGACGCGCCCCGACGGCACCGTGCTGCGTGCGCTGTCCCCGCTGTACGGCGTGGAGACCGGGGCGCCGCCGGCGAACGTGATGGACGACTACGTCGACCGGGTCTGGCAGAAGTACTCGACGGCGACCCTGACCGTCACGCCGTTCGCGGACCGGCCGGACACCAGGTACTTCGGAAGGGTGTCGGGGGACGTCATGAACTTCACCGACTCCTCCGGCGCGGTCGTCACCAGTTTCCGCAAACCGGACGCGGACAGCGTCTTCGGCTGTCACAAGCTGCTGGACGCGCCCAACGACGCCGTGCGCGGCCCCATCTCCCGGACGCTGTGCGCCGGTTACAACCGCTCGACGCTGCTGACCAACCCGGACCAGCCCGACACCTCGCCCGCGCACTTCTACGAGGACGCGGTCACCAACCAGTACGCGCGCGCCGTCCATGCGCGGACGGCGGACGGCACGGCGTACGCGTTCGCCTTCGACGACGTCGGCCACCAGGAGTCGCTTGTCCACGACGACAGTCCGCAGCAGGCGTATCTGACACTGGATCCGCTGAGCTGACACGCGCGGCTGAGCTGCCGTACGCGGGTGAGCCGGCATGCGCGGGTCCCGCACGCGGACGGCTTCCGCGTGCGGGACCCGGAGGTGGTACGGGGGGATCAGCTCGTCGTGAGGGCGGTGTCGTCCACCACGAAGCTGGTCTGGAGCGAGACGTCCTCGACGCCGTTGAACTTCAGCGTGAAGGTCGTGCCCGCCAGCGAGGACAGGTCGAACGACTTCTGGGTGTAGCCCGAGGCCTTGTTGAGGTTCGAGTACGTCGCGAGGGTCGTCGAACCGGCCGTCACGGTCAGCTTGTCATACGCCGTCGTGGTGGTGGTCTCGGCGGAGTCGATGTGCAGGTAGAAGGTCAGGGTCGCCTTGCAGCCCGCGGGGATCGTGACCGACTGGGACAGGGTGTCGGTGTGCGAGGTGCCGTAGCCGTCCATCCAGGCCTTGTAGGTACCGCCATGAGCGGCCTGACCGGCGTCGTTGGTGATGACGCCGCTGGTCGCCGTCCAGCCGGTGCTGCCCGACTCGAAGCCGGGGTTGCTCAGCAGCTGGGTCGGGGTGCAGCCGCTGCCGACCGGGTTGACCGTCCAGCCGAAGCTCGCGGTGCCGGTCGCGCCGGTGGAGTCCGTCACCGTGACCGTGGTGCTGGAGGAGCCCGCGGTGGTCGGGGTGCCGGTGATCAGGCCGGTCGAGCCGTTGATGGACAGACCGGCCGGCAGCCCACTGGCGCTGTAGGTGAGGGCACCGGCGTTGGTGCTGCTCGCCTGGACCTGCAGGCTGACCGCCGTGCCGACGGTCGAGGTCTGGCTGCCCGGGTTGGTGACGGTCACCCCGTCGCTCGGCGGGTTGATGTGGCTGCCCACGTTGATGCCGGCGAAGGCGTTGCCCACACCCGCGTACTGGGTGGAGTTGGCGCCGTAGAGGGCGGTCGCCGCGTTCAGTGCGGCGGTGCGGGCGGCGGCGTAGTTGGTGCTCGACGTCATGTACGTCGTCAGCGCCTTGTACCAGATCTGCAGGGCGGCGGCCCGGCCGATGCCGGTGACAGCGACGCCGTCGGAGGTCGGGCTGTTGTAGGTCACACCGTTGATGACCTTGCTGCCGCTGCCCTCGGAGAGCAGGTAGAACATGTGGTTCGCCGGACCCGAGGAGTAGTGCACGTCCAGGTTGCCGACGCCGGAGTACCAGCTGTCGGCGGACCCGCCGTCCTTGCTCGGCTTGTCCATGTACCGCAGCGGCGTGCCGTTGCCGTTGATGTCGATCTTCTCGCCGATGAGGTAGTCGCCGACATCGGTGCTGTTGTTGGCGTAGAACTCCACGCCGGTGCCGAAGATGTCGGAGGTCGCCTCGTTCAGACCGCCGGACTCACCGGAGTAGGTGAGGTTCGCGGTGGCGGCGGTGACGCCGTGGCTCATCTCGTGGCCCGCGACGTCGAGCGAGGTCAGCGGGTCCGCGTTGGCGGAGCCGTCGCCGTACGTCATGCAGAAGCAGCTGTCGTCCCAGAACGCGTTCACGTAGGCGTTGCCGTAGTGGGCGCGGGAGTAGGCCGCGACACCGTCGTTGCGGATACCGCTGCGGCCGAAGGTGTTCTTGTAGAAGTCCCACGTCGTCGCCGCGCCGTAGTGGGCGTCCGCGCCGGCCGTGGCGGCGTTCGACGTGGTGCCGTTGCCCCAGGTGTCGTTGGTCTGGGAGAACAGCGTGCCGGTGCCCGAGGTGCCGTGGTTCAGGTTGTACGTCTTGTGGCCGCCGCGCGCCCCGTCGGTGAGCGTGAAGTTCGAGCCCGACTGGGTCGTGGTCAGCGTCACCTGGCCGCTGTACTGGGTGTTGCCGATGCCGGTCTTGACCGCCTGGAAGCGGTGGAGTTCGGCACCGGTGGTGGCGTCCGTGATGACGTGCAGCTGGCTGGGGGTGCCGTCGTCCTGGAAGCCGCCGATCACCGTCTCCCACGCGAGCTTCGGGGTACCGGTGCCCGCCCAGATCACCTTGCGGGCGCTGTCGGTGGTGGCCTTGTCGGCGGCGAGGGACTTGGCGGCCTTCAGGGCCTTGCTCTCAGCGGCGGACTTGGTGAAGGCCGCGGTGGTGGAGGCGACCGTGACCTTGTGTTTGCTGTTGAACGTGGTGGTCACCGCACCCTTGGCCACCGTGGCGGGCGGGGTGTGCACGACGAGGTCGCCGCCGAGGACCGGGAGGCCGGCGTAGGTGCGCTCGTAACGCGTGTGCACCGTGCCGTCGTTGTCCTTGACGACGTCCTTGACGACCAGCTTCTCCTTCGCGCCGAGCCCGAGGGTGCGGGCCGTCGCGGCGGTGGTGTCCTTGGCGCTCTTGAGCAGCGCCGAGTGCTGGGCGGGGGTGAGTTCGGCCTCGAGCCCCCCGCTGCGAAGCGGGCTGGGGTGGGGCCCTGCGGGCTTGGCGGTCGCCGGAACCGACTGAATGCCGACGGCAAGGAACGCCGCGGCGGAGACCAGTGCTGCTCCGACCGTGGCCCGTCTGTGGGGAAGGCGTCTCACTCGTACTCCTCCTGCTGCGGCCGCCGGGTCGCGGCCGTTGACAGACCGGGCAGACGGGTGTGCTGCCCGGACGAGCTGAGCTGTGCGGAAACCGTGATCCGTACGCACACCGGGGAGGATCTGTGTGCGGGGGGAGAATTGCAGCTTTGACCCGCACATGTCAGCCATATCGAGGACAATCGAGGGTTTTCCCTAGGCCGGACGGCGCGGGTCGGGTCACCCGGGGCGCTCGTGGGGCATTCCCGGGACGTGGGGTTCCTGGGGCGTGGGGTTCTTGGAGCGTGGGGTCCTGGGACTTTCCACAAGTGTCGTCCTGGTGCGCGGGGTTCGGAAGAGGTCACGGCGAGGCGGTTGCGGGCAACCGGCCCTGGACCGGGCGGCTCGACGCCCGAATGACCGCACAGACCTCCCAGCCGAAAGGCATATCTGCACCTAATCTCGGTATATCCGTTGATCGATCCGACGAGTTGATCGACCAGACCAAGGGAGTGCCATGGATCTCCAGCTCAAGGACAAGGTCGTCGTCGTGACCGGGGCGAGCAAGGGCATCGGGCTCGCCCTCGCCGACGCGTTCGCCCGGGAAGGCGCGCACGTCGTCGCCGGCAGCCGGAGCATCACTCCCGAGCTCGAAGCCCTCCAGAAGAACCACGGCGTCACCGCGGTCCCGGTCGACCTGTCCACCGAGGACGGGCCCGACATGCTGGTCCGGAGCGCGGTGGGCCAGTACGGCAGGGTCGACGTCCTGGTCAACAATCTGGGCAGCGCGACGGCCCGTCCCAGCTTCCTGGACATCGACGACGGCGAGTGGCAGCGGGTCTTCAACCTGACCCTGTTCAGCGCGGTCCGGGCGAGCCGCGCGGTCCTGCCGCACCTGCTGGAAGCGGGCGGGGGTGCCATCGTCAACATCAGCTCCATCAACGCGCGGCTCCCCTTCCCCACGGTCGTGGACTACTCGGCGGCCAAGGCCGGTCTGACCAGCCTGACCAAGTCGCTGTCCGAGGAGTTCGCACCGCGCGGCATCCGGGTCAACGCGATCGCCCCCGGACCGGTCCGCACCCCGTTCTGGACCGCGCCGGGCGGCTTCGCCGACGCGACGGCCGCCCAGTCCGGCACCACCGCGCAGGAGGCCATGGACGTGATCGTCCCGCAGAGCATGGGCATCTCCACCGGCCGGGTCACCGAAGCGCACGAGGTCGCCGACCTGACGCTCTTCCTCGCCTCGCCGCTCGCCGGGAACATCACAGGCGCGGAGTTCACCATCGACGGCGGGCAGGTCAAGGCGCTGTGAGCGGCTGAGACGCCTGCCGCCGACGGGGCTTCGCCTGCCCGGCCACGCACCCGGACGCGTCACCCTCCACGAGGGGCGCACGGGCGCCCTCCGCGTCGGCGACGTGCGAGGGGTCGTCAGTTCGGCTCGCCCGGCGGCACCCGGGGCAGCGGGTCGAGGCGGACCGAGCGCGGGTCGGTGAGGTACGCCTCGATCGTCTCGGCCGCCGCCCGCTCCTCCGCGTCCCAGACACGCAGCCGTGCGGTGAACCCCCGCAGGGCCGCGCGGAGGGTGGCCCGGACCGGCGCGTGCAGGCCGGAGCCGTCGAGGACGGTGAGCAGGTGGTTGAGGACGGTCCAGCCGGCGGTCCTCACCACGGCCACGCCGCCGGGCACCTCGGCGGATCCGGTGTCGCCGTCGCCGGGCCACGTCGAGGTGAGGAGCGCCTCCGCCACGTCCCGGACTCCCGGCATCGCGGGCTCCACGGCGTGCTGCCAGGCCACGCGGTTGAGCCGGGCGGGGTCGAGGAGTTCGGCGGTGACGAGGGTGGCGGCGGTCCGTACGGCCTCGAAGGGGTCGGGGAGCCGTCCGGCGCGGGTGTCGAAGGACTGTTCGGTGCGGTCGTGGCGGATGGCGGGTGGGGTGAGGGTGTCCAACACCTGCTGGGGCAGCGCCAGTTGGTCGGGACGCAGTAGTTCCGCCAGTCGGCGCAGGGCCGTGTGCTGGGTTTCCGGGTCGACGGGGCGACCGCCCGGGTCGACGGGGCTGCCGCCCGGGTCGACGGGGCTGCCGCCCGGGTTTGGGGTGCCGTCCCCGGCCTGTGCGTAGGCGTACCGGACACCGCCGACGAGCCGGGCCACGGCAGTGACCTCGTGGCGGTGCAGCAGGTGCAGCAGGACCGCCCGTTCCTCCAGCTCGCCGGTCTGCCGGCCCGGGGGCAGGACTGCGCGTGAGAAGCCCGCGAGGGCGATGCGGCGCACGCGCAGCATGTCCTCCAGCGCCCGCAGCGCCTCGCCTCCGGTCACCCAGGGGACGCCGTCCGGGTGAGCGGCCGCCGTTCCCTGCGCGTCCTCGTCGCTGACGTGGACCAGGCCGGCTTCAGCTGCGGCACGGCGCAGGTCGGCCAACTCGCGTTCCTCGTCGGTGAAATGGCCGTAGGCGTGGGCGACGAGGAAGTGGTCCCAGGGACCGAGGCCCGTGGCGTAGGCGTGGGAGAGGTCGAGTTCGCCGGTGTCCGTGACGGTGACGCGGGCGTGCGGGTAGTCCATCACGGAGGGCGCCGGGTGCCGTGTACTGGCGAAGTTGTGCATGAAGCCGAGGGCGTGGCCGATCTCGTGCGCGGCGAGCAGCCGGAGCCGGGCCAGCACCAACTCCTGTACGTCGGCGAGGCGTCGGGCCTCGTCGGGGCGGCCGTAGGGGGCGAGCAGGGCTTCGCCGAGCGCGCGGACCTGTGCGACACGCTGGGAGCCGAGCCGTACCCGGGCGTGCAGGATCTCTCCGGTGCGGGGGTCGGTCAGCCCCTGCCCGAAGGACCAGCCGCGACCCGAACGGTGCACCCACACCACGCCGTTGACCCCCGGGTCGTGGGGGTCGAAGCCGTCGTCGGCGGTCTCGACGCGGTAGGCGTCGGGCAGGCCGGCCCCGGCGAAGGCCTCCCGCCACCAGTTGCCGCCCTCGACGACCGCCGAACGGAAGGGTTCCGGAACGGCGGGGTCGACGCGGAAGACGATGGGGGCGCCGCCGGGCTCGGCCCGGAACCGGGGCTGGACCCAGACCTGGGCGCCGGCGTCGCCCACCCGTGCGTGGTCGGTGTGGCCCACCCGTGCGTGGTCGGTGTGGCCGACGCCGTAGCCGCCCGAGGCGGGGTGGTAACGGCGGGCGGGCAGCGGTGACGTGGGCAGGCGCAGGAGCACGAGGTGCTGGACGACGGTCACCGTGCGGGGGTCGGCGGCGACCGCCCGCAGCGCCGCGCCGCGACCGGGTCCGCGGAAGGTGAGCAGCGCCGGCAGACGGGCGGCGGCCGGTCCGGTGCGGCTTTGCGCGACGAGCGGGAGGCTCGCGGAAGCGTCGACGGCGTACTCGCCCTGCCCCTCGTCCTCCAAGTGTTCGGCTACATGGTCGTGGTCGTACAGCACGAGACCCGTGGCGTCGACCACGACGTCGCCCCGCTCCTCCCGCAGGACCGGGCCGTTCCACAGCACCGACACGGCGAAGGACTCCTCCACCGCCCGCACGGCGGCCGGGTCGCCGCCGGTCAGGAAGCGCTTGTCGCGGGCGACCAGGAGGACCCGGTTGCCGGCCCGGCGGAACTCCGCGAGCCGGGTCTTGCCGCCCCGCCCCCGGTCCAGCCGCAGTTCGCTGGAGCCGACACCCTGGGACAGGGAGACGGTGAGCAGGAACGGCTCGCCGAAGTGACGGATGCCCAACAGCAGCCGGTCCGCGCCCGGTTCGGGGTCGGGCACGAGGGCGATGAAGTCGGGTGCGGTGGTGTCGTCGCCGGTCATACGGGCCTCTCGGTCGGGCGGGTCGGGATCTGGCATCGTGTCAGGACCCGGCCTCCCCCGCGTGATCGACTCGTTGTTACCGTGCACCGCGTGTCTGAATCCTCACGCGATACCGCGCAGGGTGCCGGCTGGGGTTCGGCCGAACCCGGCGCCTACAAGCAGCTCATGCCGGACCACGTCGAGAAGTTGTCGTGGCTGAACCCGAGAACTCTGTGGGCGGCCCGCAACGGCGTGCTGGCGTCGTGGTTCGGCGACCCGACCGGCGGCACCCGCAGCCGCTGGGTGGCCCGGCGGGCGGAGGCCGGGGCGCCCGCCGACAAGGTGATCCGGCGGGAGGTCCCGGACCGGTTCTCCTTCATGGTCATCGGCGACACCGGTGAGGGCGACGACTCCCAGTACTGCGTCGTACCAGGCTTCCTGACGGCGGCTCAGGACACGGACTTCGCGGTGATCGCGAGCGACGTGATCTACCCCGTGGGCAGCACGGACGACTACGGCACCAAGTTCTTCCAGCCGTACCAGGACTACCCGGCCCCCATGTACGCGATACCCGGCAACCACGACTGGTACGAGGACCTCGGCGCGTTCATGCGCGTCTTCTGCGCCGACACCCCGCCGCTCGACCCCGAGCCGGCCCCCCGGCCGCTCACCCGCGCCTGGTGGCGCACCCTGCTGTGGCGCGGGCCGCGCCCGGCGGACGAGCAACGGTTCGCCGACGCGCGGAAGTTGCGCTCCCTGCCGGGACAGGAGGCCGAACAGCCCGGCCCGTACTGGGCGATCGACGCGGGGCCCGTGCGGCTCGTCGGGATCGACACCGGGCTGCTGGGCACCGTCGACGCCGAACAGGGCGCGTGGCTGCGGGAGGTGTCCCGGGGGCCGAAGCCGAAGATCCTGATCTCCGGCTCGCCGCTGTACGTGGACGGCGAGTACCACCCGTGCGCGATCCACGGCGGCGGCACCGTCGACGACGTCGTCCGCGACCCGGACAACCACTACGTGGCCGCGATCGGCGGTGACATCCACAACTACCAGCGGTATCCGGTCGACGTGGACGGCCGCACCGTCCAGTACGTGGTCTCGGGCGGTGGCGGCGCGTTCATGCACGCCACGCACACCATCCCCCGGATCTCCGTCGCGGACGTCACCGAGCGGGACTTCCGCTGCTACCCGCTGCGCGGCGACTCGCTGGCCTTCTACAGCCGCCTGTACGCCCGCCGCCTGGGCCTGCGCCGCCTGCTCGCCCTGACCGAGTCCGAGGCGACGGCCGTGATCGCCCAGTACCTCGGTATCGAGCCGGGCCGCTCCCCCGGTCCGGACGTCCGGGTGACCCGGCGCATGCGGCTGGCCGCGACCCTGCTCGGCGCCGGCGGCGACCCGGACCGCACCTCCCGGGTCCGGCTCCCCGTGCGCAAGCTGTACACCAAGCTGTTCTCCCCCGGCTCGGCCACCTACAGCCCGCCGTTCTTCAAGTCCTTCCTGCGGCTGGACGTCAGCCCCGACGCGGTGCGCCTGCGCTGCTTCGCCGCGACCGGCAACCGGCCGCAGGAACTGGATCCTCCGGTGGAGGACGAGATCATCATCCCGCTCACGTGATCACACAGTTGTCACAACCGGCTGCCAGAATCGGTGGCGGACCCACGTACGACGGCCGTACGACCTCCGCACGACGGCCGTACGACCACGACCGCACGACCGCCGCACGACGACCGTGCGACCGTACGACGGCGGGTCACGACCGCTGAACACCCGCTGATCGACCGCTGGAGGAGCCCGTGCCGACCTCTCCCCGCCCACTGCGCCAGCTGGGCTTCCTCACGATCGGCCTGTTCGACGCGGCCGATCCGGGCCGGGGCCACGAGTCCACGCTGGAGATCATCGAGTTGGGCGAGCGGCTGGGCTTCGACAGCGCCTGGCTGCGCCACCGGCACCTGCAGTACGGCATCTCGTCGCCGGTCGCGGTGCTGGCGGCGGCCTCCCAGCGCACCCGGCGCATCCACCTGGGCACGGCGGTGACCCCGCTCGGCTGGGAGAACCCGCTGCGCCTGGCCGAGGACCTGGCGACCGTCGACATCCTGTCCGGGGGCCGCCTGAACCCGGGCGTCAGCGCGGGCCCGCCGATGCACTACGACCGGGTGAAGCAGGCGCTCCACCCAGGCACGGCCGACGCGGAGGACTTCGGCTACGAACGGGTGCGGCGGCTGCTGGACCTGGTGCGCGGCGAGCCGGCCAGTGACTTCAGCGGGACGGAGGGCTTCGAGGTGTTCTCGAACGTGGTGCAGCCGCAGTCCCCCGGGCTCGGCCGGCGGATGTGGTACGGCGGGGGCAGCCTCGGCTCGGCGCGCTGGGCGGGCGAACACGGTATGAACTTCCTGACCAGCAGCGTCGTCAAGGCCGAGAACCCCGACGGACCACTCGACTTCGCCGAGATCCAGTTGTCCCACATCCGCGCGTTCCGCGCCCACCACCCCGACGGCGAGGCCGCCCGCGTCTCACAGGGCCTGGTCGTGATCCCCACCGACTCCGCGAGCCCTGAGCAGCGGGCCATGTACGAGGCCTACGCCGCCCGGCGCCTGCCCCGGACGACCGCCCCGCAGGGCCCCGCCCGGCTGCTGTTCGCGCCCGACCTGGTCGGCACGTCCGACGAGATCGCGGAACGACTGCACGCGCACGTCGCGTTCCGCGAGGTCGACGAGGTGGCGTTCGCGCTGCCCTTCACCTTCGAGCACGAGGACTACGTCCAGATCCTGACGGACATGGCGACGAAGCTGGGCCCGGCTCTGGGGTGGCGGCCGACAGGCTGACGCCGGGGGCCGCCGGGACCTTGCTCCGGGCCATGCGGTGGGTGATGCTGTCGACGCCCGTGGGGAGCGGGCACGGACGGGGGAATGAAATCATGAGTGAACAGCCGATGAGCGACCGCGAGATGTGGGCGAGCCTCGCCGGGCTCGCGGGCATGATCGCCTTCGCGGTGTCGATCTTCATCGGCACACCGCTGTGGCTGACGCTTCCGGCGCTGGTGGTGCCGCTCGTGACCATCCCCTTGGTCTGGATCGAGCAGAAGAAGCGGGGATATCGCTAAGCGGTCATCGGGGCCGGGCGGTCGCTGTCGTACGACGGGCGGTCGCTGTCGTACGACCGCCCGGATCCGGTCACCAGCAACGGTCACCAGCGGCCCGGCTCCGTGCCGACGAGTGCCTCGGACGGCCTGCCGTCGACGCCCACCGGCACGTCCCCCGCGAGCATCACCCGGTGCATGACCCGGGGGAAGTCCAGATGGGCGTTGTCGCCGGGGGCCAGGTGGATGGTGGCCCGGTTGTCCCAGAAGGCGACGCTGCCGGGCTCCCAGCGGAAGCGGACCGTGTACTCGGGTCGTACGGCCTGTTCCAGCAGCATCTCCAGCAGGGCCGCGCTCTCCGGGCGGGAGACCTCGCTGATCTGCTCCAGGTAGTAGCCGTTGACGAACAGCACCCGCTCGCCGGTCTCCGGGTGCACCCGTACCAGCGGGTGGACGGAGGCGACCTGGTGGTCCAGGAGGTGGCGCAGGTAGGCGTCGTCGCCGGGCCGGGGCTGGTAGCCGACGCCGAGGCGGTGCTCGGCGCGCAGCCCGTCCACGAAGGCGCGGACCGGCGCCGACAGCCCGGCGTACGCGGCGGCGAGGTTCGCCCAGGTGGTGTCCCCGCCGTAGGGCGGGACGGTCTCGGCGCGCAGGACGGTCGCGGCCGGCGGGTCGATCCGGGCGCCGTGGTCGCAGTGCCAGCCGCGCAGCAGGGTGTGCCGGCGCCGGCGCAGCCACTCCTCGTGCTCCATGCCGAACCGTCCGCCCAGTTCCAGCCGGTCCGCGGTGGTCTCCACCTCGGGGAAGCCGGCGGGTGAGGCGCTGCCCCGGCGGCCGAGGACGACAGGTTCGCCGAAGCGGCGGGCGAAGGCGACGTGCGCGGCGTGGTCCAGGCGCTGCCCCCGGAAGAACACCACCTTCCAGCGCAGTACCGCCTGCCTGATCAGCGCGACCACGGCGTCCCCGAGTGGTGCGGCGAGGTCGACGCCGGTGATCTCGGCACCGATGTGCCCGGCGACCGGTCTCACCTCCACGCCCTCGACACGCTCCGTCCGATCCGCCGTGGCCCTGTGGGTCGTCATCCGCGCTCCGATGCTCGTGGGTCGTGGGTCGTGGGTCGTTCTTGTGCTCGTGCTGGTGCTGGTCCTCGTTCTCGTTCGTTCTCGTGCTCGTCGGTACCGGCTCCCTCCGACCGATCGTGACACCCCGGCCCCTCGCAGGGCGAACTTCTCGACCTTCCTCACCCTCCTAACTCGTTAAAGGTCACGTGTTCCAGCATCTTGACACAGGCCTGGCCCGCTTCTCGGACTCTGGGCATCACACCTCAACTAACACGAGTTAGGCACGTTGGATGACCGACTCGCACCTCTCCCGCCGCGCGCTGCTGCGGTACGGCGCCTACAGCGCGGGGGCCGCCGCGCTGGCCGGCACCGCCGCGAGCTGGGACCGGCTCACCGGGAGCGACATCCCTGGCCGCGACGACGGCTCCCTCGTCGTCGCGACCCTGGGCTCCGCGTTCTCACCGGACGCCGTCCGCGGCCTCCTCGACGGCTTCCGCACGCTGCACCCCGGCATCAAGGTCCGGGTCAACCCGGTCCAGGCCGTCGACTGGTCGGACTTCTTCGCGAAGATCCTCACCCAGATCGCCGCGGGCACCGCACCCGACCTCGTCTACGTGGCCACCGAGGGCGTGCAGTTGTTCGCGCGCGACCTCGGCGTGCCGCTGGACCGCTGGGTGAAGCGGGACGCGGCGGAGCTGAAGGAGTACTTCGCCGACGTCCACCCCTCGCTGGTGGAGTCGATGATGTACGAGGGGAGCCTGTACCAGCTGCCGGTGGAGTTCAACGCGGCCGACATGTACCTCAACACGCAGGTGCTGAAGCGGGCCCGCGCCGACTTCCCGGCGGACGACTGGACCCGCGACGACTTCACCGCGCTGCTGCGCCGCATGAAGAAGGCGAGCGACTCGCACTTCACGCCCTACTTCTGGACCAACCGGCTGTGGGGCGGGGTGGTGCCCTGGCCGTTCGCGAACGGCACCAACCTGCTGGCCGAGTCGAAGGCGCCCGGCGGCGGGTGGCTGTGGGACTCCTTCTACCCGGCCGGGCAGCGGCGCGGGCGCGGCGGCGGCTTCCGCTGGACGACCCCGCAGGCCACCACCGACCGCGTGGAGGAGGTGTACGACTACCTCGCCTCCCTGATCCAGGACGGCCTGTGCACCCGCCCCGAGGGCGGCAACGGCTCCAATCTGGTCGGCGTGTTCTCCACCGGCCGGGTCGGGGTCACGCCCGCCGGCGGCTTCTGGGCGGGCGGTCTGCACCAGGCCGGCGTGCGCGCCGACGGGTTCGACGTGCGGTACTTCCCCCGCTGGCGCACCCGGCGCCACCAGTTCGGCGCCGCGGGCTACGCACTGCTGCGCACGTCGAAGAAGCGGGACGAGGCCTGGGAGTTCATCAAGTACTCGGCCCGCGTCGACACCCTGACCCGCCTGTTCGCGACGAACCAGACGACCCCGGCCCGCCGCTCGATGCTGACCGGGGCCCGCTACGAGCAGAGCGGCCCGGCGCACTGGCGGGTCTTCTACGACACCCTCGACTCGTTTCCCGGCACCGGGCCCATCCCTGCGCCGCCGCAGGTGGCCGAGGTGACGCAGGTGCTGCTCAAGCACACCGGGACGGCGCTGGCGGGCCCGCGCTCGGTCGGGCCCGCGCTGCGTCGGATGCAGGGCGATCTGGAGAAGGCCATGGAGCGTGACGTATGACGAACATCCGGATGGCCGGCCTGCGGACGCGGGCGGCGGCCCCGGCCGCCGCGACGGCCCGGCGCTCGGCGCGCGAGCGGGGGACGCGGCTGCTGGCCGCGCTGTTCCTCGCGCCCACGGTGATGGGCATCGTGGTCTTCACGGTCGTGCCGATCGCCGGCTCGGTGGTACTGAGCCTCTTCCACTGGAACGTGATCGACCCGCCGGGTTTCGCCGGAACGGCCAACTACCGTGAGGCGTTCACGGATTCGACCGTGCTGGTCTCCTTCCGCAACACGCTCGTCTTCATGGTGTTCGCGGTCGCCGCGCAACTGCTGATCGCCCTGGCGCTCGCGCTCACCCTGCACGGGCGGATGCCGGCGTGGCTGCGCTCGGTGTTCCGCTCGGCGTTCTTCTTCCCGCTGGTGCTGTCCGCCGTGTCCATCTCGGTCGTGATGAAGTACCTGTTCAACCAGGACTTCGGCGTGGTCAACTGGCTGATCGGCCTGGTCGGGATCTCCCCCGTGCCCTGGCTGACCTCGGAGCGGGGCGCGACGGCCACGGTGGTCCTCGTCTACGTGTGGCAGCAGTTCGGCTTCTCGTTCCTGCTGTTCGTGGGCGGGCTGAACAACATCCCGAAGGAGATCCACGAGGCCGCCGCCCTGGACGGCGCGACCGGTCTGCGCAAGCACCTGGCCGTCACCCTGCCGCTGCTGTCGCCGACGCTGCTGGTCGCCTCGGTGGTCGGCATCATCAACGCGCTCCAGGTCTTCGAGCAGCCGTACGTCCTCACCGACAGCGGCCCCGGCGACTCGACCCGCACCGTCGTGATGGTCATCTACGAGAAGGCGTTCGAGCAGCTGCGGTTCGGTGAGGCGTCCGCGGTGGGCGTGCTGCTGTTCGTGCTGATCATGGCGGTGACCGCCCTCCAGTTCCGGCTCAGCCGGCGTTTCGTCCACTACCAGTGAGCCGGGTGAGTCCCATGAGTCGAGCAACCCTGTCCCCCAGCCGCGCCCGGTACGCGATCGGGCCGTGGGCGCGGATCGCCGGACTGACCGTGTGCGCGCTGCTGACCCTCGGCCCGGTCGTCTGGACCGCCTCCACCTCGCTGCGCACTCCGGCGGACTCCTTCGACCTGCCGTCGCGGATCGTTCCGGCCCATGCCACCACGGCCGCCTATCGCGGCGTGTTCGAGCAGATCGACGTGTGGCTGCTGGCGCTCAACTCGACACTCGTGACCGGCCTGATCGCGGTCGGGCAGATGATCACGGCGGGTCTCGCGCGGTACGCCTTCGCCCGGCTGGAGTTCCGTTTCAAGAAGCCGCTGTTCGGGCTGGTCCTCACGACCATGATGGTCCCCTTGCAGGTCACGATCGTCCCGGTGTTCCTCGTCCTCAAGTCGATGGGTCTGACGGACACGCTGCTGGGGCTGATCGTTCCGGCGTTCCCGACCGCGTTCGGCACGTTCCTGATGCGGCAGTACTTCCTCGGCATGCCGAAGGACCTGGGCGAGGCGGCCATGCTGGACGGCGCCGGACCCTGGCGGATCTTCCGTTCCGTCTACGCCCCGCTGGCGGCCCCCGGTCTGGCGATCGTCGGCGTGCTGGCCTTCAACTACCACTGGAACGAGTTCTTCCGCCCGCTGATCCTGGAGACCTCCGGCCAGAATCACACGCTGCCGCTGGGGCTGGTCTCCCTCCAGGGCGATCTCGGCACCGGCTCCATCTCGGTGGTCCTCGCCGGTGTGGTCCTCTCGATGATCCCCGCCCTCGCCGTGTTCGTCGTCGGCCAGCGCCCTCTGCGCGAGGGCATCACCTCCGCAGGAGTCAACCGTTGAGCGTCCCCGCTCCCACCCCGGACCCCACCGCCCCCCGCTTCCGGGTCCGGCCCCCCGCCAACTGGATCAACGACCCCAACGGTCCCTTCCGTTGGCACGGCCGCCACCACCTCTTCTACCAGTACAACCCGGACGCGCCGGTGCACACGAACGTCCACTGGGGACACGTCTCCAGCACCGACCTGGCCCACTGGGAACACCACCCTGTCGCGCTCGCGCCGACACCCGGCGGCCCCGACGAGGCCGGCTGCTGGTCGGGCTGCGTCGTGGACGACGCGGGCATACCGACCGCCGTGTACACGGGGGTCGACCACGCCCACACCGGTCTCGGGACCATCTGCCTGGCCCGCGCCGCCGACCCCGAGGACGACCGGCTCGTGCACTGACGTCCCCTGACCACGCCCGTCGTCGCGGCGCCGCCCGCCGGGCTCGACGTGGTGATGTTCCGCGACCCCTTCGTCTTCCGGCACGCCGGCCGGCGCTGGGCCCTGGTCGGCGCCGGCCACGCCGACGGCACGCCGTCGGTCCTTCTGTACGACTGCGACGAGCTGACCCAGTGGCGGTTCGCCGGCGTGCTGCTGGACGGCCAGGACCCGGTGGCCGCCGACGCGTTCGGCGACAAGGCGGTCGGCTGGGAGTGCCCGCAACTGGCCGGGACGCCCAGTGGCGAGCACATACTCGTCGTGTCCCTCTGGGACGGAAAGCCGTGCGGCACCGGCTATCTGACGGGCCGTCTGGAGCCGGACGGAAAGGGCGGGTTGCGTCTGTCCCCTCGCTCCGGCGGCCGGCTCGACCACGGCCGGGACTTCTACGCCCCGGCGATCCTGCGGGAGCCGGACCGCGCGCTGATGTGGGGCTGGTCCTGGGAGGCGCGCGACCCGTCGGCGGTGCTGGAGGCCGGCTGGGCCGGGGGTGCTCACCGCGCCCCGGGTCGTCGGCCTCCACCCGGACGGATCCTTGCGGGTCACCCCGGCCCCGGAGCTGGAACTCCTGCGCGCCGCCGAGCCGTTCGTCCGCGCGCCGGGCCGGGTGCCGGGCCGGGTGCCGCTTCCGGTGTCGTACGACCTGACCGTGACCGCGCGCCACGCGACGACGATCACCCTGCTGCACGCGGCGGACCGGGCGCTCACGGTCCGGCTGGACCCGGCGGCGGGGACGGTGGTGCCGGACCGCAGCGGCTGGCCGCGCGAGGGCACGGCAGTCGGGGGCGGGGTGGTCGGGGGCGCGGTCGAGGGTTCCGCGCCGATCGCGGTGAGCGTGCCGTCCGGCCCGTGCCTCACGGTCCGTGTGCTCGTGGACGGCTCGCTGCTCGAACTCTTCGCCGAGGACCGGGTGATGGTGACCGAGCGGGTGTACCGGGGGCTCGGGGACGTCGCCGAGTTGGTGGTGGACGGGGAGGCCGACGTCAGCGGGTGGGAGCAGGTCCCTGCGGTACAGGTCCCTACGGCGCAGATCCCGGCGGGGCGGGTGCCACCGAGGCTCGGGTGACCACCGGGCAGGCCAGGCGCCGGACCGTGGCGGGCGGGGTGCGCCCGGTGTCGATGGCGTCCAGGAGCAGCCGGGCCGCCGCCTCGCCCATCGCCCGGTGCGGCAGCGCGATGGTGGTGAGCGCCGGGGTGAGGTAGGCGGCCATGTGCTCCTGGTCGTCGTAGCCGACCACCGACAGCTCGGCCGGTACGGCGATGCCGAGCCGGGTCGCGGCGTGCAGGACGCCCGCCGCGACCCGGTCGTTGTAGCAGAAGACGCCGGTGGGGCGGCGGTGCGGGTCGGCGCCGTCGAGCAGGCGGGCGGCACCCTCGTAGCCGCCGGTGATCTCGCCGCCGGTGCGTACGACCCACTCCTTGGGCAGGGTGACACCCTCGGCGCGCAGCGCGTCCCGGAAGCCGCGCAGCCGTTCGGCGGACGCGATGTCGTCCGACCCGCCGACCAGCGCGATCCTGCGGTGCCCCGCGTCCAGCAGCAGCCGGGCAGCCGTGCGCCCGCCCGCCCGCTCGGCCGGGATCACGGCGGGCAGCGAGCCGTCCTCGGGGACGCAGTTGGCCAGCACGGAGAGCGTGCGGTGCAGCCCCTCGGGGACGCGGACCCGGCGCAGGGACATCGCGGCGTAGATGATGCCGTCGACGCGCCGGTCGAGGAGTTCCGCGACTGCCGCGTCCTCCTTGGCCGGGTCGCCGCCCGAGTCCACGGTCAGCACCAGGTGGTCGCTGCCCCAGGCGGTCTCCATGGCGCCGCGCAGCAGCCGGCCGGCGAACGGGGACGAGGCGATCTCGTCGGTGACCAGCCCGATCACGGCCGTACGGCGGCTGCGCAGGCCGCGGGCCACGGGGTCGGGACGGTAGCCGAGCTGGGTGGCGGCCTGGCGGATGCGTTCCTGGGTGGCGGGCGAGAGGTTGCCCTCGGCGCGACCGTTGAACACGAACGAGACGGCCGTGTGCGAGACCCCGGCGAGCCGGGCGACGTCCCGTGAGGTGGGGCGTCCGCCGCCCACGGTGTTCCTGTCCGTGCCTGCGCTCATGCCGACCGCTGTCCTCGTCCCCGCCCGTCCGGTTGATCACTGCTCACCCTATCCGCGTGGCCGCGCGGGCGACAGCGACGACCGGTCGCCATGGCCGGTGGCGCGTGGTCACCGTGGCCGATGGCGCGTGGTCACCGTGGCCGATGGCGAGACGACCGCCATGGCCGGTGCTGAGAGGTCGGCGGCGCCCGCCGGATTGCGTCGTTCCGGCCCCAACTACCGTGCCAGGCGCATATGTTCACGGCGGCAGTCGATCTCCGCCCGTGCCCCTGGAGGCTTCCCATGCGCACCGTGCTCCGTACCGCGATCGCCGGGGCGGTGTCCGCCGGCACCCTGCTGACCTGCGGCACCGCCCATGCCACCCCCGCCGGACCCGGGGTCACCGCCCGGCTGATCAGCCAGAGGACCGTCGGCGGCACGGACTACGTCGTCCGGGAGATCACGATCCCGCCGGGCCAGAGCACCGGCTGGCACTACCACGACGGCCCCCTCTACGGGTACGTCCGCCAGGGCACCCTCACCCACTTCCACTCCGACTGCACGCAGGACGCCCTCTACCGCGCCGGGCAGTCCCTGCACGAGCCGAGCGGACCGGGCGAGGTCCACCTGGGCGCGAACCTCGGGGACACGCCGCTGGTCCTCGACGTGCTGTATGTGCTGCCGCACGGCGCGCCGTTCGCCGAGTCGGTTCCGAACCCGGGTTGCGGCTTCGAATAGGACCGGACGGGACCGGACAGCACAGGGCAAAATGGGACATAACTGCATAGGACCGGTCAGGGCAGGACCGGTCAGGTGTCGGGCAGCGGCTGTTCCGCCCAGATCGTCTTGCCGCTGCCCGTCTGCCGGCTGCCCCAGCGCTGGGTGAGCTGGGCGACCAGCAGCAGTCCGCGACCGCCCTCGTCGTAGGCGTGGGCCCGGCGCAGGTGCGGCGAGGTGGAACTGGCGTCGGAGACCTCGCAGATGAGTGCGCGGTCGCGGATCAGGCGCAACTGGACGGGTGGTTCGCCGTAGCGGATCGCGTTGGTGACGAGTTCGCTGACGACGAGTTCGGTGACGAAGGCGGCCTCCTCAAGGCCCCAGACGGCGAGTTGATCGGTGGCCGCCTGCCGGAAGTGGGCCACCTGGGCGGGGTCGGGCGGCACGTCCCAGGTGGCCACGCGGTCGGCGCCGAGGGCGCGGGTGCGGGCCAGCAGCAGGGCGACGTCGTCGCCGGGCTGTTCGGGAAGGACGGCCTTGAGGATGGTGTCGGCGAGCGCGTCCAGGGAGTCGTGGCGGGCGTCGATCGCGCGGCACAGTTCGTCGCCGGCGTTGTCGACCTCCCGGTCGCGGCCCTCCAGCAGGCCGTCGGTGTAGAGGGCGACGACGGACCCTTCGGGCAGTTCCAGGTCCATGGCCTCGAAGGGCAGCCCGCCGACGCCGAGAGGTGGTCCCGCGGCCATGGCCACGAACTCGGCGACGCCGCCGGGCAGCACCAGGGCGGGGACGGGGTGGCCTGCGGCGGCGAGGGTGAGGTGCCGGGAGACGGGGTCGTAGACGGCGTACAGGCAGGTGGCGCCGAGTTCGGCCACCTCGTCGCCGCTGTCCTCCTCACCGGCCAGATGGGTGACGAGGTCGTCGAGGTGGGTGAGGAGTTCGTCGGGCGGCAGGTCGACGTCGGCGAGGGTGCGTACGGCCGTGCGGAGCCGGCCCATGGTGGCCGAGGACTGGATGCCGTGGCCCACCACGTCGCCGACGACGAGGGCCACCCGGCTGCCGGACAGCGGGATCACGTCGAACCAGTCGCCGCCGATGCCGGCCTGCGACCGGCACGGCAGATACCGGTGGACGACGTCGACGGCGGCCTGTCCGGGCAGTCCCCTCGGCAGGAGGCTGTGCTGGAGGGCGTGGGCGGTGCTGCGCTCACGGGCGAAGCGGCGGGCGTTGTCGATGCAGACGGCGGCGCGGCTGCCGAGTTCCTCGGCGAAGACGGCGTCGTCGGGGGCGTAGCGGTCCGGGTGGGCCTTGCGGGCGCAGACGGCGACGCCGAGCGTGGTGCCGCGGGCGCGGAGCGGGATCGCGATCAGGGAGTGGACGCCCTGGCGGTAGGCGCGGCCCTCGGGGGATCGCTGGTTGCGTTCGTCGATCCAGGTGTCGAAATCGGCGTCGCCGACGTGGCTGAGGACCACGCCGCCCTCGCGCAGCGCGCGCTCCGGCGCCGAGGGGGGCTCGTAGACGTGTGTCTCGCCCAGGGCCATGGCGACTCCCGGGTCGCCCTCCCGTGTGGAGCCGTGGGCGACGCGCCGCAGGTCACCGCGGTGTGGTTCCGTCTCCCACTCGTCCTCTCCGAGAACCCAGTCGAGGAGGTCGACGGCCGCGAAGTCGGCGTACTGGGGGACGAGGAGGCCGACGAGTTCCTCGGCGGTGCGTACGACGTCCAGGGTGGTGCCGATCCTGGTGGCGGCCTCGTTCAGCAGGGTGAGGCGGCGCCGGGCCCAGTACTGCTCGCTGCTGTCGAACGCGGCCAGGGCGACGGCGGTGAGCCGACCCGTGCCGTCGCGCAGGGGCCACATCTCGATGCTCCAGGCGTGGTCCTGCCCCAGGTCGGGGGCGCCGGTGAAGCTCTCGTAGCGCAGGGGCCGCCCGGTCTCGGCGACCTGGCGCAGATGGTCGAGGAAGCCCTTGGTGTGCGGGGACTCCTCGACGGACTCGATGAGGTGGCGGCCGAGCAGCGCCTCTTCGGGCCGGCCCAGGATCTGGCCGCCGACCTCGTTGACGCGCAGGTAGTTCTGCCGGACGTCGAAGACGGACATGCACATGGACGCCTGCTGGAAGGCGTCGGCGGCCAGGGCGGTGCCGGGCGGCAGTGGCGGCCCGGCGGTCACCGCGTATCCGGCCGGTTCGCCGTCGGGGCCGAGGAGGGGGCAGGCGGTCAGGGACAGCTCGATCGGGTGGCCGTCGCGGTGGCGCAGGGCGACGGCGCCCGAGCGCACGGCGAGGGCGGCGGCACCGGTGGGCGTGGCGAGGGCGGCGGTCGGCACGTCCCCGGCGAGCAGGTCGGTCGCCGGCCGGCCGACGACGTCCCGCGCCGTGTGGCCCGTGAGCTGGTGCGCGCCCTCGCTCCACCCGCTCACCCTGCCGTGGGCATCGATGATCGCCGCGGCCGCGACATGCTCCATATGCTCAAGGATGATCCGATTGCTCCGGAGCATCAAGCAGAGAGACTCCGCGGCGGCGGACGTGTTCGGGGCCGGTCTCAGCCCTTGGCGGTGCGCACGGCGGCCAGTGCCCGGTCGGCGTGGGTGTTCATGCGCAGTTCGCTGCGGACGATCTCGAGGACCGTGCGGTCCTGCCCGATCACGAAGGTGGCCCGTTTGGTGGGCGCGAGCGAGAAGCCCCGCTTGACGCCGAACCGCTCGCGGACCGTACCGTCGGCGTCGGAGAGCAGGGGCATGCCGAGGGTGTGCCGGCCGGAGAACTCCTGCTGCCGTTCGACGCTGTCACCGCTGATCCCGACGGGCCGGGCGCCGGCCTCGGCGAATTCCGCGGCGAGGTCGCGGAAGTGGCAGGCCTCGGCGGTGCAGCCGGGGGTGAGGGCCGCCGGGTAGAAGAACAGCACCACGGGCCCGTCGGCGAGCAGGTCGGTGAGGCGTCGCACGGTGCCGGTCTCGTCGGGCAGCGCGAAGTCCTCGATCTTGTCGCCGATCTCGATGCGCGCGCTCATGCCCCGGCCTCCCCACCGCGGGCGGCACCGCTGGCGACGCTGCGGGCCCAGAGCACGAGGGGCAGCTGGAGGGGCAGCCGGGCCCGGGCCGCGGTGCGCTGCGGCGCGGGCCGGTTCCGCCAGTCGACGGCCGTCTTCACGTTGGCCGGGAAGACCCCGACGAAGAAGGCCGCGGCGGCCTGTGCGGCGGCCGGACGGGTCCGGCGGGCGGCGATGCCGGCCGCGAGGGCCAGCTCCACGGCCCCGCTGCCGTACGTCCACGCCCGGGGTGATCCCGGCAGGATCCGGGGAATCGTGGCGTCGAACTGCCGTGGGGCGACGAAGTGGGCGACGCCGGCGGTGGCCAGCAGGCCGGCTAGCAGCAGGGGTGAGCGATCGGACCGGGGCACGGTTCCTCCTCTGGTGACCTGCCGCCGGATATTACCCCTGGGTAGAGGACGGGCGGACGCGGTCCCCTGTCAGGAGCACCGAGCGCTGGTGAGCACGCGCCCTGAATCCCCCTGAATCCCTGTGAATCCCCGTGAATCCCTGTGACCAGGCGTCCCGTTCGCCGGTGATCAGGCGTCCGGAGTTCCCGTGATCACGTGTCCAGGGTGTCGACGATCAGGCCCGTCGCCACCGAGCGGGGTCTGCGCGTCGTGGCCGGCTTCGGCCAGGGCCGCGTAGGCGACGAAGTCGTCGACCATGCGGTGGAACAGCCCGGCCAGCTCCGAAAGCTCGTCGGGGCGCCAGTCGGCGAGGGCGAGCTGCATGTGGCGGGTGCCTGCGTCCCGGATCCGGGCGACGGCCTCCCGGCCGGCGTCGGTGAGCCGGATGCGCTGGGCCCGCCGGTCGTCGGGGTCGGGGACGCGGCTCACGTACCCGCTGCGTTCCAGCTGCTGCACGGTCCGTGTCACATGGGAGGCCTCGACGCCCAGCCGCTGCGCCAGCTCTCCCGGCCGCTGCGGTTCGCAGTCGGCGGCCTGGCGGAGCAGCGCCACCGCGGCGCGGTCCAGCGGTACGCCGGCCCTCGCCATGAGGCGCTCGTGCTGCCGGGCCCGGGAGCCGAGGTAGGTGATCCGGGTCAGCGCGCGCTCGATCTCGGTCACCTCGGGGGAGGCGGCGGGGAGGTCGGGCAGCGGTTCCGTGGGCATACCCGCCACTTTAGTCTCTCGTTGCGTTACTCAAGTAAGTCGGCGGCGGTACGACCGCGGGAGGCCGCCCCCTGGAGGCCACCGACCGGGATCCCCGAGGTCCGGAACTGTACTCACCCGGCCGGCCGGGCACTGGGACGCCCGCGCCTTTCACCAGGTGATCCGAGGGGCGGGAGGTGGTGGCCGTCCCCGGGACGTCCCGGGCGTCCCGGGGGACGCGGGGACGGCATTGCGGCGGCCTGTCACGGCAAGCCTGGCCTCGTGATCACGGCTCGTGGTCACGAGAACGACAGCCGGAGGCTTCCATGATCCGACGGACTCTCAAGCGTGGCCTGCTGGCCGCGGTCGCGGTGTTCGCAATCCTGCCCACGGTGGCCGGCGCCACCCCGGCGAGCGCGGCGGCCCCGCGTCCCGCACCCGACCTCTCGGTCCAGCACCTCGCGCAGCTCGTCCTGCCGGCCCAGCGCGCGGCCCACCTCTTCCAGCACCGCCCGGCGCTCGCCCAGCACCGCGCCCATCACGCGAGGCGCCACGCGCGGCACGTCCTGCGCCACCACGCACGCCGTACGCACCACGTCGTCGTACGGCGGGCCTCGTACCACCGGCGCGCTCTGCCGGCGCTCGGCCGGGTCGCCACGCACCGGACCCGGCTGAACGTCCGCTACGGTCCGGGCACCGGCTACCGCGTGGTCGGTCACCGGCACGCGGGGCGTCTGGTCCGCGTGACCTGCAAGACGTACGGCTCCCGGGTGTTCGGCAACCACGTCTGGTACCGGCTCCCGCAGCACCGGGGGTACGTCTCCGCCCACTACGTGCGCACCGGGCGCGCCGTCCCCTGGTGCTGACGACCGCCTAACGACGGTGCTGACGACCGCCGTTCGTCGTACGACCTGACCGCCGAGGCCTGTTCGGGAGTCCCGTGCTCCCGAACAGGCCTTCGGCATGTCCCCTTGCCTCACCGGCCTCCTACCCCACCGGACGTTGCACGGGCCGATCAGCCGGGAAGACATTGCGACATCAGGGGCCAAAACGCCCATAGCGGAATGGGAGTCGAGGGACGCACGATGCGGCATCCCCAAGAACCGGCCACGCCGGACGAGCCGCTGGACGAGCCACTGGTGGTGAGGCTGCGCGAACTGAAGGACCGTACAGGCCTGAGCCTGGTGGCGCTGGCCGCCCGCACGCCGTACAGCAAGTCAGCCTGGCACCGCTATCTGACGGGGACCCAGCGACCGCCCCGCCCGGCCGTGGAAGCGCTCAGCCGGCTCGCCGGCACCGATCCCGCCGCCGTACTCGCGCTGTGGGAGGCCGCCGAGGAGCCGCCCGCCACAGGTCGCCCTGATCAGGCGCATCAGGCGGATCAGGTGGATCAGGCGGATCCGCCGGATCAGGAGGCGCACAGGGGCCGCGGCTGGGCACGGTGGCTGCCGTTGCCGGCGCTGGCGCTGCTCGGCGTGGCCGCCGCCGTCACACTGCCGGACCGGGGCGGCGCGCCCGCGGCGCAGACGCTGTCCACGGCCCCGCGCTGTCACGGACGGTCCTGCCAGGGCCAGTTGCCCGACGCCTCGGTCTGCGCCCGCGACGCCCAGACCAGAAGCTCGGTCACCGGGCGCTCCTACGCCGTCCTGCTGCGCTACTCCCCCGCCTGCGGCACGGCCTGGTCGGAGGTGCGGACGCGTTCCCCGCGCAGGCGGG
Source organism: Streptomyces sp. NPDC048297 (assembly GCF_043201585.1). Classification (NCBI taxonomy): domain Bacteria; kingdom Bacillati; phylum Actinomycetota; class Actinomycetes; order Kitasatosporales; family Streptomycetaceae; genus Streptomyces; species Streptomyces sp. NPDC048297. Next base: position 314,807 of record NZ_JBICZA010000004.1, read on the forward strand.
AGGTGTCCGTGCGGGCGGGACAGGACGTCCTGTCGGCCGGCTATCCGGCGGACGACTCGACGCGGAACGCCAGCCCGATGCTCGCCGTCGGCTCCCCCCGCGGAGTGGAGGCATGCGCCGAAATGGACGGCCAACTGGCCTGCACGGGCCTGGACGTGGAGGCGGACGACCCTGGATGAGACGTCGGACGCGCACTCACCGTCCGTATCACCGTCGGCACCACCCTCCGTATCACCGTCGGTACCACCTTCCGTGTCACCGTCCGCACCACCATCCGCTCCACCGACCCGCGGCGGCGACACCAACCGCGCCCGTGTCACGCTCCCTTGCGGACCGCGCGCGTGATCTCGCGGCCGATGTCGGGTGTGAGGCGGCCCTCCGGGACGGGGATGCCCAGCGAGGTGGCGAGGTTCGCCCCGTGGAGGTCGACGGCCGACTCCATCAGCAGGGCCAGGTTCTCGACGGCCGAGCGGCCTCGGACGACGGCGGTGAGGAGGATGCCCAGTCCGGCGAGCCCCAGCGGCCACCACACCGATCCGGCAAGGACGTAGAGAACACCCCAACCGGCCAGGCTCGCAGACCTGTTGAACGCCTCCTTGCTTTCGTCCACCACCGCCCGGGTGTCCTCGGGGAGCACCAGCCACAGTCGCGGCCAGCCGTATTCGAGGTCGAGGCCGTAGTCGACGCGGACGCGGGCACTCAGGGCCGCGATGCTGTCGCCCATGCGGGTCGGCCTCGTGGGAGGCGCCAGGGCGATGCGGTTGCGCAGGTGGGCCAGTCGCGCCAGATCCTCGTCGGACCGCCCCTCGCGGTAGGACTGTTCGTAACTCTCCTGGGCACGGGTCCAGCGGCGACGGCGCCGGCCGGCCAGTGCCTCGCCGACGCGTCCGGGCCACTGCCCGAGCCACAGCCAGTGGACGGCTCTTCCCGCGCCCTGCGCGAGCAACCCCGCCCAGGCCGACAGCAACAGGGCGCCCAGTACGACAGTGGCGAGCTGCCCGGCGGACGCCCTGCCCTGCTGGAGGTCGGTCACGAACCGGTGGTCACCGGGCCACTGTCCTAGGCGGATCCGCCGGCCCACGGCGACCGAGCCGACGAACAGGGCCCCGGGGACGACGAGCAGGGAGAGCCACTTGCCGGCCAGTTGCTTGGCGAGTTCGTTGAGGAAGGGGTTCACCGGGTGCGCCGCTCCGGCGCCGACCGGGCCAACGGCTCCTCGAAGAGGTGGCATTGGGGCGTAACCACGCCCGGGGCCCGCACCCAGTCCCGGTCGCAGCGGCCCGCGGGGCAGACGAACAGTCCGTCGACCGGGACCCCCGGAGTGACGCCGGGCACCCCCACGACCGACCTCGATCCGACGGCCGGGATGCCGAACTGCCGCCCCAGTTCGTCGAGTTGTGCCACCACGTCGGTGTCGGTCCGCAGACGGCGCACCAGTTGCGTGACCTCTTCCGAGCGGCCCCGCGCGGCGGCGAGCCGCCGCAGGAGAGGGAGCGTCTCGCACCATGCCGCGACATCGTCCCGCCGTTCCATGCTGCTCCTTGCTTCTCTTTGCTGCTCTTTGCCGCTCTTTGCCGCGCCTCGCCGCCCTTTGCCGCTTCGTGCTGATTCTTGCCGGTCTTCGGCGCTCTTTGCCGCTCATGGGGAAGACGCGTCCGCGACGCCGCATGATGGTACGGGCGCCGACCGCCGAACGGCCACCACCGGGGGAAGCGATGGAGAAGATGAACGACACGCCACTCACCGCGCTGCGGGCACACATCGAACGCTTCGCCTCGACCTTCGATCCGCAGCAGGTGCTCGGACCCGAGGCCGAGGCGGCGGCAGCGGGGCTGGCCGAGTCGCTGGGCAGCGCCTGGAGCGACGAAGCCGCCCATGTGCTGGGGTGGTTCCACTGGTTCCGCTGCATGGCCCGGAACTCGTTCGAGGGAACGGACTTCCACCAGGCCCTGGCGTTCTTCCGTCCGTTGTGGCGGCGGATGCCGGACGCGGTGCCGGACGCGCTCGACGCCGTGTTCGCGCGGGAAGCGCGGGAACAGGCGTCGGCACAGCCGCTCGAAGAAGCCCTGCGGCTCGGCGACCAGGCGACCGAGCACGCCACCGCCTACCGGACCACGGGCGACCCGGCGCACCTCGACGCGGCCGTCGCTCTGCTCGAACGCGGCATCGGCATGCTGCGGGAGATCGGGGCGCTGCCGGAAATGCTGCAGATCAATCTGGTCGAGGTCCTTCTGCGACGCCACGCGCGGGACGGGGATCCCGACTCGCTGGAGGCGGCCGTCGGCTGGACCGCACGCACGATCGACTCGCTCGCATCGGTCATCGACGAACAGGCCGTCGCCCTGCTCGCCCCGCTCGGGGGAAACCTGCTGACCGCCCATCAGCGACCGGCGCCCGGCGTGGCCGGACGCGACCCACGGCTGCTCTCCTTGGCGGTGGCGGCATGGGACCGTGTCCAGGAGAAGTCCGAGGACCCCCAGATACGGGTGCAGGTGCGGCTGCGGCTGGCGGCGGCGCTGATCGAGGACCATCTGCGCACCCCCCGCGAGGAGTGGGTCCGCCAGGCGGGCGCCTACGTCGAGCGTGCGGCCGACGAGTGCGATCCGGCCGACACCCGGGCTCGTGACGTCCTCGGCACTCTCCTCAAGGTGGTGCCGCTCGCCGTCGCCCAGGCGAATCCCGCCCTGCTCCATGCCCGAGCCCGTGTACTGCGCGGGCTCGTCGCCCACACCGCGTCCGGTGACGGCCAACGGCGCGCGTACCGGGCGGACCTCGGCATGTGCCTGCGCATGACCTACGAGGCCACGCGCGAGGCTGCCGCGCTGGACGAGGCGGTCGAGGTCCTGCGCGCCGCGCTGTCCGGCGCGGACGGGACCGGGCCGGCTGCCGTGAGCTGGATGGCCGGTCTCGCCAACGCACTCAAGTCCCGTGTGGACGGCCGCCGTACGGGGAGCCTCGGCAGCGGTTCCGGCACGGACAGCCACGACGACATCGCGGAAGCCGAACGGTGGGCGCGCCGTGCACAGGAGTTGGCTCCGGCCGACACCCTGGCCGTCTCCAGCCTGGGCAACGTCCTGCGGGTGAAGGCGCTGCTGCTGCGCGATGTGGGGGCACTGCGCGAGTCCGCGGGCCTCAACCACGCGGCTGCCCGCCTGCTGGATCCCTCCCATCCGGCCTACATGGCCCAGCTGATGAACGCCGGGCTCTCCCACAAGGAGCTGGCGCAGGCCACAGGCGGCCTCGCCGATGCCGACAACGCGGTGACCGTGCTGCGGACGGCGGCCGAGCGCCTGGACTCCCGCCATCCCGACCATGCCCCGGTGCGCGTCGAGTTGGGCCACTCGCTGACGCTGCGGGGTGAACTGGGCCACGACAGCGAGGCCGTGGCGGAGGGAAGACGACTTCTCGAATCCGTGGTCGCCGAACTCCCCGGCGACCACGTCGAGGTACGCCGCACGCGGCACAACCTCATCGACTGCTACCGCGTCGAGTTCCAACTGACCCGGGACGAGTCGGCGTTGGACGAAGCCCTCAGACTGGCCCGGGGATATCTCGACGACCCGACGCTGAACGACGACGAGCGTCGCCGGCTCCTGGGCACCTGCGTGGGCGCCCTCATGGCCGCATACGGCAGCACATGGGACAGACGGCTCCTCGACGAGTTGCTTCCGGTGTGCCGCTCCGCCGTCCGATTCGCCCCGGAGGGCTCCTTCGACCGGTGCCTGTCCCTGCTGGAACTGGGCGTCTGCCTGACCTGGGTCTACGAGGTCTCACGGGACAGCACGGCTCTGCTGGAGGCCATGGACGTCCTCGAAGAGGCCGCCTCGGGCCCCGACGGGTGGCGCACGACCCCGGACGCCATGGCACGGCTGGCGGAAGCGCGGATGCAGCACACCCGCCAGTTCGCCTCCATCATGGCCATGGCCCGTCGCGCACGCGAGAGCGCTCCGGACCTCTTCACGGACGTCTTCGCCGAGCCCCTGGCCGCGTACGAGCACGAACTCGACGCGATCGTGGACCTTGGCCGGACGTCCCTGGCCCTGCGCGCCCCGGACAGTCGAGGGCGTCCCGTCTCCCTGTCCTACCTGGCGATCGTGCTGCTGGGGCGGGCCCGGGACCGTTCGTCGGCGCAGGACGCGCGAGAAGCCGTCGAACTGCTGCGCGAGGCGGTCCGGACGAGCGATGCCGACGATCCGGACTGGCCGGTACGGGCCACCAACCTGGGCGCCGCTCTGGCCGAGGTCCACCGCCACGACGGGGCTCCGTCCCTGCTGGACGAGGCCGAGTCCGTGACGCGCGAGGCCGTGGCCCGAGCGAACGCGGACGACCACAGACATGTGCGCGCGCTGATGACGCTGTCCCGTGTCCTGGCGCGACGGGGCGATGCGCGCGAGGACTGGGGTGCGGAGGCGCTCGATCTGAGGCGCCGGGTCCACCGGACCGCGCACTTTCCCCTTCCGGAACGCCTCGCCGCCGCCGAGGCCGCCGCTGATCTGGCCGCCGGACTGGGCGACTGGGAGGGCGCGGCCACGGACTACGAAGCCGCGGTGGACCTCCTGCCCCGCCTGGTCGGGCACCGGCTCGACCGGTCCGACCGCGAGCTGCTCCTCACGGACGAACTGCTGCTCGCCTCGCAGGCCGCGGCCTGCGCGCTGCAACTGGACGATCCGCTAAGGGCGTTGGACCTTCTCGAACGCGGGCGGGGCATCCTGCTCGGGCAGCTCACCGAGACGCGCCGCGATCTGTCGGACCTGCGGCGGCAAGCCCCTGAACTGGCCGAGGAGTTCAGCCGGCTCGGGGAGGCGATGACGTCCTTCGGCGCGGTCGACGACCGTGACCCGGGCGAGGTGCCCGGTTCCGCGAGGGACACGCACCGGCTGACCGTCCGCTCCTGGGAGCGGGTCCGGGACGAGATCCGGGGGCTGCCCGGCTTCGGGAGCTTCCTGCGGCCGGGAGTGCCCGATCTCGGCGAGCTGACGGTGGACGGACCGGTGGTGGTCGTCAACCTCGCTCGCCGACGCAGCGACGCGATCGTCATCGCCGAGGGCACGGCGGTCTGTGTGCCGCTGCCCCGGGCCGATCTGAGGTCCGCGGGAGAGTGGTTCGAGGCCTTCAGGCTGGCGGTCGGCTCGCTGCACGACCCGGCCGAGTCCGCCGAGCAGCGGTGGGAGGCGGGCATCGTCGTCCAGGAGACGCTCACCTGGCTGTGGGAGGCGATCGCCGAACCCGTCGTCCGGCACCTGGGGCTCGAACCCGGCGGTGACCCGCTTCCCCGCCTGTGGTGGTGCCCCACCGGCATCCTCAGCCTGATGCCCCTGCACGCGGCCGGCCGGTACACGAAAGGCGCCGAGAACGGGGAGGAAGACGGCAACGGGGACAAGGACAGGAACGGGACGTGGGAGGGTATCGCCGATTTCGCGATGTCGTCGTACACCACCACGCTCGACGCACTGCGCCCGAAGGGCACCGAGCACGACGGTTCCCGCCTCTCCCCCCGCTCCCCCCTCTCCCCCCTCTCCCCCCTCTCCCGCGTCGGCGACGATCCGCGGCTGCTGGTGGTGGCCACCCCGGAGGCGCCCGGGGCCACGCCCCTGCGACACGCGGCGGCGGACGCGCAGGCGCTCGCCGAGCTGTTCCCCCGGACCACCGTCCTGACCGGCGACGCGGCCACGAAGCAGGCCGTGCTGCGCGAACTCACCGCACACTCCTGGGCCCACTTCGCCTGCCACGCGCAGGCCGACGCGTTCGCCAGGACGGCCAACGAACTCGTGCTGCAGAACGGTTCACTGACGCTGCCGGACATCTCGAAGCTCTCCCTCGACGCCGAGTTCGCCTTCCTCGCCTCGTGCGGATCCGCCGCCGGCTCGTACTACCTCGCCGACGAGGCCCACCATGTCGCCTCGTCGTTCCAACTGGCGGGCTTCACCCATGTGATCGCCACCCTGTGGGAGGTCGCCGACGGCGACGCCACCGGGTTCACCGCGACCTTGTACGGCCTGATGGCACAGGGAGCCGCGCCCGCGGAGGCCTTGCACCGAGCGACCCGCGACCTGCGCGTGCGCTATCCGCTCAGTCCATGGCTCTGGGCCCCGTACGTGCACATGGGGCCCTGATGGCGTGCGCCTTCGGCCCGGATCATGTGCGCATGGGGCCCTGATGGCGGGCACCTGGCGCCCCGACCCGGGCGCCCTCGGCCGAGCCCGGTTCACCGGCTGCCGGCGGGGCCGTTCAGGGGAACCCGGGCCGGAAGGTGCGTGACGTCGGCGGCGGCGGTCGACACCTTGTGCCGTGACCGCCGTGACCCTGCCGATCATCGCGCCCATGCTCGCCACCCCCGGCACGCTGCCGCCCGCGTCCCAGGACGCGCGGTGGGCGTACGAGACGAAGCAGGACGGCCAGCGGGTGATGGCCTACCTGCCCGGCGACGGCAGCGTGCTGCTGCGCAACCGGTCGGGTGAGGACATCACGGCCGCCTACCCCGAACTGCGCTCCCTCGGCGGCGCCCTGGGCGGCACGGCCGCCGTGCTGGACGGCGAGGTGCTGGCGCTCGACGAACACGGGCGGGCCGACTTCCAGTTGCTGCAGACACGCATGGGCCTCGCCCACTCCCCCGCGCTCGCCGCCCGCCGGGCCGCCCGGGTGGCGGTCCACCTGGTGCTGTTCGACGTGCCGTTCCTGGAGGGGCCGTTGCTGCGGATCCCGTACGCGCGGCGCCGGGCGCGGCTGGAGGGGCTGGGCCTGGCCGGGCCGTACTGGTCGACGCCGGGCGCGGTGACCGGGCACGGTGCCGAGGCGCTGCGCGCCACCCGGGAACACGGCCTGGAGGGGCTGGTGTGCAAGCGGCTGGACTCGCCGTACGAGCCGGGAGTGCGGTCCCGGGCCTGGATCAAGATCCGGAACATGCGCGGCGAGGACGTCATCGTGGGTGGCTGGCTGCCCGGCAAGGGGCGGCTGACCGGACTGCCCGGCGCGGTGCTGGTCGGCCAGCGCGCCGGCGGCCGGCTGCGGTACGTCGGCCGGGTGGGCACCGGCTGGAGCGAGAGGGAACGCGCGGAACTTGCGGCGCTGTTGCGGGCCGCCGCGAGCAGCCGCTGCCCCTTCGACCCGGTACCGTCCGTGCCGGACGCGCACTGGGTGCTGCCCCGGTTGGTCGGCGAGGTCGCCTACAGCACCCGGACCCGGGCCGGTCTGCTGCGCCAGCCGTCCTGGCTGCGGCTGCGCCCGGACCTCACGCCCGAGGAGTCGGCGGCCGACGTGCCGGACGACCTCGTGTGAGCCGGGGCGGGGAGCCGGCTGTTGGGCGGGGTTTCACCACGGGGACGCCCGTGGCCCCTTGGCAGCGGCAGGCGTGCTGGGGATCCTGAACTCCCTTGCCCCCCACCGCTGTTGGAGGAACCTGTGCCGTCGCGGACGTTCCGTATCCGGCCCCGGAGATGGCTCACCGGACTCGCCGGTGCCGCCGCTCTCGTCCTCGCCTTCCCCGCCGTCGCGTTCGCCGCCCCGCCCCCGGCGCTGCCGGGCAACGCCGAGGCCGTCGAGAGGACGTACCAGCCCGCCTTCGACTACGACACGGACGGCTGCTACCCGACCCCGGCCATCGGCCCGGACGGCAGCGTCAACCCCGGCCTCAACCCGACCGGCGCGCTGAACGGCAGCTGCCGCGACGCCTCCGACCTGGACAACACCAACAGCTACTCGCGCTACAAGTGCGACAACGGCTGGTGCGCCTACCTGTACGGCCTCTACTTCGAGAAGGACCAGGCGATCCCGGGCATCAGCCTCGGCGCGCACCGGCACGACTGGGAACATGTCGTGGTCTGGGTGCAGAACAACCGGATCCAGTACGTGTCGACGTCCAACCACGGCTCGTTCACCGTGCATCCGGTGTCCGAGGTCCGCTTCGAGGGCACGCACGCGAAGATCGTCTACCACAAGGACGGCGTGAGCACCCACTGCTTCCGGCTGGCGAACTCCAACGACGAGCCGCCGGAGAACCACAAGGGCACCTGGCAGTACCCGCCGCTGATCGGCTGGAACGGCTACCCGGCGGGCCTGCGCGACACGTTGAGCTCGTACGACTTCGGCAGTGCCGACTTCGGTCTGAAGGACAGCGCGTTCGCCTCGCACCTCTCCTCCGCGAAGCCCTCCGGCATACCGTTCGACCCGAACGCCTGAGCCGGGACGGACCGACCCCGCCGCATCCGGCGCGACCCTTAATTGGACAGAACGTTCTATATACTGGACGTATGTCGAAACCGAAGGACACACCAGGACCGGGCCGCCGCTCGGAGGCACGGGAGCGACTCCTGGCGGCGGCGAGCCGGCTCTTCTACACGGAGGGAATCCGGGCGGTCGGCGTGGACCGTGTGATGGCGGAGGCGGACGTCGCCCGAGGCACCTTCTACCGGCACTTCCAGGGCAAGGACGACCTGGTACGGGCCTACCTGGAAGCCAAGGACCAGCAGATCCGCACACAGTTGGCGGCGGCCGGGCACGTCATCGACGATCCTTCGGCCCTCCTGGCGGCCGTGGCGCAGGGGATCGGGGAGGAACTGTGCGGTCCCGGCTTCCGCGGCTGCCCGTTCATCAATGCCGCCGCCGAGTACCCGGAGCGGGACAGCATCGTCCACCAGGCGGTACTGACGCACCGGGACTGGTTCCGCCAGGTGCTGCGGGACGCCTTCGAGCAGGCCGGCGCGGCCGACCCCGCACGGTCGGCCGACGCCATGATGGCCCTGCGCGACGGCGCGATGGTCGCGGGATACCTGGGCGACCCGCAGTCCGCGAGTCGCACCCTGGCGCACGGCGTCACCGCACTCCTGGCCACGGGCTGACACCGGCCCGGTTCCCTCGCCTCTGACGAACACGGGGCCGGCCCCCGCCCGTTGGGGGCGAGGGCCGGCCGGCAGGTCGCGGGTGTGCGTGCGCCTACTTGGACGTCGCGCGTGCGGCGTTCTCGATGAGGTGGCTCACGACGTGCGGGCGGGAGATCATCGGGACGTGCGAGCTGTTGACCTCGACGGTGTGGGCGTGTGCGCGCTCGGCCTCGAAGCGTTCGAGTTTCGTGCCCAGGGCCTTGTCCTGCTTGGCGACCAGCGCCCACGTCGGAATCGTGCGCCAAGCCGCCTCGGTGGCGCTGTCGCCGAAGGTGCTCGCGCTGATGGGGCGCTGCTCCGCCGCCATGAGCGCGGTCTGGGAGGCGGGCAGGTCCGCGGCGAAGACCGAGCGGAACTTGGCGGGGTCGATGTAGAGGTCCGCGCCGCCGGTGCCGTCGGCGTTGGCGTAGGGGACCTGCTTCAGGGCGGGCTGGAGGTCGGAGTCGGTGAACTTGGCCGACAGCTCACCGAGGTTCTCGCCCTTGTCGGGCATGAACGCGGCGATGTAGACGAGCGCCTTGACCTGCGGGTTTCCGGCCGCGGCCTGGGTGATGACCGCGCCGCCGTAGGAGTGCCCGACCAGGACGACCGGCCCGCTGACGCTCTTGAGGACACTCGCTATGTAGGTGGCGTCCTGCGGCAGGCCCCGCAGGGGGTTGGCGGGCGCGACGACCTTGTAGCCGTCGCCCTGGAGGTCCTTGGCGACCTTGTTCCAGCCGGACGCGTCCGCGAACGCGCCGTGCACGAGTACGACCGTCGGCTTGGTCTTCGGCGCGGTGCGGTGGTCGGGGGTGGCGGAGGCGGAGGCGGCCGTGGTCAGAGCGGCGGCGAGGCCGAGTCCGGCGGCACCGAGAGCGGCGGGACGGACGGAACGACGGTGGAACATCGGGTTTCTCCTTGAATCAGGTGAACGCGGTCAGAGAATCGTGTGGAGGCGGTCAGACGAGACCGGGCTGGTGCCGGACCGCCCAGTCGAGCGCGTGGTCGGCGACTTCCTCCCACCCGTCCTGGCCGACGATGAAGTGGGAGCGGCCGGGAAACTCCCGGTACTCCGTGACGGCCGGGGACTTGCGGTACAGACGCACGTTGGCCTTGTTCAGCTTCGGCGGCACGATGTGGTCGGCGCCGCCCGCGATGAACAGCAGGGGGGCGCGCCGCGGGTTGCGAGGGTCGACCTTCGTGACGGCACGGGGGTTGACGTTGGCGAAGGCGCCCTGGAAGAGCATGCGGGCCGAGCCGGGCACCTGGTAGCGCTCGTAGGCCGCCGCGGACTCCTCCTCGCTGAGTGTGTTGGTGAAGGCGTAGTGGAACTGACGCGGGGTCAGGGAGATCGCCTTGTTCTTGTTCGCGGGGTTTCCCAGGACCGGCCAGGCCGACTTCAGGGTGGTGTACGGCAACGGAAGCACGCCCTTGACGGGGGCCGAGTCGATGGCCACGCCGGCGCTGCCCAGGCCGCGGTCCAGCAGGATCTGCGTGATGGCGCCGCCGAAGGAGTGCCCCATGAGGACGGGCGCCTCGTCCAGCCCCCGGATGATCTGCTCGTAGTGGGCGACCACCTCACCCAGGCCCAGGCCCGCGACACGGGACGGGTCGCGCCGGATCTCCTCGACCTCGCCTTCGAGACCTGGCCAGGCGGGGGCGATGACCCGGTGCCCCAGCGACTGGTAGCGCTCGGTCCACCGTTCCCAGCTGCGCGGAGTCATCCAGAGCCCATGGATCAGCACGATGGTGCGGGCCGGAGAGGTGCGAGTCACGCGGCACTCCAATAGATAGAACGTTCTGTCTACCGAGCACGCTACGCGCAGCGGATGCCCGGGGGCAAACGGGGAGGGGCGAAGTCTTCGTCACATCCCAAGCCGGTCCCGGGCCGGTCCCGAGCCGGGCGGGCGAGGAGGCCGGCCTCGACGAGGGCGCGCGACCGGTTCATGGAGCGGGCGCGGGTCTCGCCCCACTGCCATGCCACCCGCGGTCCAGGGGAAGAAGCCATGCTGGTCCACGCGGCGACGGCCCCGGGCGTCCTCCTGCACCGCCTGGACCGCTGTCCGGACCCGTTGCCCGGATCCGCTGCCTGGACCGGCTGTCTCGACCCGCTGCCGCGGGAGTTGTGGGCACCGAGCCCGCACACGGCCCGGACCGCGGCGACGAGCAGGCCCTGACGGCGGCTCCGTGTGCCGTGGAACTCGGCGCCGCGCTGCCGTGAACATGGTCTTCACAGTTCACCGAAGGGTCTATCGTGTCCCCCATGCCCGTCCCGGAACTCATTCGTATCGTCTCCCGCGACTCCCCCATGGCACTGGCCCAAGTGGAGCGGGTGCGCGGCGAGTTGGCCGCCCTGTACCCCGGTGTGCGCACCGAGGTCGTGCCCGTGAAGACCACCGGCGACAAGTGGCTCGGCGATCTGTCCCAGGTCGAGGGCAAGGGGGCGTTCACCAAGGAGGTGGACGCGGCCCTGCTGGCCGGGGAGGCCGACCTCGCGGTGCACTGCGTCAAGGACGTGCCCGCCGACCGGCCGCTGCCCGCCGGCACGGTGTTCGCCGCGTTCCTGAAGCGGGACGACATCCGGGACGCGCTGGTGCACCCGGGCGGTCTCACCCTGGACGAGCTCCCCGCCGGCACCCGGATCGGCACCTCCGCGGTGCGCCGGATCGCGCAGCTGGCCGCGACGCATCCGCACCTGGAGTGCGTGCCGTTCCGCGGCAACGCCAACCGCAGGCTGGAGAAACTGGCCGCGGGCGAGGCGGACGCGCTGCTGCTGGCCGTGTCCGGCCTGGAGCGCATCGGCCGCGAGGACGTGATCACCGAGGTGCTGTCGCCGGAGGCGATGATGCCGCCGATCGGCGCCGGCATCCTCGCCCTGCAGTGCCGGGAGGACGACGCGGAGCTGATCGACGCGGTCAGCGGGCTCGGCGACCCGGCCACGCACCGGGAGGCGACGGCGGAGCGGATGTTCCTGCACGTGCTCCAGGGGCACTGCAACAGCCCCATCGCCGGTTACGCGCGCGTGGACCACAGCGGGGAACTGTCCCTGCGGGCCTGCGTGTTCACCCCGGACGGCAAGACCCGCCTGAACGCCCACGAGTGGGCGGGCCGGCTCGACGCGGCCACGCTCGGCACCTCGGTCGCGGTGGCACTGCTGCGGCAGGGCGCGCGGGAGATCATCGACGGCATCCCGCACTGAGCACCCGGCATCCAGCACGGACGACAGGGGCCGCGGGACTGCGGGGCCCTGGGACTGCGGGGTCGTGGGAGCCGACTGCGGCTGCCGCGGGCCCGTTGCCGTCCCCGGCGGTACCCGGAAAGCTCCTGCCGCCCCAGCCGCTGTCAGGCGGTTCCCGGCTCCGTCTGGTCCTTGAGGAAGGCGCTCAGCTGGTGGGCCAGGCTGCCAGGTCCGGTGCTCGACGCCGTGGCGGCCGCCGTCGCCTCGGCGACACCGATGCCGCCGGCCCACAGCCGGCGGTCCGTCCACTCCTCGTCCACGCGCAACTGGACCTGGATGTCGATGTGCGTGAGCGCGGCCTCCGGAGCGGCCGCGTACAGCACGGCGGTGACCCGGCGCAGCGGGTAGACGTCGAAACCCTCGATGAACTGGGTGCTGCGCCAGTCGACGAACGCGCCCTCCCCGTCGGGGCCGACCCGGACGTCGATCTGGCCGTCCTCCAGATGGATGCCGTAGTGGCGCGTGCCGCGGTTCTCGACGGTCACCCGGACACGGAAGTAGGTCAGACCCGCCGCGGCGTCGTCGCGCCCGCGGGGCGGCTCGGCCGCCTCCAGACGGTGGACACGGATCCGCAGACCGGCATGCTCGTCGTACTCCTGCCAGTCCCCGACCACGTTCGGCTCGTACACGGTGCCCCTCTCGACCTCTCAAGAGATGCTGTCTATCCGTGTGCTCAGCGCACTGTCAAATGAGCGGAATGCGCTGTGGCCAGCGGGTTCGCCCGCTTTGATCGCTGATCAAGCGCTGCCCAGGAAGAATCCCGCCGAAGGGGTTCCCGGCGGCGTCCGGCGCGTGCCGCACATCACGTCCGCGACAAGATCAGCGGGCCAGCCGGCCGAGCAGTGAGGAGGCCGCCGCGATACCGAGGGCGGCGGCCACCGCCAGCACGCCGAAATCGGCGCCGAGGTGGGCCGGAGTGCCCAGGAGCAGACCCCGCAGCGCGTCGACCTGATAACTCAGCGGATTGACCTTGCTGACGGCCTGGAGCCAGCCGGGCATGATCGAGACGGGGTAGAGGGCGTTGGACGCGAAGAACAGCGGCATGGTGATCGCCTGTCCGAAGCCCATCAGCCGGTCGCGGCTGAGGACGATGCCCGCGATGGTCATCGACAGGCAGGAGAAGAAGACGGAGGCGAGGACCACGGCCACGGCGACGCCGAGCAGCTTCAGCGGGTTCCAGGTCAGGGCGACGCCGAGCACGGCGGCGATGACGATGACGACGACGGCCTGGATCAGCGACTTCACTCCGGCCGCGAACGCCTTGCCGGTGATGAGCGCCGAGCGCGGCGTCGGGGTGACGAGCATCTTGTTCAGGACGCCGGCGTCCCGCTCCCAGATGATCTGGATGCCGTAGAAGATCGCGATGAACATCGCGGACTGGGCGATGATGCCGGGCGCCAGGTAGTCGATGTAGGGGACCCCGCCGGTGGGTATCGCCCGGATCCGGGTGAAGGTCTGACCGAAGATCAGCAGCCACAGGGCGGGCTGGACGGCACGGGTGTACAGCTCGGTGCGGTCGTGCCGCAGCTTCTGCAGTTCGACGGCGCACATGGCGACGACACGGGCGGGCAGCACCCGCCAGCCCGCTCGCGGCGGGGGCGGGCTGAGCAGCAGGGCGCTGACAGCGGCGGGGCCGGCGGTGGCCGGGCCCGTGGCGGGCGCGGAGCCGGCGGTGGGCGCGGTGTCGGGGGTGTGCACGGCTCCGGTGTCGGGGGTGTGCACGGCTCCGGTGTCGGGGGTGTGCACGGCGCCGGTGTCGGGGGTGTGCACGGCGCCGGTGTCGGGGGTGGGCGCGGCGCCGGCGTCGGGCGCGGAGCCGGCCGTGCCGGTGCCGTCAGCCGACCCGGTTCGCGGTGCGGCGGGTGCTTCGGACATCTCGGAAACCTCCTCCTGACTGGTCGTCCAGGCCGCTGCCGGCGACATCGCGGAAGACGTCCTCCAGCGTGGGCAGGGTGTCCGTCGCCCGGCGCTCGGCGAGCCCCCGGCGCAGTTCGTCCGGGGTGCCCAGGGCGCGGACGCGGCCCCGGTGCATCAGGCCGACGCGGTCGCAGTACTGGTCGGCCTCGTCCATGTAGTGGGTGGTGACGAGGACGGTCATGCCGGTGGCGGCGCGGACGGCGTTGATGTGCTGCCAGACGCCGGTGCGGGCGATGGGGTCCAGACCGATGGTGGGTTCGTCGAGGATCAGCAGGCGGGGCGCGCTGACCAGGGCCTGGGCGAGTTCGAGCCGGCGGACCATGCCTCCGGAGTAGGTGCCGGCGAGCCGGTCGGCGGCGTCGGCGAGGTCGACGGCGGCGAGGGCCTGGGCGACACGCTCGGCGCGTTCGCGGCGCGGCACGTCGAAGACGCGCGCGAACAGGGCCACGTTCTCCCGTCCGGTGAGCCCGCTGTCGGCGGACAGCTGCTGCGGGACGTAACCGAGGAGGCGGCGCACCGCCATGCGGTCCCGGGCGGCGTCGTGCCCGAAGACGCGGACCATGCCGGCGGGGACGGGCAGCAGGGTGGTGACGCAGCGGATGGCGGTGGTCTTGCCGGCGCCGTTGGGGCCGAGCAGTCCGAACACCTCGCCCTCGCGGACGGTCAGATCGAGGCCGTCGACGGCCTTGGTGTCCCCGAAGGCGTAGGCGAGGCGGGTGCAGGCGACCGCGTCGGCGGAGGTCGGGGGCTGAGGCAGGACCGGATCGGGGGCTGGGGCTGGGGTGTCGCTCGTCATGTCTCCTCGGCCTCCTCGTGCAGGGTGGCGGCGAGCTTGCGCAGGGCCGGGAGCGCCGCGCGCAGGGCTTCCCGGTCGCTCTCGTCCAGCAGCGCCACGTGCCGGCCGACGAGTTCGGCCCGGCGTCGCTTCCAGTCCGCGAGCCGCTTGCGAGCGGCGTCGGTGAGCAGCAGGCGGGCGGCCCGCCGGTCGGCCGGATCCGTCTCGCGGAT
The DNA here is from genome assembly GCF_043201585.1 of Streptomyces sp. NPDC048297. NCBI lineage: Bacteria > Bacillati > Actinomycetota > Actinomycetes > Kitasatosporales > Streptomycetaceae > Streptomyces > Streptomyces sp. NPDC048297. The sequence goes on from NZ_JBICZA010000004.1 coordinate 329,825, forward strand.
CAGATAGCCGTCCCTGACGAGCTGGTTGACCAGGGTCGACACGGAGTTGCCCGCCAGGTGCAGGGCTCGGGCGGCGTCCGAGATGCGGACGCCCGACCGGCTCTCGACCAGGCGCAGCAGCTCCACCTCGGCACCGCGCAGCCGCGGCCCGGTGAGCCCGCTGCGCAGCCGGCGCCGGACCAGTCGCTGGATGCGTACCAGGGCGTCGGCGAGGTCCTCGGTGAAGGTCTCCGGTTCCACTCCTGAAGATTACCTCTGTTACAGAGGTAATGCGTTCAAGGGCAGGTCAAGCCCCCACGGCCGGTCACCCACTGTTCACAATTCATTCCTTATAGGAACATTTGTTTCGATCCGCTTCCCAGGGGGAAAGCGACCGACAGTGCTTCGGACAGGAGGCACGCCCGTGGGAGCCGGCTCATGCCGGACGCCCCGGTGCCTTTTCCACGGTCCGAGCGCGCCTCCCGCGGTGTCTGTCCATCCAGCACCTGCCGAGAGAGGTGCGAGATGCCTGTCACTGGCAGCACCAGAACCCACCCCCATGACGACGCGCCCGACACCGCCGGCTCCTTCGAGCGGCTCGCCGGGCTGCCCGACGGTCCCGAGCGCAGAGCGCTGCGGGACGAACTGGTCGAGCTGTGGCTGCCCATGGCCGAGCGGATCGCCGTACGGTTCCGCGGCCGTGGGGAGTCCCTGGAGGACCTGTACCAGGTGGCCGCGCTCGGCCTGGTCAAGGCCGTCGACCACTTCGACCCCTCGCGCGGCCGCGCCTTCGAGGCGTATGCGGTGCCGACGATCACGGGTGAGATCAAGCGGCACTTCCGTGACCACATGTGGACACTGCACGTCCCGCGCCGGGTGCAGGACCTGCGCAACCGGGTCCGCAGCGCGGTGAAGGAGCTGGCACAGACCAGCTCGGGGCAGCTGCCCGGCGTCGCCGAGATCGCCGCGTACACCTCGCTGAGCGAGGCGGAGGTGCGTACGGGCATGGAGGCCCTGGAGTGCTTCACCGCACTGTCCCTGGACGCCGAGATGGCGGGTACGGACGGGTACGCGCTCGGAGACTCCCTCGGCACCGCCGATCCGGGGTTCGACCTGGTGGTGGACCGGGCTGCGGTCAAGCCCTGTCTCGCGGCCCTGCCCGAGCGCGAGCGCACCATCCTCTACCTGCGGTTCTTCGGGGGGATGACCCAGAGCCGGATCGCCCAGCAGCTCGGCATCTCGCAGATGCACGTCTCCCGGCTGCTCAGCGGCTGCTTCGACCGGCTGCGCGAGGAACTGCTCGCGGAGACGGGCTGAGCCTCACTCGCCCGACCGGGCCTCACCCGGCCGACCGGGCCTCACTCGCCGATCGAGCCTCAGTCGTCGGTGCCGCGGGAGATCTCCGGCGCGGCGGCGGGAAGGTCGTGCTCCGCCGGGACGTCGCGCACCGCCCTGAGGTCGTGCCCCGCCGGGAGGTCCCGTTCGGACCCGGGGACCTGTGTGGGCCCGTACCGGTCGAGGGCGTCCTCCAGCTCGGCGCGGATCTCCGGTGCGATGTCGCCCCGGCGGCCCCAGATCAGGATCAGCTCCGCGATGGTGCGCAGTTTGATGTTGGTGTGCTGGGAGACCTCCTTGAGCACCTCCCACCCCTGGTCCGGGGTCACCCGGCCGAGGACCACCACCATCCCGATCGCCTGGTCGACGACCGCGTGCGAGGCCACGGCCTCCTTCAGCTGGTGGACCTCCGCCTGCAGCTCGAGGATCCGGTCCGGCTCGCTCTCCGCCATGTTCTCCATCGTGCTCACTCACCCGGCCGCGTGCCACCGGGGTGTTCGACAGGCACCGGGGCCCCTTCCGGTTGGACACTGGTGGCAGAGCGGTGGCCGCCGGGCCCCGGGAGCAGGACGCGACTGTCATGAACCAAGACACACCTGTCGACGGGGGTCCGCGCAGGAAGCGGGACGTCATCTCGACGGACTCCGTCTTCGGAGCCCCCTGCTGGGTGAGCCTGACCAGCCGCGACCTGGAGGCGACCCAGGAGTTCTACACCGCCGTGCTGGGCTGGCGATGGCGCGGCGTCAAGCTCGGGGAACACTTCCGGATCGCGCTGGCCAACAGTGTGCCGGTGGCCGGGATCGCCGCGGTCGCCGGCATGTGGCAGATGGCGGTGGCCTGGACGCCGTACTTCGCCGTCCCGGACGCCGATGTGGCCGTGGCACGGGCCCGGGAGCGGGGCGGGACGGCCGCGGTCGGGCCGCTGTCGTTCCCGCCCGGCAGGGCCGCTCTGCTCGCCGACCGCGACGGCGCCGCGTTCGGGATCTGGCAGGGCGAACTGGTCTCCAACTGGGAGGCGTGGCGGCGGGCCGTCCCGACCTTCATCCGGCTGCACACCCGCAACGCCTTCGACTCCGCGCTCTTCTACGGCGAGATCCTCGACTGGGCCTCCGGGAAGCCCGGCTGCTGCGAGGTCGAGTACGAGGGCGACGAGGTGGTGCTGCGCAGCAAGGGCGAGGTGGTCGCGCGCATCGACTCGGGCGCCGCGGAGTCGGCCCCCGACCCGTCCGTGCGCCCGCACTGGCAGATCCACTTCGCGGTCGGCGACGTCGCCGCCTGCGCCCGCAGTTCCGAGAAGCACGGCGGCAGCGTCCTCAGCGAGGACGAGACGGAGGCGATCCTGCGGGACCCGGACGGCGCCCAGTTCACGGTGACCACCCACACCAAACCCTGACGGCACCCCACCTTGACAGCTCCGAACCCTGAGACAGCCCCGAACCCTGACGGCACCGAACCGATACGGCACCACGCCCTCGCGGCCCTACGACCGGAACGAAGGCGCCCCCCCGGCCTGACCGGAAGGCGCCTTCGTGCGCCGGTGAGGCCGGTGTCAGCCGGTCCCGGTGGAGGGGCGGGACAGGAGGATCAGGCTGCGGGCTTCGACGCGGAGCCGGGTCCCGGCCTTGCGTTCGCGTTCGTCGGGGATGCCCTCGGGGTCGGCGGTGTCGATGAGGGTCGTCCAGCGCTCCCCGTAGGTGTCGTCGGGGAGGCGGAAGTCGACGGGTTCCCAGTAGCCGTTGAGGAGCAGCAGGAAGGAGTCGTCGACGACGCGGCGGCCGTAGGCGTCCCGTTCCGCGATGGCGTCGCCGTTGAGGAACACGCCGACCGAGTGCGCGTCGCGGCGCTGCCAGTCGCGGTCGGTCATCTCCCGGGCGTCGGGCCGCAGCCAGGTCAGATCGGGCAGGGGCTGCCCGGGGTTGGTCGGGGTCTCGCCCAGGAAGAAGCGGCGCCGGCGCAGCACGGGGTGCTCGGCGCGCAGGTTGATGACGTACCGGGTGAAGTCGGCGAGGGTCCGCTGCTCTTCGGTCAACTCCCAGTCGATCCAGGAGACTTCGTTGTCCTGGCAGTAGGCGTTGTTGTTGCCGCCCTGGGTGCGGCCGTGTTCGTCGCCGTGGCTGATCATCGGTATGCCCTGCGAGAGCAGCAGCGTGGCCATCAGGTTCCGCTGCTGGCGGGCGCGGAGTTCGAGGACGGCCGGGTCGCGGCTGTCGCCCTCCGCCCCGCAGTTCCAGGACCGGTTGAACCTCTCGCCGTCGCGATTTCCCTCGCCGTTGGCCTCGTTGTGCTTGTCGTTGTACGACACCAGGTCGCGCAGGGTGAAACCGTCGTGCGCGGTGACGAAGTTGACGCTGGCGCGCGGCCGACGCCGGCTCGCCTGGTAGAGGTCGGAGGAGCCGGTCAGCCGGGAGGCGAACTCGCCGAGCGAACCGGGCTCGGCCCGCCAGAAGTCCCGTACGGCGTCCCGGTAGCGGCCGTTCCACTCCGACCACAGCGGCGGGAAGTTGCCGACCTGGTAGCCGCCCTCCCCCACGTCCCACGGCTCGGCGATGAGCTTGACCCGGCTGATCACGGGGTCCTGCTGGATCAGGTCGAAGAACGCCGAGAGGCGGTCCACCTCGTGGAACTGCCGGGCCAGCGTGGCCGCGAGGTCGAAGCGGAAGCCGTCGACGTGCATCTCGGTCACCCAGTACCGCAGCGAGTCCATGATCAGCTGGAGCACGTAGGGGTGGCGCATCAGCAGGCTGTTGCCGGTGCCGGTGGTGTCGTAGTAGTGCGCCCAGTCGCCGTCGACCAGGCGGTAGTAGGAGGCGTTGTCGATGCCCCGGAAGGAGAGCGTGGGGCCCATCTCGTTGCCCTCGGCGGTGTGGTTGTAGACCACGTCGAGGATGACTTCGAGGCCGGCCGCGTGCAGCGCCTTCACCATGGTCTTGAACTCGTCGACCTGCTGGCCCCGGCTGCCGAACGCGGCGTAGGCGTTGTGCGGGGCGAAGAAGCCGATGGTGTTGTAGCCCCAGTAGTTGGCGAGGCCCCGGTCGGTCAGCACGCCGTCCTGCACGAACTGGTGCACCGGCATCAGTTCGACCGCGGTGACGCCGAGCGAGGCCAGGTGCTCGATCACGGCGGGGTGGGCGAGCCCGGCGTACGTGCCGCGCAGCCGGTCGGGGACCTCCGGGTGGGTGCGGGTCATGCCGCGCACATGGGCCTCGTAGATGACGGAGTCCGAGTACGGCCGGCTCGGCGGGCGGTCGTCGCCCCAGTCGAAGGACGGGTCGGTGACGACGCCGAGCATGGAGTGCCCGCGGCTGTTCGCCGGCGAGGGGCCGTCGGGCGCGCGCTCGTACAAGGAGGCGTGGTTGTCGATCTGGCCGTCCACGGCCCGTGCGTACGGGTCGAGCAGCAGCTTCGCCGGGTTGCACCGGTGGCCGAGGGACGGCTGCCAGGGGCCGTGCACGCGGTAGCCGTAGCGCTGCCCCGGGCCGACGCCGGGCAGATAGGCGTGCCACACGAAGCCGTCGACCTCGTGCAGCGGGACGGCCCTGTGGCGGCCGGCGTCGTCGGCGAGGACCAGCTCGACGCGCTCGGCGACCTCGCTGAACAGCGCGAAGTTGGTGCCCTGTCCGTCGAAGGAGGCACCCAACGGGTAGGGGTGCCCGCTCCACACGGGCACCCCTTTCCTGGATTTGCGAGCCGTCACCGGGCGCCCGCCAGGGCGTCGTCGGGTGCTGGGGCCGGCGCGGCCAGGGCGGCCGCCGGCAGCGCGCGCGGTACTTGCAGCACCTGGCGCAGGCTCGGCTCGGGAGCGGTCGGCACCAGCGGGACGCGCTCGCCGGTCCGGGCCCGCCGGGAGAACCAGATGATCTTGCTGCCCGTCTCGGAGGAGCAGCAGCCCCAGCCGTCGCTCATCGCGGCGATGTCCGCGAGACAGGCGCGCAGATCCTGGTCGGGGCGCAGATCACGGTCGTCGCCGCCGACGGCGGTGATGAGGTGCTGGCCGTTCCACCACATCTCGACGGATGTGGCCTTGTCCGTGGCGTGCTGGTCGATCGCACGCAACAACAGTTCGGCGTTGCGGCACACGGGGTCCACGAGGTTCTCGAGGTCCCAGTAGCGCAGGTGGGCGCCCAGGATGCGGCTGACCTGTCCCACCCTTTCCGGGCTGACTTCCACGTCGAGGTGGTAGTAGCAGGGCACTGCGGTCTTCATTGTCGCTTACTCCTCACCGGCGAAGCCCTCTCGCCCCGTCCGGGAGGGGTTCCCGGACACGTAACGTGAGCGTTGATCGCTTCTGAGTCACCTCCACAGTGGGGTCGCTACGCCATTCGTGCAACACGAGCATCACGAACGGCCGGGTCGTTGAACGTCCAACAGGACGTTGCGTGTCCCTACGTGCACCATGAGTGAAAGCCTCGATCGCCGTAACGGTGCCGCGCCCTTCCGTGCGCGGATGCCACCCGACCGTCGGGAACGCGCCCAGTCGAGAGCGTGGAAGGTGAAGAGGGCGATGCTGCTACCCGCCAAGGCCGAAGTGGCCCGGCAGTTGCGGCGTTACCGGGCGTGGGAGCGTGTGATGCTCGCCTCGCCCCACGACCGCACCGTCCGGGCCACCTTCGAGGATTCGGGCTACACCTTGTGCGTGTTGATGGGAAAACGCTGTGCCCGCGAGGCCGCGGACGCGGCCGAGCGGTATCTGCGCTCCACCCTGGCCGGCTATCTGCGCGAGCAGGACGGGCGGCCGCAGCCGGGCCGGGCGGCCCGACGCGCGCCGCCACCGGAGCGGCGTTCCACGGCGCCAAGCCCCTGACCTGGCACCGTACATGGCGTTCCCCCTCGGGCCGGCCGCTGCCGGACCGTATCCAGGATCGCGAAGCCGGGCCCGGTGCCCGGCTTCGCGCACGGCGGAGGTGAGAGATCCATGCGCAGGACCCCGTCCATCGGCCGCGTACCGGTACGTGACGTCCGGCCGGCCGTGGAGTGCGGCAGGCGCCCGGCGAAGGCGGTGACCGGAGAGACGTTCCAGGTCACCGCCACCGTGTTCCGGGAGGGACACGACGCGGCGGGTGCCAATGTGGTCCTGCGGGATCCGAAGGGCCGGCGCGGCCCGTGGACCCCGATGCGTGAGCTGTCCCCCGGCAGCGATCTCTGGGGTGCCGAGATCACCCCGGACGCCCCCGGCCGCTGGACCTACCGGGTGGAGACCTGGAGCCACCCGCTGGCGACCTGGCGGCACATCGCCGGCGTGAAGATCCCGGCGGGCATCGACACCGGCCTGGTCCTGGAGGAGGGCGCCGACCTCTACGAGCGTGCGGCGGCCGGTGTCCCCAGGGGCCCGGAACGGGACCTGGTCCTGGCCGCCGCCGTGGCGCTCGGCGACGACTCCCTCTCGGTGCACGACCGCCTGAAGGGCGCTCTGTCGTCCGAGGTGGAGGCGGTGTTGTCCCGGTATCCGGTGCGGGATCTGGTCACCGCGTCCGATCCGATGCCGCTGCTGGTCGAGCGGGAGCGGGCCCTGTACGGGTCGTGGTACGAGTTCTTCCCGCGTTCCGAGGGCACGCCCGCCCGGCCCCACGGTACGTTCCGCACCGCCGAGCGGCGGCTGAAGGCGATCGCGGAGAT